>UNSQ01000008.1 GCA_900556885.1 Candidatus Saccharimonadota bacterium
GCAAATATTCATTTAATATTATGCCCCAATTTCCATCGTCGCCACCAGGCTGCGGTAACCTTGCCATCTTATCCTCCCTGTATGCAAACTAACCTTTAGCTTTTATCCTATAATATATAATTACCGTAAAAATTGCAAAATATTATCAAATTACATGCCACCATAACGACTTGCGCCATACGCAGAAGTTTTAGCAATAGCAACCTGACGAGGCTGTTTCTGCTGATACATAAAATCGACTATCGATCGCACAATCGTTCCGCCGCCCATAACAAACAATCCTGCAATTCCAACGTTTTTAAGAAATTCCCGACGATCCATCGGTTTCTCTAATAATTCGTTAACTTGAATTGGTGTGTTCATAGTTTCCTCTTTTTTTGTTTTTTTCTATTGTTGTGGTAAATTATATCACCACATATTTAAGTATGCAAATATTTTACACAAGCTTTACATATCTAGAAGGAACAGATACCGAAACAGACCGAGATGGTATAGAAAATCCATCTACCGATCGAGACAAAGATCTTCTTATCGGTACAGGTTTTGAGACTGTTTTCTTCGGAATAACCACCTTCTTATTTACTACTGGAGATGGTTTCTCTGTCTTCATTGCCACGAATCCATCAAGCGAGCGACGATTAGCTAATGTGCAATTCGACACTGGCTTCTTCACTAGAATTGGTGTATCTGGTTCGGGACAAATAGACGCCTTCTTCGCCCCCACAGGACAAGGTTTGATATCTTTTGCAGTATGATTTGCCGACTCATTATCTACGACAACCGAACGAGTCAACAAACCGTCTTTCGATTTTCTATCCGTTCGCTTACGGTTTTTCAATAGGATAATTACTATACCCACTTGATACATCACAATTATCGGAGCTGCTAATAGCAATTGATTTACAGCATCTGGAGTTGGAGAGATAACCGCAGCAAACACCACAGACCAAAGAATAACATGCCGCTGACCAGACATTAACATCCGGGGAGTCATTGGCTTTATGCGATTTATGATTGTCATAAATAGCGGTAATTGAAATAACAATGCCCCGGCTAGCAAGTATGTCATCACGAACGAAAGATACGACTCAACCGTCAGCATGGGGCTGATGTTTTTTAAGTCAAAACTAGTCAAGAATTGAATAGCTGCCGGCAACGCTAGAAAGTATGAAAAAGCAACGCCGGCTGCTGCCAGCAATAAAGAACTTAGGGAATATCCAAGCACTCCTCGTAACGTCGTTTTCTCGACCGCAGGCATAACAAAGCGATATATATGATATAGCGCAACAGGTAGCGCCCCAATCATTGCAGCATAAATGCACACTTGTACGGCAAAATTAAAAGCACCCCCTGGCGTTAAATACACCAAAGATAGATTATTTCCAAGCGGCTTAAGTAATAACGCTACAATTTTATCGAAAAATGGATACACCGCCGCACCAGTTGCCAAAAAAGCAAGCGCAACGATAGCAAGTCGCCACTGCAACTCTCGGATATGATCCATAAATACTGGCGATGAACCAGAAACTTGCGACGAATTACTTATCTTTCGCTTCGCCGGATTGCGATGCACTACTCTTTTCATCATCCTCCTTGAACGCTGTCTTTAGCTCTCTTGCTGATGAACCGATACTTCGCGCCAACTCGGGCAATCTTTTTGCACCAAACAATATAAGTAAAATAACTAGTATTACAACCAGCTCCGGAACGCCAATCTGTGGCATAACACATCCCCCTTGTTTTTATAGTATTACTCCTCTATTATAGTAGTAATGCTTATAAAATCAATAGAGTCATGATGAGTAATCGAATTATATTTCACAATTTTTCTGCCACTTATAACTGTAGTAGCTACGGTGCAGGCAGTTATACTAACGGTCAGCCATGTACTACTACTGGTCATCAAGAAAGCCATCAAGGAAGTAGCACTTCATATCAGACTGTTACACAATCTGGTAATCTTCTCGAAAACACCGGAGAATCTTTATTTATAGGTCTTGCAATCGGTATATCTCTGATCGTTATTGCAATTATTCTATTGATAAATAAAAGGCGCCACTCCAAAAACAAGTAGCGCACTTATTTCATTATAAACGTCTATTACTGACGGGCAACTTTTACCATTGCGTCGCGAATAACTGATCCGTTCAAAGTATAGCCAGCGCGAAGCTCCTCGGCAACAACTTCCTTGTCACCATCCGTTGATTCGTCAAATTGAACAGCCTGATGAAATTCAGGATTAAACAAAGTTCCGGGTTTGGCGTCAATTTTCTCCAAACCAATCTCCTTCAATTGCTTATCAAGCTGCTTACTCAAACCAGCCACGCCCTTAACCCACGCATTATCTTGAAGTTCCTCTGGGACGTTAGCAACAGCTCGCTCAATTGTATCAATGACTGGCAATAATTTCATCACCGACTTAGTTTGACCCAACTCGTGCGCTGATTGTTTTTCCGCGTCCACGCGCTTACGATAATTCTCAAAATCCGCTCGAGTCCGCTGCAGATCCGACGTCAGCTCAGCAATTTCTTTCTCTAAATCTTCAGCTTTTTTATTCTTCGTCATTTTTCCTCCTTTTAGCCACTACAAGACTTCTTCCAGCATCGCGCCCGTACGACGCACCAGCTCCATCGTTCGACGATAATTTTGTCGCGTCGGACCAATCACACCGATGTAATTATCACCACCAGACGATGACTTAAATTTACTTATAATCAACGTAACACCGCTACTCTTGCCAATTGGATTTTCGCTACCAATAAACACATTTAGCGGTTCGTCCGGCGCCGCCTCACGCAGCCACGGTTCGATATTATCAATCAATTTAGCAACTGCCTGAACGTGATCGCCATCGCCAAACTCCGGCTGGCTAAACAGCTGAGTCATTCCGTTCATATACAAACTCGAGCCAAATGACGCAAAACCAAAATTGCCAGTCATTTCCACTAAACCATCAACCGCTCGACGAATTGCTTTGTCTGAAGTATCAACATTTGAATTGACGTGCGCCTCAATTGCCTTCGTGCTGCTATCAATACCGCTCGGCAATTCCGTCATTTGCGCCGCCGTGATTCCATTGACATAAAAACGATATCCCTTATCTGTCGGAATTCGACCCGCGCTCGTGTGCGGCGCCTCAATAAATCCCATCTCCTCAAGTTTTGCCATTTCACTGCGAATCGTGGCGCTACTCACGCCAAATAATTTGGCTAGCGTTACGCTACCAACTGGCGCCGCAATTTCAGCGTACTGCTCGATAATCGCGACAAGGATTGCTTGTTGACGTTCGGTCATAATCCAATTATATCGCAAATCTAGCACTCATACAAGCAGAGTGCCAAACCTTATCGTCTTTCCGTAAAGTAGCGCGCTGCATCTGAAGAGAACAACATCATAATCATAATATGCACACCAATCGAGATCAAAAGCAGCATAATCGACGCATTAATTCGCCCAATTGTCACAGATAAAGATTCGGTAACAATAGCTAGTGTCGCCACAGAAAGTAGCGAGATTCGCGCCCGACTACTCCCTCGAAGCAACAGCCCAACCAGCACGATTTCCGCCACGACCAGCAGAACATTAAAGCCAGCCATCATTGACAACATGGTATTCGCAGCATTTATATCAATTCCGTCAATATTCGCAACCTGCACCAAAGTCGTCGGCCAGCTAGAAAAGTCCACCAACATTTGCCCAATTGTGAATAACGAAGCCAGAATCATTAGTCCGCCGCCAATTAAAATCTGCGGTGGTCGGCGGCCCCAAAGCTCTTCCAATAAAGTTTCATGATTTCGCGGATGACGATCATAAATTGTGCCATCCATAATCACCCCGAGCCGCGTTGAAGCCGCAACATTATCGTCAGCCTTTATCCAACTGACTTCCAAAATCGGTAAATCGCCATCAGTGCGAATGGAATCTCCAAGACCGTTACGCGAATGATAGCCCGTTGAAAAATCCTTTAATATCGTCACTCTAACATTTTTATTGTTACTTTTAACCGACTCAATGATATAATCTCGTTCAATATCAATATTCTCGTCAATTTTATGCGTGAACTGAAAAGTAAACAAAGAAAAGCCAACACTTTTATCGTACGTACCAGCCGCCAACCAATCAACTCGATGACCGCCAGGAAGAAGCCAGCCATTTGGGCAGCGCCAAAACCTAACATGATGACGACGTCTTGGGTTACCGTCAACTTCCTGCTGATAAGCAAAGTCCTGCCGTCTGCCAAACAAAAATGCTGGCGACACTGGCGCATTTGGATAACTACGACCACTCAGCACCGTAAGTACCATTTTCCAAGCTGATCTCGGAGTTATGTCATCCGCCAGAACCCAGCCAGCCTCAGTCATTGCCTTATGGAGCTTTTCTTCCGAGCCGCGCACACTCAAATTGACAGGGTCACTTAATATTCCGTCCGCCGTTCGCGTCCTGCCGATAAAATAGTTCGGCACATACATATTACTCAAAATTCGATGGAGCCTAGGCAACGCCAAATATGCCACAATTATCCACACGACAAAGAATAAGCCAACCAGCCACCAGCCGCCCGTCGCCCAACCTTCTCTAAGTACCAACCACGCTAACCAAAACGACGCCAAACCTGCAAAGATAAAAAAGGATTGGTCTAACAATGTAGTCAAGGTCTTCGAAGAATGATCTTGCCTGGCTGCTATTTTTTTTGGAGTTTTTACTGAACTCATAGATTAATTATATCATTGAGGAGATTTCGAGCTACCAAACGCGCCTCATCATCCTGACGCTTAAACACGTCGCCGCGCAAAATAATTTCCTCGGTCACTCGAATTGCTCGCTCCAAATCGTCATTAATAATCACGTGATAATACGGAACTTCAAGCGCGTAAGCCAACTCTTTTATCGCCGAGGCGTGACGCTTCGGCCACTCCGCTTGAAAATCTTCTTCAGTTGCGTAACGCTTTTTTAATCGCTCAATCCAAGTTTGGCTATTTGGCGGCACAATAAAAATCGCAATGCTATCTGGCGCCAATCGCTCATATTCCTCCACGCCCTGAACGTCAATGTCAGTGATTGCCACGCGGTTCTGATCATGCGCTAATTTTAGCTCAGCCACCGACGTCCCATAAACCGTACCGTGAACAAACTTTGCTTCAATAAATTCATTATTTTGTAGCATATTTTCGGCAGTTTGCGAATCAATAAAATGATAGTCAATTCCATCTTGCTCGACGCATCCGTTATTTGTGCGTGGCGCGCGCGTAGTATGAGAAACAATATCGCGAAACTCTGGCGACTTCAGTAATTGTTTTTTTATCGTGTCTTTGCCCGCACCAGAAATTCCCGCAAGCAGCGCAATTTTCGTACTTTTGACCAACTCAATTGTCGACTCAGTTGGCTGATAATTTGCAATAAGGTCTTCAATACTTGGCATAATATTTACCTATAATAACTCATCAAGTACAGATTGCCAATTGAGAAATTCAGAACTTCCAAAACGAATAAGCCGACCAGGAAACTCGCCCGCACCATTCGCCGTCCGATCGTCAATCAAAATATCGCCTCGACTCAAATTCTTTGCTGACGAAAAAATAACCTTACGGAAGAAAACATTATCCGAACCTTCGCCGCCAAAATACTTTTTCACCCACGCCAATTTATCACCCAAAGCCGTCGGATTTTCCCATGGAGAAGAAGATAAAATATATAAATCATATTTGTCTTTCAGGGCGTAAACCGCATCAATAGCTCCAGGCACTGGATCCATCAAAGAAAAAATTCCTGGAATATTATCGTGCTGGCCAGCAAACTCATCAATCAACTCAGGCGATATCTTCGTTAAAGCAGATTTGAAATCCGCCAAAACGCCATCCATATCAATATAAACAATAGGTTTTTTCACAATTAATCCCTTTTCAACATCACCATAAATGCTTCGCTCGGTATGTCGACTTTACCAAAGCGTTTCATTCGTTTTTTACCACGCGCCTGCTTGGCGAGAAGCTTCTTTTTACGACTGACATCGCCGCCGTAAAGATAGCCCGTAACATCTTTTCGATAAGCGCCGATATTTTCCCTGGCAATAAATTTACCGCCAATTGCCGCTTGCAATGAAACCTCAAAACTCTGACGAGGCACGACTTCTTTCAACTTCTTAACAATCTCGCGTCCCAAATGCTGCGATTCCGACCGATGGCACATTACGCTCAACGAATCAACCATCTCACCCGCTACATAAAAATCGACGCGCACCAAATCTTCCACTTGATAATCCGCCAACTCATAATTAAACGAACCGTAGCCGCTGGTGATCGACTTCAATTGGTCATAAAAATCCGTCAACAAATTCGCAAGTGGCGCCGCAAATGAAATCAGCGCCCGCTCGTCGATGTAACTTAGGTTTTTCTGACGACCACGCTTACTCACAATCAGCTGAATCACCGCACCGATGTAATCCTGCGGCACAACAATTTCACCGTCAATCCACGGCTCGCGAATCTCTTTTATTTGCGCTGGGTCGGGCAATTCACTGGCAGACTTAATATCCAACTCCTCGCCATTCGTCAAACTAACTTGATAATCAGTACTCGGATTGGTCACAATTAAATCCAAATTATATTCACGCTCTAGTCGCTCGCGAATAATATCCATATGTAGCAATCCCAAAAAACCGATTCGCACACCATAACCCAAAACCGGCGAATTCTCCGGCTCGAACTGTAACGCCGAATCGCTCAGGCTCAACTTTTCAATTGCCTCTTTCAGGTCATTGTAGTCTTCATTGGACACCGGGAAAAACCCCGCATAAACAAACGGCTTAACTTCTTTATAACCCGGAAGTGGTTGGACGGTAATTTCTTTGGTCATAACTATGTATTATTATATCAGCTCAGCGTTCTTGTATAAATGCACAGTAAATCGCTCCTTGCAATGCCTACTTATTCTCAGCAAATTATTCCTTACACACTAAGGTCTAGCCTATAACTGCTCAAAAATCTTATGAGCTTGATTCTTGCCAATAGCCTGAACCAGTTCAGCGTAACTCATCCACCGACCGCGCTTAGCTTTGTCACGACGATAGTCCTTCTCATCAGTAATATCACCCTTAACTATCACATCAACATTACGCCAGGCGACCCAAGGCATGTCATCGCTCAAAAAGCTATAATCTAGATGAATATAATTTTCGTTGATCAGTTTATAGTCTGACGATGAAAATCCGCGCGCATACAACTCGCGGAGAATAGAATCTGCTAGTCCAGTAAAGTTGTCAGCAATGACATACAAAAAGTCATCGTATTCTTCACCAAGTTCGTATGATCGCCCATTCATAAAAATACTATACGAATCATCGCCAACAATTTTCTCATCTAACCACACACGACGGTCGCGTGTTATCGGAATTACGCGACATCTAATCTTCTCTGTAAAGTTTTTGAAGTTACTCATAATTGCCAACAACAGATATATCAATACCTATTTCGTGCATTTTATTACATCTGCGCTTTTCAATACAGTATATACTATTTCCACTGTCGCGTCTGGTTGATCTTGTGCTTCTCAAAATACACTTCCGCCAAATTGACGTCAAACCGATTTGCCAATTCCATCAAATAGTTCAGCACGTCCGCAAACTCCTCGCGCAGATTGTCGTGGTTATCAGGTCTTTTTTCTCCCTTAAATCCTGTCTCTTTGCGAATCGCCTTCGCCAGCTCGCCAACTTCCTCGGCTAACAATAAGAATACTTCAGTGACAGAATTTTTATCCCAACCTTTCTCCTTACAAGTTTGATCGAGGTGTTTTTGTAATTCAGTTAAGCTTATTGTTTGTAGATTCGTGGTTTCCCTTTTTAATCTTAATTAACTTACACTTGATGGAATATAAACATAGCAGGAAGCAAGAATCTGCTCGCTATCCAATCCTATTTTTAATTACTATTATACTCTGATTTATCAAACAATATATCACTTTGGTTAAATATTTTTTCCTGTGATAGTCCAAAATCTCTACCAGCAACTTTTTTATGAAGTTGCTGGTTTTGTTTATATAACTTTTATAAAGAAGTAATAAAAGTTAAACCGCCTAATATCACTCCCGCTGCATTGGGAATGATGAGGATCCAGTCTTTTTTAGGTTCTTTTGTCCAACCATAGATTACCCAAATTAAACAAGAAACTGCTGCGAATAGTGGTTGGAATGGTTGAGCTTTTTCTCCTTGTAGGTTAGCGATAATTTGTGGAATATATGCAATAAAGACAAGGATCCCAATAAAAGCTCCAATAGATCCGACAAAGCGATTAATTTTTTGTTTAGACATATAATACCTCATGAGGTTTTATTATATTATAAAGGAAAAGATGCTGTCAATAATTTTGTGTAAACACTCTAGTAGAGTCTTCAAACAAAGTAACTAAGTAACGTTCCAGAGCCTCCTCGTTAGGAAAAAGAACCTTCTATTTCGTTTGACGTTTGATTTCTTTATTAAGAGACTTAATGAGTTTTGTCGAATAAATGCTATGCCAAATCTGGTAAGGAAACTGATTTCAGCAATCATACGCGTCAATACTACGAACCAACGCCAAAAAAATTCAGTTAAGCTTATTGTTTGTAGATTCGTGGTTTCCCTTTTTAATCTTAATTAAAATATCTCCCCAGTGTTACCGTATCGCCAACCCGCGCCTCGCGTGTCGTCTTCAGGTTTGTCACAATATAGCCAATTTCGCCAGTTTCAAGCGAAGGGTCGGGCTGCATGGCTGGGTTAAGATGACCAACTTCCAGAGCTAGTCCATTTGCGCCAGTCGCCATCATTCGGATAGACTCACCCTTTTTAATTCGCCCATCAACCACCCGCACGTATAAAATCACGCCACGATAATCGTCATAATAACTATCAAAAATCAGCGCCCTAGTTGGACCATCAACCTCGCCAACTGGCGCCGGGATTCGCTCAACAACCGCATCCAAAACCTTATCTACGTTTTGACCAGTTTTAGCAGAAATATGAATAATCTCGCTCTCGTCACAGCCCAACAAATTAATAACTTGTCTGGATACGCGCGGTATGTCGGCGGCCGGCAAATCAACCTTATTCAAGACCGGAATAATTGTCAAATCCTGTTCCATCGCCAGATAAACATTCGACAATGTTTGCGCCTGAATTCCCTGGCTAGCATCAACCACCAATATCGCGCCCTCACAAGCCTGCAAACTGCGCGAGACTTCATAGCTAAAATCGACATGCCCCGGAGTGTCAATCAAATTCAAATCGACATTTTTATATCGCATCCGCACCGGCGCCAGCTTAATAGTGATGCCCTTTTCCCGCTCCAAATCCATTGAGTCCAGCAACTGCGATTTCATTTCGCGCTTTTCTACAGTCCCAGTCATCTCCATCATTCGATCGGCCAGCGTAGACTTGCCATGATCAATATGAGCAATAATACAAAAATTCCGAATATTTTCCATTAGCCCTTAAACTCCAATCGTCCAAATAACACTTTTTTCAATCGTGCAAGAATCGGGTCAATTTCTGGCAATTTCAACCACTTCGAAGCCATGGCATATGCCCCAAAACTAACCAATGAAATGATAACGAATTTCGGAAAAGCGCTAAAGAAGCTGTCGTCATGATAACGAAACGGCAAAACTAACACACCAATATAACAAACTACACCCGTAACAATTCCAGCGAGTATCATCTTAAAAATCGCTTGCACAAATGTCATGTCGAATAATTTTGGCATTTGACGATTCATAACCACCAAAAGCACGACCACTTCCAAAACCGCCACTGTTGATTGAGCCCAAGCCAATCCATACGCGCCCATTTTCAAGACCATCGATAGAACAATTGCTAAAATAATATTCAAAGTAATCGAGAAAATTGAAATATACAGCGGAGTTTTCGTGTCTTGGCGGGCATAAAATGCTCGCGCGGCCATATGGTAAATAGTTCGGAATAAAATCGCCACGACCAGACAGCCCAAAATTCCAGCAATCAGCTGATCACCACCGTTACTAATAAAGTGCGCAACGTATCCCCTGGTAAAGAAAATCACCACCGACACCGGAAGTGCCATCCAAAAAATAATTCTCAGCAGGGAACGCAGATCTTTTTGAAATAGGTCATTTCGACCTTCACCCAAATGCTCAGTCAACTGAGGAAAGGCGGCATTTGAAATCGCCACGCCAATAAGATTGATCGGCATCATATGAAGAGTTAAAGCCTGCTGGTACGCCCTAACTGTTCCATCGGCCAAGCGCGAAGCCAAATTGACCTCAACCAAGCTAACCACATAATCCATTCCTTGGTCAACAGAACGCGCCGGCAGTAAAGATAAAACTTTTCTAAATCCTTTATTCCGCCAATAAATTTTGAAATTGTAATCAAATCCAAGCCCAGCCAAGCCAACCGCGCTGACGATCAATTGCAGGAACGAGCCCAAGACCACACCTAACGCCACACCCATAATGCCGCCGTCAAAAATCTGCCAGCCGAATAAATTGACGCCGCCAGTGAACCACACCGTACCGATAATAATACCGACGTTATACAGCATTGGCGCCAGCGCACAGAACATAAATCGCCCAACCGCTTGCTGGATACTAGCAATCACCGCCGCAACCGCAAAAATAAACGGATTAACCGCGATCACTTGCATCATACTAACCGCCAAAGCATGGCCAGACTCGCTCAGACCAGGTGCGATTAAATACTTCATCAATGGATCAGCGAAAATAATAATCAGCACCGACGCCGCCATAGTTATTAGCGCCATGAAATTAATCATGCTCGAGCTAATTTGCCAAGCCGATTGCTTATTGCCCTTGACCCAGCGCTCATTAAAAACTGGAATGAACGTCACACTAAGCGCACCAGAAACCAGCACTGCAAACATAAAATCTGGCACCATGAAAGCTGCCGTATAGGCATCCAGCCCAACAGGATATCCTGCAAATGCTCCATTTTTACTTGGCATGTAGGCTGAGTTTAGTAGACGATCACGGAAAAATCCCAGCAAGCTCGACAGCAACGTCGAACTAGCCATAATCGTAGCAGCCAATTTCACATTAAGCCGCTGATTTATTTTCGTAACTGTACTACGAACGCGCCCCATAGTATTTTACGAATGAAGTTTAGCTTCTTTTGGTAACTTAGTGCCTTTAAGAATCTCGTCAACCTCAGATTCTTCCAGAGTTTCTTCCTTCAGTAGAGCCTCGGCCAACTTATCAAGGAACGAACGATTCTCTTTCAATACCAACATTGCGCGATGTTTAGCTTCGGTAATCAATTGCGCGACTTCCTCATCAATCATCTTCGCAGTCTCATCAGAATACGGACGCTCTCTGGTCATTTTATCGAACATCAAGCCGCCGTTATCTTCATGGAATACTTGATCGCGCAAGCCCTTGCCCATTCCTTGCTCAATCACCATATCACGGGCAATTTCAGTCGCTTTTCGCAAATCCGAACCAGCTCCAGTAGTGATTCCGTCATCGCCGTAAATCAATTGCTCAGCGATTCGTCCGCCCATTGCCCGAGCCAAAATATCCTTAAACTCGTAAACATTTGTGTAGCTCTTATCTTCTGGCGGTAAGAACCATGTTACTCCACCGGTACCGCCACGTGGAATAATCGTAACCTTGTGGACTGGGTCGGAATCAGGCAAGACGTGACCAACAATTGCGTGGCCAGCTTCGTGATAAGCAGTCAACTCTTTCTCGTGATCGTTCATTATCTTGGTCTTGCGCTCTGGACCAATTGCCACACGCTCAAACGCCTCAGTTAATTCGTCATTTGAGATCTTCTTCTTGTTGCGACGAGCGGCAATAATTGCAGCTTCATTAGCCATATTTGCCAAGTCCGCACCAGACGAGCCAGCAGTTTTTGCCGCCAATTTATCAAGATCAACAGTTTCATCAGTTGGCTTTTTCTTAAAGTGAACCTTCAGAATTGCCTCACGATCTTTACGTTCTGGTAATGTAATATTCACACGTCGGTCAAATCGTCCAGGGCGAAGCAAAGCCGGATCCAAAACATCCGCGCGGTTGGTTGCCGCCAAAACAATAACATTAGTCTCGCCATCAAAACCATCCATCTCCACCAAAATCTGGTTCAAGGTTTGCTCGCGCTCATCATGACCGCCACCCATACCAGAGCCACGCTTACGACCCACGGCATCAATCTCATCAATAAAGATAATACACGGGGCATTTTTCTTAGCCTTTGAAAACAGATCTCGCACTCGGCTAGCACCAACACCAACAAACATTTCCACAAATTCAGAACCGGAGATCGAGAAGAATGGCACACCAGCCTCACCAGCAACAGCTCGGGCTAGCATTGTCTTACCCGTACCCGGATTACCGACTAATAATACGCCTTTCGGAATCTTTGCGCCCAAATCTTTATATTTCTTCGGATGCTTGAGAAAATCAACAACTTCCTGCAGATCTTGCTTGGCGTTATCATTTCCAGCGATATCCGTAAACAGAACCTTTTCTTTATCTTGGCCGTACAGGCGAGCCTTACTCTTGCCAAATCCCATAGCTTGATTATTTTGACCCTGAGCTTGGCGCATCATAAACATAAAGAACACCACGATAATCAGCACAGGCACAACCATAACCGCCAGGTTCCACATGGTTTCGCCGGTTGTGGATGGTGGAATAACCTTCACCTCAACCTTAGCGTCTTTATTCAAGCCCTGCTCATAAATGCTACTAGATTCCTTGACTGAATGCTCGGTAGGTTTTGATTGATCTTTCGGAGTAATCTTAATATCGTTTCCTTGAATCTCCAATTGAGCAATTTTACCGTCATTTGCTCGACGCACCACATCAGACAAAGCTACATCTTTAAGATTCGATGCAGGGAAGAGTGTTGCGTAAAAAATTAACGCTACAAAAATTATAATTGCCCAAAACAATCCAAATCGTAAAATTTGACTTATTCTATTCTTTCCATTTCTTTGAGGCATCTTAACAGCCATTCTCAACTAATCCTTTCGCCTATACTAATCAAACTCTCTTTATTATAACACTTCTTAGCGTCAATTTCATCACAATACCGCCACCAACTTGCCAGCAAGAGCCAGCTTTTCCAGTTTTTACAGCAATTAGCATACGCTCTAATTGAGAACCCAGTAACGATACGTCATAATGTCGTAAAACGTAATAATATAGCAATTCTTGTGCGACATTATCATCTACCATCGTCAAAAAATACCGACTAAGCACCTCTCCATCAAACTTCTCTATTTCCTGCTCAATTTTCCCTCTTAATTCTCTTTGTTTTCGCCACGCCTCATACACTCCAAGTTTCTGATATTCATCAAGTTCACGATTTATCTTGCGTCTAAATTTATTCCTCTGATACGCGTCGCTTTGATTTGTCTCATCTTCACACCATTCCAATTTCTGACGAATCGCATATTCATAAATTCTCTGCTTCGTCCAACCATTCATCGGCCTAACTATTTGACTATCACTCATTCCCGCCAAGCCTCGCCATCTGGAGCCACGCTTAAGATTCATCGCTACAGTTTCAATAATGTCATCTCGATGATGCGCCGTCACTATCACGCCATCAAAATCCGTCGCCACGCCACGCAAAAATTCATAACGCCTTTGGCGCGCTAATTCTTCACTGGCATCAGCCCCCAATTTTTCGCGCCGACAAACGAATTGTATTTTATATCTATCAGCTAAAGCCTCGACAAATCTAGCATCACTCGCCGAATCCTCACGAATTCCGTGATCAAAATGAGCGACCACCAAATCTTTTTCCGTTCGCGACATCAAATCCAGCAAAACTACCGAATCAATCCCACCGCTGACTGCGATAATATATCTCACATATCCATTATCTCACAATTTACCTAAAACGTATTTGGCAAATTTTATACTATCTGTTACAATCAATGCAGTGTGGCACCGTAGCTCAGCTGGTTAGAGCGCAGGACTCATAAGCCTGAGGTCGGTGGTTCGGGTCCACCCGGTGCTACCAGAAATTATCTTTCCTCGTCAATACGACGGGGAATTTTTTATAGATACTGAATTAAATTAGCTCAAGCTCTTCAGATTGAACGCCGTCCAAAGCCGCCAATCGTCGCGATATAAAACTGTCCAATTCCCATGAATTACGCTGACGCTCCCACGTTGCTAAATCCTTTTTTCGGGTTACTTCTAAAAATTCAGCTAATTCACTGGTGTTGATTTCCATATTTTTTCCTTTTTTATGTTAATTATTTAACTGCCTTTATACTATCATAAATTTGACAAAAAAGCAATACCTTTTTCGGTCATTATTTACCTTTTCATTCCGCTTGTGGTACACTGGTAGGGAAGGATTTATACACAAAAATGACCCCCGTAACAATCTCGTCACTGGCTACCATAATTTTTGCAGCGATTATTCACGCTAGTTTTCAGCTTAGCGTCAGTGTTTTAACGTTACTTAGCGGACATTCAATTGGCAAAAAAACCGCCCAGAGAAAAATTTTTCGTATGAGCAACAGTTTTGTACTTGGAGTTGCAACGATTACCTTGTTACTTATCAGCTCAATTTCCTATTTCTTATCACTATTTATCCACCACGTCACCAGCGCAGAGCAACTCGTTGCCGCAGTCTCTTCAGGGATGATGTTTGGATTAGGAATCGCAATTTGGGCATTCTACTTCCGACGACAACCAGGAACTTCATTATGGCTTCCACGCAATTTTGCAGAATATTTAAACAAGCGCACCAAAAAAACCAAAAATTCCATAGAAAGCTTTGCTCTGGGAATAATTAGCGTTATTGCAGAAATCATATTTATTATCGCGCCAATTATCGCCGCTAGTCTGGCTATTATCACCCTACCAAACCCCTTCTTGCAAATCATCAGCGTAGCGATCTACGTCATCGTGTCCACGCTGCCGTTATTTGTCGTTATCGTCTTGATCGGCAGCGGACGCAGCATCTCTAATTTACAACGTTGGAGAGAAGATCATAAGAGATTTTTGCAATTCGCCAGCGGCGGTAGTTTACTAATTTTGGCGGCATTTCTATTCGTCGACCGCGTTATTGGCGTCATTAGCTACGGAGGCAATCTATGGTAAAGCCAGGTCAAATTGACGTCATCAAACAAGGAAAACGACCGCCAGAGGAGTTTAGCCCAGACAAGCTCCACAATTCCATAATTGCCACCTGCCTAAGCGTTCGTACGCCAGAAGGTCAAGCTCAAGACATTGCAAAAACCGTCACTCTGGGCGTTATGAATTGGTGCGAAACTCACCCAGAAATAACCTCTGCCGATATCCGCCGCCAAGCACAACGCATTATGAAAACTCTGCATCCTGACGCGGCTTATTTATATAAAAATTATAAAACCATAATTTAGGAGATTTGATGTCGCAAAAACCAACTTTTGACTATGACTATATCGTAATTGGTAGTGGCGCCGGCGGTTCGCCCGCAGCTAGCATATTAGCAAGCGCTGGAAAAAAAGTTGCTGTTGTAGAAAAATCAACATTCGGCGGGGAATCGCCAAACTGGGGAGATGTACCAACTGGATTTTTAACTCACGCTCTTAACGTTTATCAAACAGCCAAAGATGCCGCTAAGTTTGGACTGCGCGCTAACTCTGTTGGATATAACTACCCTTCTCTGCTCTCCTGGAAAGACAAAGTCGTAAAGAGAACTGGAGCTGGCGGTAATCGCTATTATTACGAGAAGCAAGGCATTAGTGTTTTTGCTGGCAATGCACATTTCTTGAGTCCGAACGAAATAGCCATCAATCGAAGACACTTGTCCGCTCGCAAATTTCTCATCGCAACCGGATCTGATTGGCAAATTCCAGAAATACCCGGATTAAGTGCCGTTTCTTATCACACTCCAAAAACTATTTTTAGCTTGAAGCGCCCGCCAAAAACCATGTTCATTGTTGGCGCGGGAGCTACGGCACTAGAATTGGCGCACATCTTCTCCACGCTGGGAACAAAAGTTTACGTAGCAGAGAAATCGTCCAGAATATTATCGACATTTGACCCAGAAGTCAGCGCTTTGGTTACGAATGACGCAAAAAATCGCAACATTTCAATCTTAGCTCGCACTAAGATTATCGCTATACAAAAATCGTCTATACAAAAGCGCGTCACTTTTCTGCAAGGGCGAATAGAGAAATCTGTACGCGTTGATGAGATTCTAATTGCCGACCAGCAATTGCCTGCAACAGATTTAGGCTTAGAGAACGCTGGCGTAAAATATACCGAAAATGGCATTTTGGTTAATTCTTACCTGCAAACTTCCGCTCGGCATATTTTCGCCGCAGGAAATGTAACTGACGCTAATATTCAAACCCACACAGCTTTAGCGCAGAGTCGTATTGCGGCTCATAATTTGCTACATAATAATAAGATTAAATTCAATGATTCCCCACGCCTACAAGTTGCATTTACTCAGCCAGAAATAGCTCAAATTGGAATGAATGAATACGATTGTAAGATGAAAGGAATAAGCGCAAAAATAGCAATTGTTCCGCTCACCACTACCGTACGCAGCAACATTACCGACCAGCGAATAGGTTTTGTGAAATTGATCGTTGACAAGAAGCGAGTTGTCGTAGGCGGAACGATCGTCGGACCGCACGCTAGCGATATGGCAGCCGAGCTAGCCCTGGCCGTTCGACATAAAATTACCAGCGAAGAGCTGGCGTCCACTCCGCATTGTTTTACTTCTTGGTCAGAAGCCGTGCGAATTGCCGCTGGAAAACTTCTATAATTACCTCTGATGCGCTATAATAAGTCTCACGGGGGCGTAGCTCAGGGGTTAGAGCAGTCGGCTCATAACCGATTGGTCGCTGGTTCGATCCCAGCCGCCCCCACCACAGTCTGAATTTGATAATCATAAGATGAATATTTTTACCATTCCTGCTACAATATTATGTAGTAGATATTAAATTTGCAAAATGAACAAATTAAAACTCAAACGATTAATTTACAGAATACAGCACGACTATTTGACCTTAAATAATGTCGTTATTGCTGCTGCGATTTTAATTGCTATGAGTTGGGCTTGGGGTTCCATTGAGTCAATGCAGAAAAACTACGAATTACAACGCTCTATTGACAACAAACGCCAGCAAGTGGAAATAGAAAAATTGCAAGTCGCCTTGCTGGAATACGAATCGAAATATTATCAAAGCGAAGAGTATCAAGAATTGACTATTAGACAGCGCACGGGAAAAGGTCTACCTGGCGAAAAACAGCTCATCACCCAATCTTTCGAAAGCGCCACGCCTGCCCAAAAACTTGCGTCGAGCGCGAAGCGAACGGATAGCAATTTCCAGCAATGGATGAACTTTCTATTTGGAGGAAACAGTCATAAACACTAAGGTGTTGCAATTATCACGTTAAGCTGATATCATAATTATGTATCGCGGGGTAGAGCAGCCTGGTAGCTCGTTTGGCTCATAACCAAAAGGTCGTAGGTTCAAATCCTACCCCCGCCACCAAGAAAGGTTTTTCAGGCTCTGGAGAGCCTTTTTTGGTTGGTAGTATTCTGTAAAATACACTGATTTCACTGATTCCAAACCTATGGTTTTTATAGTCATATATCAACCCCTGTGGGGAATAATATGCTTTGGAAACTTGTCCTAGCGCCCGGCGAAGCCAGTACCCATTGTCTATCTACATCTCGCATGACCTCAAGAGCAACATCAATATCAGTCTCTCGTATTGCTTGCTGACGCTCTAGTCGCCGTAGCTAGTCGGCTATCATTGCCTTATCGTCATCATACGCATTTATTAGATCTGTTTTTCATACAACAATCCAAGCACAAAAAGTAGCGGTACTTAATATGATTTGCCTTGGTAAAAAACGATTCTAGGATTTATCTCTTAAGGAGAGATGCTTCTGCTTCAATCTTACGAGATTCTTCGTCAAGGCGAGCCTGAGCAGAGTCTTTATTGTCATAGAATTCTGATTTTGTTTCAGCATAATTTCCCAAACCGAAGGGTTTATAATAGATAATTTGATATCGCTTATCATCTAACTTCCACAGCTCAAGCGAGGTGTATAGGTCGTGCTTTATTGCTCCACTCAGCCCTAACTTATGTCGTAAATACCACTCACTAATCAGCGTTCCTTTGGGGATATTTGAGTGGTGGTTAGTTCCTTCTTTGGCGGCTTTACCATTCTCAATAAGCGCCGCTAGGAATATTCCTTTCTCACTTGGGTTAATATCCTTGTAGCTGAACTCTTTTGTGACTAGTAGTTGCTGAGCTGTTTCTAATGTTATTTTGTTCATATAGTCATTCTCCTCATGATTTGTATTAAGCTACATCTTCCTCAAACCGTGTATGCAAGACAGGGCAATCGTCCATTGCGGCTAGTTTATCTGCTAGTTCAATAATATCATTCCCTTGATAAACATCACGCCGCCATTCGTTCGGTATTGCATTAAGTCCATAGTATGCACCAGCTAATTGCCCGTACACTGCCATGGTCGTATCAACGTCGCCGCCCAGACACATAACCGCCAACATTCCACCCTCAAATGTGTCATAGTTCATAAAGCCCCATAAAGCTATCTGGAGGGTGTATACGACATAACCTTGCTTATTCTTGAGCTTATCCGTCTCGGCTCTCTCTTTTAGCTTGTTCAGCAGATGGTCGTAGTGTGCGCCGGTACTATACTTACTAATATCTATAATATCTGTTTTGTCTTTTAGATGGATAGCGTTGTGTAGTATGACAGCAAATACTTCAGCAGCAGCTTCAGCCTCATAGGAGTAATGCGTTTCTCTAGCAGAGACTTGAGCAAGTCGTATCACGTCACGAACATCTCGTTTGCCGTAGGCAGCTATCACGACTGGTGCGAGACGCATTACAACGCCGTTGCCAGCACCATCGCTCCGATTCATCGTTTTGTGAACAATAGCGTAACCGCTAGCGTACATATCCAGCATGATAAGCGTCTGTATGCCGATACCCTCGCCATAGTCAAAATACGAGCGGTAGCCCTCTGATCGCCATTTGCAATACTTATCCATAACGTTCCACGAATCATAGCCGCCGCATTCCAGCAAGCTATCTGCTAAACATAATGCCATAGAAGTGTCGTCTGTCCAGACGCCACGAGGAAAGTGTGCTTCATCGTGCATATGACGCAATTCTTCTTTACGACCAGCAATCTCATCACTTGTGTAACCGTGTTCAACAGGAGCACCGAGAGCGTCACCTATGGCTAAGCCGAGTAACATACCCTGGAGCTGTGCTTGAGAGTTTTTCTTCATTATTTTGATTATATCGTCAATCTCCTAAATAAGCGACCTCAATTAGCTCTTTGTGGCAATCTTAGTCTAACCCAACCGCGACATTTAGTGCTGATTTATGAATTTATCAGGCTGGATAACGTAAAAAATAGTCAAGAGGATAATTCATTGATATTAACACATTCTGTTACGATATACTTTAATGGTGGTTGGGTATCTTTATTGAAGGGGTGGTCGCCTCTATTAAGCGTCTCCAACTCAGAATCTCGCTACAGATATGGTTCCAATGTAGATGCACTTGGGCCACCAAGAAAAATCCGTCTCAGGTGGCTTTTTCTTTAGTATTTGCTACTATCACTAGCATACCGCCCACCACGACTACCAACTCTTACATGTGAACACTCTTTACCTGGTTCTATATACCTACAACAATCGCCGCAGAAAAATCCTTGCACAGACTTTTTGCCAACTTCTCTAGGTGAAGACACCCTCTTGATAAGATTTCCAATCTCTTTTGGATCATCCACAGTAAGACCCATTTTTCGCCTTGCGTCGTCATAAGAACATCCAGTAGTGTCAACAATATAATCGAGCTCGACTTCCTGTTCAGGAGTTAACTCATACTTCATATTAGCCTCAACTGACAGTCCTTCTTTTCGTGTCATAAGCACATTATACCACGATATCCACAAATAATCAACCCCAACAAAAAACTCCCCTGCTTTTTACAGAGGAGTTATGGCACCTGTTTGTTTGGTTCTACTATATCACCAAACGCGCTTATGGTGCAAGCAAAGGACTATTTTTTCTTAGAAATTGTCAAAAAGCCGTTGCGTGGGTTTTCTTTCACAATACGATCTTCTGGTAGATCACATGGTGTACCCTTTTCATTCTTCTCAACCTTAGCGAAGAAGTAAATAGTTTGAGTCTTGCCGCCGCGCAAAGTTACGTCAGTCTTGTGCAAGTAATATGTGATGCCCTTTGAGTTGGTATGTTTATAAGCCATTTGGTTATATACCTCCTATTAATGATATACCTATATAGATTACTATCTCTATATCACCCCTGTCAAGCTAAAAAAGCTTATTTCGTCGTCTAATCATCAACTTTAACATCCCCAGAACAACCAACCTCATTACGATAATCATGGCAATAAATATCGTCACCAGCAAAGACCACCCCGCATAATCAGCTGACCATATCGGCGGGACGAAAGTGTGATAATACGGCTCGGTTGAAGGCGCTTCAAACTGCAGGTTAGTGGCTTTCGCGGCAGGATATTTCGCCCACTCCTCGTTAATACAATTGATATACCTCGGATCCGCCTGTGTCGTAAATCGGCCGTAACCGCCCTGCTGCGCCCTAGTATCACAAACAGCCCTAACCTTCGACACAGTATCATTGTTAGACTGATTTTTTATCTCCTCCTCGAACTCTTTCAGCTTCCGGTCATACATCTGTTTATACGTATGATCCAGCGCAATCTTCCCCGGATCAGCGTTCATATGCGTAGATACATAACGCTGCAAATCGTATAGTCGCTGCTGAAGATTGACTATATCTCCAGCCTTATCTGCATTTTCTACAGATTCTCGTCGCTCGACCATACCAACATTATTCAATCTCAAAAAAGTTGCCGAAATAAAACCAGACATAATCAATAAAATCACCAACTGCCAAGTCTTAATCTGACTGAGCCGCTTAATTCTGAACTTGGTTTTCTTCTTATCTATAGCCATCCCACCACTTTCTCTATGGTTTTAGTATAGCAAATTATCCCAATGACGTGAATATTACTACCGCTGCGGTGGTATAATATTTGTATGCGAATTTATTTTTCAGGAATTGGCGGCGTTGCCATCGGACCGCTGAGCAGAATTGCCTTAGGGGTCGGGTATGGTGTTTGCGGCTCCGACAAATCACCAAGTCTTATCACAAACGAATTAGAATCAGCCGGAATTCCTATTTCTTTTGATCAATCTGGCACGTTCTTGCAATCAGAACACGATAAATCACCATTTGACTGGTTTATTTACACCGCTGCTTTACCGGAAGATCACCCAGAACTAGTCTTGGCACGAAAATTAGGCATAAAAACCAGCAAGCGCGACGAGTTACTGGCGCAAATAATCGCCGATAAAAACTTGAAACTTATCGCAGTCGCTGGTACTCACGGAAAAACCACAACAACGAGTATGCTAGTCTGGGCAATGGAGCAATTGCAAATTCCTGTTAGTTATTCTGTAGGTTCGACTTTAAGTTTTGGACCGAGCGGAACGTTTGATAAAAATAGCCAATTTTTTGTATACGAGTGCGATGAATTTGACCGCAACTTTTTGCATTTTTCTCCAGAAATTAGCCTTATCACATCTGTTGATTACGACCATCCAGACACATATCCAACAAAAGAATCCTACTTAGACGCCTTCCGTGAATTCGGCGAAAAATCTAAAAAAGTTATCGCGTGGCAAGAAAATTCAGCCATATTTGATGAGAAAAATCTAACAATCTTGTACGATTCCAACAAAAACATCACTCTGCCCGGCGAGCACAACCGAAAGAACGCTACTTTGGCGATCGAAGCCTTGAAACACATAGGAGTAGACGCGGAGGAATCAGAAATATATCAAGCAATAAACTCCTTCCCCGGCTCAGGACGACGTTTTGAAAAGCTCGCCGAAAATCTATACTCTGACTATGGACATCACCCAGTTGAAATTCAAGCGACACTACAGATGGCTAAGGAGTTGTCAAACGATGTAGTCCTGGTTTATCAGCCACACCAAAACGTTCGCCAGCACGAAATAATTGATCAATATACTGACAGTATTTTTCATGATGCTAACGAAATTTACTGGCTGCCGACTTACTTAACTAGGGAAAATCCAGATTTGCCAATTTTGACGCCACAACAACTTGCCAAAAATATCGACAAAGAAAAAGTTCATTTCGCCGAATTAGATGACAGTTTATGGCAAGAAATAACCGCAGCAAGGAACTCTGGAAAGCTCGTCTTATGTATGGGCGCCGGCACAATCGACGGATGGATTCGCGAGCAATTAGCTAAAAATTAGCGATCATCTCCGCTGCCATGAATCTTTCCACGACTCTGGCGACTAAGCAGTTTGTCGTTATTTCTGCGAGCCACTTCTTCCAGACTACAATCAAGCAAATGAGCCACAGAATTAACATACCACAAAACATCACCGAGTTCTTTTATTATCGCATCCCGATCGTCTTCTGAGATTTTTCCGTTTTTATCACGCAGGATCTTCTTAAATTTCTCCATAATTTCGCCAGATTCGCCACTTAATCCCAATATCTGTGCCATCAATCTCGCGTCAACATTACCATATTTATGAGAATCTTTATCTGTTAAGGTAGAAATTGCTTTAGTTGAATAATCATTAAATTGCATAATATTCCTTTCATTTATTAGCGGGTAGTTCTTACGAAATTAATAGTTTTTCCTTCGCCAATCCACCTTTGTTCGTAAGTCGTCATTATTTTATATTCGTCATTTAGCGCGGATTCATGAAGATCAAAACTCAACTCTTTAATTTGCCATTTTTCTGCCACCAATTGCTCCAAGCTCCAACAGAAAAAAATGTGATCGTCGTGTTTAATTAATAAAGATCCGTCCGATTTTAGCAATGAAGAATACTTCTTCAAAAAATTAGGATGAGTCAAGCGGCGCCCAGCGCTATGCTTCCTCGGGAACGGATCAGGAAATGTTACCCAAATTTGCTCCAAAGAATTCTGCTCTACTAATTGGTCTATTTGATCAGCCCGCGCTCGAACAAAAAACACATTCTCTAGCCCCTTTTCTTCAGCGATTTTCGCGCCCTTTTGCAATCGATCACCTTTAACATCAATTGCTAAAAACGTCTTTTCAGGATGACGCAATGCAAGCTCCACACTGAATAGTCCAGTTCCAGCACCGATTTCCAAACAATCGACTTCCCGTTCTATCCATTCGTCAAATTCAAAACATAGAGGTGAATTGTGGAATAAAGCGAATTTATACTTCTTACGTTTTCTGGTGATAATAAATTGATTCGGATCGACAAAACTCATATTTTCTATTATACTAAATCAATAATGGATAAGCTTATAAAACAGCTCTTAGATTCTTCTACATTAGGTCAATGGCTGCATGGCAATAACCTTGGCTGGTTAATTAGTGAGCGCATTATCGACACAGTTAGCATTATTATCGGCTCTGTTTTTGTTTATTTTCTGGGGAAATATTTATTATCTTGGACTATCCATTATTCTATACGCTCCACCGCTAAACATCGTTCCTGGCACCGTAAAGACATAGAAAAGCGCGAAAAAACTCTCGTCCAATTAACCCGAAGTTTCTGGCAAATCATAATAATTTTCTATGTCGCCGCAATTGTCGCCAATAAACTATTTCTATTTGATTTATCGCCGCTATTCGCTAGTGCTGGTATAATCGGTGTGGCATTAGGATTTGGCGCCCAATCACTCGTTAAGGACTTCTTGTCTGGTATTTTCATCATCGCCGAAAATCAATATCGTGTTGGCGATGTTGTTGACGTAATGGGAGCTGCTGGAACCGTCGAGAGAGTCGGCACTCGCACTACTGTTATACGAGATTCTGAGGGCAATGTTCATTATGTTCCAAACGGCACAATTCAGCACGTTATCAATAAAACTATGGGCTATAGTATGTCGCGCTTCAGCATTTATATCGACCCAAGTTCTGACATTTCTGCAGTTACAGACATCATTAACGCTACTGGTCAAGAATTGGCTAAAGAAAAGGCTTGGCAAAAGAAAATTATCGATCCGCCTAAATTCGTTTCCGTTGGCGATATTACTGGACGAGGAACAGAATTGATCATTGCCGGAAAAACTCAGCCATCAGATCAGTGGTCTGTTACCTCTGAAATGCGACATCGATTACTACAAAACTTTGATCGCGAAGGAGTTCTTCTGGCGACTCTGCCGACCCCAACCTCAATAACCAGAAGATAAAGATTAATTATTAGACAAACCCAATTCTTTATCGCTCAACACATCATTAGAAAACGCTTTAATCTTATTAACGTTCTCTACTTCTTTATCATAAATTCCCAAAAATTCCTTCAATGTATCCTTATTTACTGTACCTTGTGCGTCAAATTCGTGACTTTTTTCATCCGCATCTTTGCTAATTTGACTGCGGCGAGAAGCGTATTCTGGGCGACTCAAATCCAATCGATAAGCGTCAGTCTTGTAATACACAAACATTGCAATCGATACTAGCAAGACCGAGATTGCAATAGTCAGCCCAATAAATGTAGCGAATTTATAACTACGAAATAATTCCTTAGCCCTATTCATTAGAACCTCCAGACAGCGAATTTTTAATAACTTGCACTTCTTCTTTGTATCTCACTAACAATTCATCCAAGACCTTCACATCCTCAGAAAGTTTATTACGAGCCTCGCGAGCGACGGTCAATTTTTTATAATAGTCCGCCACATTATTAGAGCAATTTGCGCGCTGAAGATCAGTCATCGCAGTGTCGTAATCGTTGTAATTGCTATTAAACTTAAGTCTCATCGACTCGAACTCATTAGTAATGTTCACCAACTTTGAACTGTCCAGCTTATTGATTGCCAATCGACCGTTCAGCCTGGCCATAAGTTTGGTAGAAATAGAATTATATCTTTGTCCAACGTTAACCCTAGTTAGAGCGTCATTGGTGTGGATGTTTTTAATAGCAACTCTTACGGAACTACAGTTTCGATCAAGTGTTTTTATGATCTCAGAATCAGCCGTAGCATCGACAGACTGAGCCTCAACTGCCCGTGGCGTCACTAACAAACTAGAAGCAATCAAAAAAGACGCGAGATAGAAAGTAACTTTTTTCATCACTTATATTATCTCACGTCTTCTTGAATAGAGTCAAATATTACTTGAAACGTTTTTCGACGTTGCCCTTAACATCTTTTGCAGTTTCTGCTACAGCATCTCCAACTTTCTGAGAGCCAGCTTTCAATGAGTCTACGCTGTCTTTAGCTGCAGCGGTCGCTTTGCAAGCTACTTTTTCAGTGTCGGCTTTCAATTTTACAGCTTTATCCTTCAAGTCTTTCCTTGTTTCCTTACCGCTCTTTGGTGCGGTTAAAATTCCAGCTGTAAAACCTGCTGCTACTGCTCCGATAATTGCTAAAACTTTTTTCATATATTACTCCTTTTTTTAATTATTTTTTACGAAATAAACCTGATAGTTCACTGAAAACTTTTGTTGGCGACAACCATTCGGTTGCACTAGCTACGTTAGTTGTAATTTTACTAACGCTTTTCATGACCGTATTAAGTCTTACCAACAAGGCGATAACCACTGACAGTAGCGTTACGATAATAACCGACAACAATCCTACGATGATTGATAATAAAACGATGGCTGTTTGGATATCTTCCACGCTTTACCTTTCTGCAAAAGTTTATATTTGTTATGTTTATTTTAGCATGCTTGTTAAATTGTTTGTATTAGATAATCTAACTATTTCACTATAGCATAAGCTTATTAAATTGTCAATAGAGATGTCTGCTAATCGTTAATAATATGATAAACTGGTATGGTTATGCGAGATTTTTTCAAACGATATATACCGGAATTTGTTTATGGCGCGGTCGACGGCACAGTAACGACATTTGCAGTCGTGGCGGCTTCAGCTGGAGCTGGAATATCCAGTTCAGTAATTCTTATATTAGGAATTGCTAATTTAATAGCCGACGGATTCTCAATGGGCTCTAGTGCATATTTGGCAGCCAGCGCCGAACACGAAGAATCTGTGCGCGACACCCAAAAACGCTCATCCCCAAAGATCATAGGCGCAGTAACATTCTTAGCTTTCGTGGTGGTCGGTAGCGTACCCGTGTTACCATATTTGATTGACGTAATTGCAAACTTAAAGGCGCCAAGTGCGGCATTATTCTATGTTAGCTCGGCGCTAACTGCGGCAACGTTCTTAGCAATCGGCTTCATCAAAGGTAAAGTCAGCAAACAATCACCTTGGCAATCTGCAGGCATCACGCTACTTCTTGGGGCAATTGCGGCAGGACTAGCCTACTTTGCGGGCGACATTTTGGCAGCGTGGCTGGGTATTAGGATTTAGATTTTCTGCGATAAAATTTATTATTTTATCTATATTACACACAGCCTTTTCGTCTACCACACCACCATTCAAATAGACGCGCCTATTAATTTCCAACATCACCGACTGTATCTTTGGATTTTCATCGTGATAAAATTCCATCGGAACCAGCGCCCCAGAATACGGATAATTTAACTCACAACTATATCCCATTTTTTCAATATACGTTTTTAATTTTGATGCATTGTCTTTACCGAACCATTTTTCATCATAGCCAAGGCAAATATCTGGTAAATTCTCTGTCCAGCCAAACAATCTTCGCACCAATTCATCGCTATAACTATGAATATCAATAATCACACACGAGCCATATTGATCAACAATTCCCCTACTCAATGTGTTTAGTTGTTTGTGATGTAAGTCGTATGATTTACCCAAAATTTCTTCGCGGCGGGATGATTCTATTTTGCGATATTGCGTACCGTCAGATAAACGTGTATAAATCGCTCCCATACCCAGCTTAGCCATCGACTCAGCTTCGTCATCGCGAAACCTCTCGACGTCACAATATAGCCGCGAATATTTAGCTATAATTTTATGGCTATCTATATTTTTAACGAGCTCATCAACTTTATAATCAGCAATGAAACGCAATTCCCTCTCGATAATCTCTTTACCCACCGTAATATCACGCCAAAAATCAGGCGGCAAGCACAACGAGGCGTGAGGAATGTGAAGAATAATATTGTCCATCATCCTACGATAGCCTCCCGTAAACTCAATAAACTAGATCTCACAAACCCAATTCGCGTAGCTGAGCGGGATCGACAACTGATGGTGAATTCATCATCACATCCACGCCAGAGCCATTCTTTGGAAACGCCAGAGTCTCACGGACGTTTTGTTCATCGGTCAATTCCATCAAAATACGATCAACACCAAAAGCACATCCTGCGTGAGGCGGAGCGCCGTATTTGAAAGCGCCCAACATAGCACCAAACTTTTCTTCAACATAAGATTTGCTAAAGCCCAGTAACCCAAACACTTTATATAACACCGCTGGATTATGGTTGCGAACGCCGCCAGAGCAAATCTCATAGCCATTCATCACCATATCAAACTGATCAGCAACAATGGATAATTTTTCGGCGTCAGTTTCAGCAGACTCCAGAGCTTGCAATCCACCCTTTGGCATACTGAATGGATTATGCCCAAAATCAAGTTTTTTACTTCGGTCATCCCATTCATAAAACGGAAAATCAATAATCCAAGCAAACGCCACGACCGATGGGTCTTTAAGATTAAAGTGTGAGGCAAATTCATTACGCAAGCGCCCCAACACCGTGTTAACAACCGAGCGAGAATCAGCACCAAAGAACACTGCATCGCCATCAACCGCACCAGTTTTCTGTTGGATGTCAGCCAATTCCTTCTCACTCAAGAATTTCGCAATTGGAGATTTTGCTTCGCCGTCTTGATACGTAATGTATGCCAAACCGCCAGCGCCTTCACTCTTAGCGATGTTGGTGAAATTGTCAATTTGCTTGCGACTCAAACTTGCGCCATTTTTTACGCAAATAGCCTTAATGCATTCAGCATTTTTAAATACACCAAACTCAGTCTCCGACAACACGTC
>UNSQ01000009.1 GCA_900556885.1 Candidatus Saccharimonadota bacterium
ACGTCGCAAACATGAACGCAATCCTAAAACAAGTAAAGGCGACGATAATCCTGGATTATTAGCTCTAGCCGATTTTCTAGCAGAGAAAAGATTCTGAAGAGGAAATATTAACGCCGACAATATGCAAGCTTACTGACAAACTCTAAACTCAATACCAATCACGCCATAAATCTTTTGGTCTTCAATAGAATAAAATTCAGAAATTTGATTTTCTAACCATTCGACATTATCACCGCCGAACTTTCGCGGATTATTGTGAGAAAATAAGTCACGAAATGTCGCGTATCTCAGCAAACCAACAACCTCAGCGGTAACGGTTTGCTCGGAATTATCTCTATTTGTAAAAATAATCCGATCCCCAATCTGGATTTTCTGTCGTTTGGCGTCATATAGTCGCGACTCGATAGTCTTATTGCCAGAAATAATAGCATTAAACGGCTCAGTCGCCAATTTTAATTGGTGTGTGGTCATAAAATTATTTGCCTTTCTTGCTATAATTAAACCATCATATAAATAAATATTCAAATATCTACACTTCCATAAGAAAGGCTATCAAATGACCAAAAAACTACTAGAAATCGAACGCAAGCGCCAGCTAACGGGCAATATTGAAGAGCTAATCGGGCGGTTGCAAAACATCGGTTTTGAGCTAAAGAGTAATCTCCGCGAAATTGATACGTATTATTCTCGTCCTGATGTCGACTTTATGCAGACGGTTGAATGCTTGCGGATTCGCCAGCGCGATAGTTTTGCTGAGGTAACGTATAAGCCAGCAACGACCGCTGCGACGCATACGGAAAATAATGTAATCATCAAGCCCGAGACAAACCTGCCAATTCAGCCCGAAGACACGGCAACCGCCAAGCAGCTACTGACAAACCTCGGTATGGTGCAACTGGTCGAGGTCAACAAATACCGTCGCTCGTTTCAGTCCTCTGATTTTCCGCAGGCAACGGTGACTATAGACGAGATCAAAGACATTGGGACGTTTGTGGAAGTTGAGGTTTTGTCAGATGATGAGACTGATGCGCTAGCGATGATCAGCGAGATTGAGGTCAAACTCGGCCTCGACTCGGCAGAAGTTGTTACGCGGCCTTATCGGGATATTTGTATGGGATAATCAAGCTATGTCTTTACCAGATCCACGCCTCGCCCCACCACCCAACCGCAGCAGTACATTATACAAAAATATCATAACCCCCCAAACAATCACACTCAGATAATTACCCCAATTAAAATCATTCCAAGGATTACGAGTCGGGCTGTCTGTTGGGTTGTACGCCACAAACCCCACTACGGCCATCACGAGAATGATCAGGAGGCCGGAGATAATGATTTCACGCACGTAACTGGAGCGCTGAAATAGTGACAGCCTCAGGTTATATCGAGCGTCTGACGGCAACAACACTAGTAACACTATAACGATATATGATGGAATGGTTATTATACCCTCAAATACATCCCATGGGTTGACCTTCATGATGTCAGGCTTCACCACCTTCACGATTTCTTGCATACCGAATGACACCCCAAAGAACAGCAGCAGGATGATCAGCACCAGCCCAATGGAGCTCCACCGTCTAGTCCACATTGTTCGCTCCTGCTATAACGCTTGTCGCTGCTTTGTAGACTTCATGTATTTTACCAAAAACCTGGTTGTCATACTCTTCTCGGTCTTCGATGCTACTGTCTGGCAGTTCGATAGTATTCTTAAACTGAGGCTGCATGATATTTACCGACGTTACTTCCATGCCCTCTTCAATTTCAACTTCGTAGACCTGTTTTTCGACGCCCGGAAATTCTTTCACATAGTGATCAATATACGCACCAGGAGACAGGAACTTACCCCTACTCGGCCGAAAATCAATGACTACCGTGCCAAGCGTATCGGTATGATTATCGATCGAAGGTGCGGAGAATAAACTTTTCGCTAGTTGGCTGATTTTATTATTGTGTTCTATAGCTTCGCGGGTAACAAATATCTTCGCAGATTTTATACGATGCGCCCGCCTGATTAGCTCGATAGCGTCTGGATGGCAAACTACCGTCCCAATAAATGCTGCCTTTTCAGAGAGCGAGAGCTTTGTGATGCGATTATTTATGTAGGCTAAAATCTTTACATTTGTGGCGACGTTTCGGTTGTATTCTAACGCCATAATTCCCTTGTCGGCATAGTACAGGAAATGCACCACCTGCACCGGCAGCTGACCGTCAGGCAACGGGTAGCGCCTAACGATATCGTCATCGTCCCTACCTATGGTAATCACGTTTGATCCGTACACGGCGATGATACCCGCGTAACATTTGGATAGTTCGCTGGTTTTATGTAACTTGTCAAACTGCAAGAGTCGCATAAACGACTCGTCATCATTTGGATTGTACTGCCAATTCCTATCGTCTTCTTCGAGGTTCATCAGATCACGGAGAACATCCTCAAACGGGTAGCTACCGTATCCCTCGTCGTCACGGTTGGTGATGTTGTAGAGAAATACGTTACGTTTAATCATCACATATCTCCGAATGGACTAATGACTGAATTAAAACTGCTCCAAAAAGTCCAACTTGCCGCTTTCAAAATGCCGCACGTCCTCGATGCCGTATTTCATCATCCAAAGAAAAGACATAATCGCCTGGATTTTGTTTTGGTATCACCACTGTAAAACCTGGCGTATTTGGAAATGGCGTTAGAAACGCCAAAAACTTCTCGTCTTCCCAAACTTTCCAAGATTTCATGTTGCCCGATACGATGTCGTCGAAAATTGTGTGATTCATGTTCCTCCTTTATGCAAATAAATCGTTCAATGCCTCACTCACCGTTGGATGAGTGAATATTTGGTCACGCAGCACAGTATATGGCAGGCCATTATCCATTACAGTTTTGATAATATTAATGACTTCTGGTGAGTTACGACACAATAAACTAGCACCCAAAATTTGTTCAGTGTTTGCATCAATCACCGCACGCAGCAATCCTGTTGTAGCATTATCAACATGCAGGCGTGGAATCGCCATAGCAGGCAGCTCTTTTACGATAATTTCGCGCCCCGTCGCACGCGCCTCAGCCTCTGTCATACCCACCCGACCTAGCGGCGTTTGCATAAAGACCGCGTACGGCAAAGTTTTTTGTTTGGCGCGAGTGTACAGACCATCGCCCAGCAACTGGCTTCTCACAATCCGAAAATCGTCCAGCGACGCATAGGTAAATTGTGGCCCGCCCGTTACATCGCCCATTGCCCAAATATGCGACCGACTAGTGCGAAGTGTTTCATCAACCACAATTGCCCCGCGCTCATCCGTCGCTACACCAGCAGCTGGTAAATTCAAGCTCATCGTTGCCGGGCGACGGCCCGTAGCCATCAAAACCGCATCATAACCAGCGTAATCATCATGATTTACTGTGCGAATCGTCGCAGTAGACTCACCCTCAATCGCTGTCACATCCACACTAAACACAATCTCAATACCCTGTGCCTGCAATGCTTCAGTAGCAGCCCGAGCAATTGCTGGATCTTCACGTGCAAGCAGAGCATCGCCCCTCTCAAATACTGTTACTTTTGTACCAAGTTTGGCATAAGTTGAGGCAAATTCTAACCCAATATAACCGCCACCAATGATAGCTAGCTGTTTTGGCTGCGTCATTCTATCCAGCAATTCAGTACTGGTATACACAAACGGCTTATCAACACCTGGAATATCTGGGATGATTGATTCCGCACCGGTGTTAATAAAAATCTGCGGTGCACTAACTACTAGCTCGTCGCTACCCGCCACAACCTTCACAGTACGATCATCTACGAACGATGCCTCACCCTCAATGACGCTCACTGTTTCACGATCCGCAAGCATATGATAGTTCTTCTCATTCAACCGCGCTACCACTGTTGTCTTATGTGCCATCGCCTCATCAAAACTTTGATGATGTTCGGCTGCATTGACTAGCACCTTAGTAGGAATACAAGCAATATTAATACAGGTGCCGCCATACATCTTTGGTGTCCGCTCCACCAGCGCTACCTTTTTACCCGCATTCGCCAGCGTCACCGCCAATGTCTTGCCGGCTTTGCCAAAACCAATAATAAGTGCGTCAAATTGTTGTGTATCCATTTACTTCCTCCTATCTTTTTAGCGATCTCTCTCGCTGCAACAATTTCTCTATCGGCATACAGAACTGCCTCTTTTATTACAAGTTTTTGAGCTACTACTATTATCGTGTGTAATAGCTCCTTAAGACTGCTCCAAAAAGTCCAACTTACCGCTATACGATGTTGTCAAAAATTGTGTGATTCATAATTACTCCTTTTGAAGTAATTATAGCATTTTATGAAGTTTTCAGGTCGGACAATTTAAGTTCCATTCTACGGCAAACCAGGACTAGCCACATCGTCGCAAAAATCCCCAATAAAACTTCTACTATCACAAACCAAAACTTGCCCATCGCGTAACCTTGTGCCGCTATAATTGCCGCAAAAATCGGAAAACTGAAAGATGAGATTCGCTCACGATGAGTTAAATAGCTCAAACTCGATGGCAAAAGAAACATCAAAAGCACCATCAATATCACGATGCCACGCGAGAAAACAAAATGCGCCGCGTGCATTGTATCGTTCGGGCAAAGCGCCACCCCTATCATACAAATCGCAAACAGTGAAAGTATCCAGCCAGATATCCGAGCAGAGCGAATTTGACCAAGTTTAAGATAACCACGATTCATAAAAAAACCAATCGTCGCCATAATCAAACCAGATAAAAACACTCCCGAATTGAACGAAAATGCGGACAAACGATTCGAGGTAGTTTCGCCCAATCTACTCAAGCTCCAGTTCGTCCACCGAGCATCATCAGAAAGCAGCATCGCCGCAACCAAGCCCACAGCCAAAACGACACCATTAAGAATGCAGAGCACCTGAAGGCGATTCTTGTATAAAAAATCCTTAATCTGTCGGGGTTTCATATTGCTAAAATTGTTCCAAAAAGTCCAACTTGCCACTTTCAAAATGACGGACATCTTCGATTCCATACTTCATCATAACCAAGCGGTCGATTCCACAACCAAAAGCAAATCCCGTATATTCATTCGGGTCAATTTGTGCTGCCCGAAGGACATTCGGATGAATCATTCCGCAGCCCAATAACTCAATCCAACCTTCACCAGAGCAGACTTTACAATCAGGATTTTTTCCTTCACAAAACGGACAACTTAACGCAAACTCAAAGCTCGGCTCGGTGAACGGAAAATAAAATGGATTAACGCGAACGTCAAGTTTCTTGCCGTAATATTCCTGCAAAAATTCTTGCAACGTAGCAATCAAATTGCCAACATTAACTCGGCGCGAAACGTACACGCCTTCGACTTGATAAAATGTATGCTCGTGGCGCGCATCCAAATCTTCGTTACGGAAAACGCGATCAGGAACGATAGCGGCAATAGCCTCGCCTTTTTCCAAATTGTCGCGATATTTCATCAACACACGATTTTGCATAGTCGACGTATGCGCCGGCGCAATCAAACGATCGCCATTAGAATCAGTCTCTTCGGTCATAAACGTGTCGTAATCGTCGCGCGCTGGATGACCTTTTGGAAAGTTCAGACTCTCGAACATATGGAATTGATCGTCAATTTCTCTGGACTCTTCCGTGACAAATCCCATGCGATTAAAGATCTCAGAAATGCGCTCAATTTCAGCGCTCAGCGGATGAATCGTGCCTTGTTCGCTCGGCAAAAGTTTAGGTTTGGGCGAATTCACATCCATCGGCGCCGTAATGTCAATCGGTTTCAAGTCAACTTTTTCCAGCTCTTCCAGTCGTGCAGTAATAGCCTGTTCAACAGCTTGTTTCAGCTCGTTAATCTGTTTGCCGAACGGACCACGCTCAACTGGCGGCAATGACTTGATTTGATCATACAATTCCCTAAGTCGTCGATCACGTAAAAACTCACGCGGAGATTTAGATTGCGAAACCGCCAAAACTATTTCTCTTCTCAATTCGTCTAAATCAACCATTTTATCGTCCTTGCATTAAAAACATTACAATCACCGCACCAGCCATAATAGCAATTAAAATCCACGCCCACGCCAAAGTCGTCGTCTGTTTCGTGCCTTCCAAATATCTTATGTCGTCGACGCCGTCCATAGTTGCCTTTTCTTGCAAACTCGAAGCCTTCGCCTTCTCTCTTAATTCCGCCGCAATTCGCTCTTGCAATTCACTGCGCTGATCCTGCTGATTTACAAATAATCCCATAACTACAGTATAGCAAATTATGTTATAATAGTCGTGATATTACTTTAAGGAGGGAATATGGCTACGAAGAAAACTTCAAAGAAAGCCCCAGTTAAAGCCGCAGAAAAGAAAACCGCTGCCGCTAAGACTGAAACCAAAACGACCGTCAAGCGTGTCGTTGCTGAATCTACCGCTAAAAGCAAGCGTGTCGAACTAGATTCTAAATTACCAAACAACTTAATTAACATCGTTATTGCGGAAGTTATCGGCACATTCATTTTGACACTTGCCGCATTATTCGCATCAGACATTTTGTCATCAATGTATGTCGGTTTTGCGTTGATGTTCATCGTTACAATTATCGGCAACATTTCTGGCGCACACGTAAACCCAGCTGTCACGTTTGGTCTATGGACAATGCGTAAGCTAAAGACCGTACTTGTACCATTTTACTGGGGTGCACAATTCCTCGGTGCAATGGCGGCTATCGTACTTGTCGGTTCACTAACAAACGGCGGATTTGCCCTAAGCTTCGACCAATTCACTGCGTTCTCTTGGAACATCTTTACGATGGAATTAGTCGGTACCGCTGTATTTGTATTTGGCATCGCCGCAGTTTTACAGCGCAAAGAAATCAAAGCAGCTGGTCAAGCTTTTGGAATTGGCTTGGCGTTGATGATTGGTCTTGTCGTATCTGGCTCAATCTCTTCGTACATTAAAAGTACTGCTATTGCAAAAATCCAAAAAGATCAAAGTACTACTCAAACTGAGAAAAACGGCCGCACTTACCCACGCGAGATCTACATCTCAGGTGCAACTTTGAACCCAGCAGTTTCTTTGGCTGTTACAGAGAAAACCGACTCTCAACTACGTAGCAACGGAGTATTGCCAGCTGAAGGTGAAAAGAGTTATTCACGCTTTAGCCTGGAAGTAATTGCCGCTACCCTAATCGGCGCAGCATTAGGCGGTAACCTATTTCTACTCGTCAATTACCGAAACAAAGACGAAGAATAGATTATAACTTCACAATAAAATATCCCGCTTAATCGGCGGGGTATTTTTTATGTCAATCTTCCTGAGTCGGCCGATCAATCAGCTCCGGCTGCGCTTGATTATCGCCACCAGAAATTCGCACGACATCCTTATCAATCTTCCCTAGTTCCTTATACGTATTGTTATAATGACCAACGGTCGTGCTTAAACTCTTGCCCATTTTCGTCATCAACTCATCAAACTTTTTAATATGAACGCCCAATTGACTAACTCGAACTTGAATGTCTTTGGCTTGCTCTTCAATCTGCAAACTACGAAGCCCCTGAAGAACGGTCTGCAGGTACGCGAGAAAACTAGTCGGACTCACAATAATAACCCGCTTGTCCCGGAACGCGTATTCAATCAGATCGCGACTCGAACCGCCCTGACCAACATTGTTAATCAGAAGATCGTAATACAAAGATTCGCTAGGAATAAACATAAAAGCAAAGTCCATAGTGTTTTCGCGCGGACGAATGTATTTACTAGTCTCGTCAATTCGCCCCTTAAGGTCAGCCTTCACTTTATTTAGCCACATTTCACGCTCAGATTTTGTCTCGGCGTTAATCATCCGATTGTAATTCTCCAAAGAAAACTTACTATCCACCGGCAATATTTGACCCTTGTCCAGAAAAATAACCGCGTCAACAATTTCGCCATCCTTGAAGCGATATTGCATTTGATATTGCTTGGCTGGTAAAACGTTATCCAACACGCTTTCCAGATAAAACTCACCAAAAACACCGCGTTGCTTTGGATTTTGCAACACGTTTTGCAAGGTTTTCAGATCGGTCGCCACATCGACCACACGCTTATTGGTCTCATCCAATTTTGCCAACCGCTGCGTCACGTCAGCCACCAACTTTGCACTTTCTGACAATTGCTTCTGCACAGAAGTCTGAACTTGCGCGTTGCTTCGCTCCAACTTATCGCTAACGGATTCATTCAGTTTCGCAATAGTCCGCCCCAATTCCACGACATCGGTTTTAATTAGCTCGACGGATGATTGATTTTTTAGCTCGCTGATTTTTGATTGCAGGACAAATAAAGTCGCACCCAAACCAATAGTAATAACAATTAAGAGAATAATGATAATGATTTCCATACACTTAGTGTACAGTGATTATAGCGCCAAGACAACTCGTGCTAAGATCGCAAATAAAGTCATAAATAAAATTGCTGCACCGTTGCCACGAATTCTATTCAACCAGATTAACGACAAGTATACCAAAACTGTCGCCAAAACTACCCATAGCAATGACAAAATCCAAGATCCGCCAGCCCATAATGTAGCGCCCCACAACGACACAGTTGCCGCGATTACCACCAACAGAGGTCGCTTGATGCCAAATACCGCCAACACTGGAACTAGCATAATTCCCGCCAAAACCAGCGCGACGTAAGATACGATGCTCGTGCTGTTTGCGCAAATAGAAATATGCTCAGCGTTCGCGCAAAATACGGGTGTAATCATAAATTTATCAAACGCAAGCGCCAGCAACCAGATAGCCACGCCGCTAGCAACTAAAATCGCCAAAATCCTCAAGAAAACTCGCTTTGAAAATGGATATGTGTAATCTGATATTTCTTCACGGAAAATAGCTGACAATAATTTCATACGTAAATTGTAACGTAAACTTGTCAATATTGCAAATGTATATGCTTAAATATTATGCTTTTTCAGGAGATTCATCGGTTTATACCAAATAATCCCTACGCAAGCAATCAATAATCCGCCAATAACGTCAAGCGGCGTATGCACCAGAGCAATAACCCGACCGACACATATTAAGATTGTCATTATCAAACACAATAAAGCCAGCCGCCAACTCTTTGCTCCGAAAAATACCGCCAAAGTAATTGCCATTGTAAATAGAGCGTGATCAGACGGAAAACCCGGATTATTAAGGAATGACGCGCCGGCAGATACGCCCAGAATCTCGAACGGGCGCATTTGATCTGGTTGATAAATTGACCCGATAATTTTTGCCGCCACGTAAGCAGTCAAACCAGCCATCAAAACTTGGCTATAAACTTGATACTTCTCTTTATTTGGAACCAATTTTATCAGCGCGTACGCACCAATTAGCACGACCGGCACCACCAGTCCGTCAGCAATCAGCTTCACAATCCATTGCAAATCCATACTATAAGTATATCGCGTCAACGCTGGCCAGTAAACGCTTGCGGAAATCATTTTTCTATAGTACAATTATGTTTGCCGTTGGGATGTCGCCAAGTGGTAAGGCAGCGGGTTCTGGTCCCGCCATTCGGGGGTTCGAATCCCTCCATCCCAGCCAAATGGAATTTTCTCTAAATCCACCATTAAGTTATATGGTGGATTTAGTTTTATAACAGATACAGCATTGTCGCCAGCTCGGAGGTTTAACACCAGCTTATTGTATATCATATCCTCTTCAATAATATAGGTGGTTGAAAGTATGGCTTCTAGATAAGAATTAACAAGTTCAACAAATTCTTTATGAGTTGGCAAACTGCTACTAAACTTAGCTAATTCTCGTTCTAATTTAGCAATAATGGCTTTATTTTGAATCATTGACTCTTGGTGATATTCTAATTTTCCTTTGTGATGACGTTTGTAATCGTCAGGGCTTTCGGCTTGAAGTTGTTGATGTTTAGTATATTTATTTAGTTCTTATTATATCTTTTATCTTAATTGTTGTGTCATAGCTTGGACTTAATTTGACTTGATAGCTTATATCTCTTTTGTATTTAGGTCATATTTAGCTATGATACTACAAGTGATACTTGACAAACTTTCTTTTAATACTTTATGAAACTCTAAAAAGTCTTCCCTAGTAAATACCTGATCGGACTCTAATCTGTGAACTATGTCATGCCTAAAATTAATCAATTCCTTAAGTTTATTATAATTTTCTATACTAGTTGATTCTTCTATTATACTTTTGATATCCAACTCTGCATGCCTCTTGTATGTTTTTCTAACATTTTTCAAATCTTGAAAGCTTATCTTTTTAATGAAAGAATTAATAATTTCTGGTACGTCTAAATTTTTATTATCAGATGATATTTTCGTGATTTTTGACAATATGCCTTCATCATAGCTCGCTAGCACCCTAAATGTTTCCTTAAAATAAAATTCAAATATTGCAACAAGTATCGGAATTAGACTAATATAAATCTGCCTGGTTGGATCCACATAGGCTAAAAAATCTTCATTTTTTTCATCACTACTTTCTGGCTTGTTCGCTGCCTGAAAATTATTCCATGGCTGAGGTAGGCTTATTTCTAACATCTGAATGCTACTGCATGTTTTTCTAGTTATATAATCAATACCGCGACTCATTGGAGAGGTATCATTTTCCCATAAAGGAGCGACTTTATTTTTCCCATAGTCCCCATCAATCGTTCCTCCAAATTTCTTCTTTGAATCTGTCAAAATTTTGTTCATCATACTTACGTCATACCATGAAGCACTGTATGTATTTCTCACATGAAGTGACCAAAATTTCCTTTTTCCTCTTATTTCTGGAAAAATTGTTATTTCTACACCAGTGATTGATTTAAAATCCTCTTGATCAAACCAAAGCAGATGTTCGCTCCCTTTCGGCCAATTCCATAGATGGGATGTTGTGTTTATCTTCCCATAGGATTTTATATGATCAGATAAGCTCTTTTTATTAGTACTCTCAGTATGTAAACATAAGTCTCTTCCCATGCATGATATTATATAACCTATTCTTAATATTTTGCTATAATTTGGCTTTGGTTTTAATTTTTATCTGATTGTTAATTGATAATAAATTATTTATTTTGTTTTATTCATCAATCCGAGCTCTAACTACTAAAAGCAATTTGCTAATCGCTAGAGGTTCATCTGTCGTATTTTTACGCCAGCCAAGTTTGAGATTTAGCAGCCAATTATTTGGCTGTTTTTTTCGTCGATAAATTTGCGCAAATCAACAAAATCCACATCATGAATACCAGAAAAATCGCAGCCACATTATTCACATTCTTTATCGTTGCACCAAATATCACTGCCGCGTGCCCATTCGCAAACGCCAAAAAACTAATTACCGCCATAATCCCCAAACTCAAAAAACCAGCCATTCTGCTCGTCAGAGTAATTCTTTTTGACATATTCATATCAATTAAAAACGGCAACGACATCAGCTCGGCGACAACCAATAATATTGCAATCGGAAGACTTAAATATGGCGTAATCCCTGCAGAAGTAAGGACCGCAGAGAACTTCTCAAACGTAAATAATTGACATAATAATGGCACCATTATGAATAGTCCTGTAATCAATTTAACAATTTTATTCACTTTTCTAGACATAATTTCAGTATAGCTTGCGCGTCAAAAAAGCTCAAGCTTGTTGTATTTTTTACGAAAGCACTTGCACTTTTTACAAAAACGTCATAAAGTTAAATCAGCGAACGTTACAAAAATAAACACCATAAAACAGTATCTTTCGCTCTACGACAAATCCACCACAACTTAAAATACCCCGTCTCTATGGGGTATTTTTATTGGTCAATATCCGCGATTGTTCAGCGCGCCACTCGGCTATTTTTCCATGATGTCCACTCAGTAAAACATCTGGCACACGTAACCCTTTAAACTCCTCGGGTCGTGTATATTGTGGAAATTCCAACGTTTCTCCATCTGAAAAACTTTCAATTTCCGCAGACTTTTCGCCGCCCAAAACTCCAGGAATTAACCTAACAATAGAATCAATCATCATCATTGCCGCCAGCTCTCCGCCCGTCAGCACAAAATCGCCAATACTCCATTGCTCATCAACTAGTTCCAAAATTCGCTCATCAACGCCCTCGTATCGCCCGCAAATAAATATCACGCCCCTGTCATCATCGGCTTCTTCCTGAGCTTTAGCCTGCTTCCAGCGTTGCCCGCGCGGACTCATTAATACCACTTTCGCTGTTTCATCCTGAGATTTCGCAAATTCTACCGCTTTCCATAACGGCTCAATCATAAGAAGCATTCCGTCGCCGCCGCCATAAGGAGTATCGTCAACTTGACGACGAGGACCCAAGCCAAACTCCCGCAAATTCACCGTCGTAAGCTCCACAATACCGTCTTTCTGAGCCTTCCACATCATGGAATTATTAAAAACTCCCGTCATCATTTCTGGGAAAAGTGTAATTACTTGAAACTTTCTCATCTGTTACAGTGTAGCAAGTGTTGACGTGATTGTCCAGGTATGATATACATATATTAACTTTTACTCAACCGAGTAGGAGTAGCCCTTACATAGAAAGGACAGAGATATGTCCGGAGAACTCTCGCTCGAAGGTGTCGAGTACGCAATCAATACTGCAGGGCTCAGCCCTAGGTCGCATGCGTATGTCGACCCATGTGGTGACATCATCATCAAGATCCAAGTCCCCTTGACTCTTGATGACGGAACGCAGGTTCCTTATGGAGCTGGCAGTGATATCCAGCGCGAGCTGGCTTATCTCATCGATAAGATCGTATGGGAGGAAAACTCCACTGGAAACTGGCAGTTGGCCTTCTCAGGGAACGGGATCGCCATTACGGTCGGTGCTGACGTCCTCCTTCCTGAAGGACACAACATCCACAGCGACAATCATTACCCCCTGATTCATCAGGGGAATGATGACGGACGCGCGGAGCGTGTCTACGCCGAATGCATTTCTGGGTCCACTTTTAACCTACTCTCGATCATCAAGACATTCTCCTGGATGCCCGACAAAGCGATCGCGGAATTGCTCCGGCACGGTCCGGGGCACGAAGTTATTCGCATTAACAGCCGAGAGGTTTACGAAGACCTGTTGCCACATCTGGCACAGGCATTCCCCTGGGTGGCGGAGGCATTCTTTATGCCATATCCCTTGAAAGATGTTGACGGCTGGATCTCCCGACCCATCCTACAAGAGGGCTAACGCCCGCTGAGAAAATAGCTCGTTGAGACACCAAGTCTCAACTTGAGACTCGGCGGGCTATTTTCATGTCTTTTTACAGAAATTATTTCCCACCAAAAAACCGCCCCACTAAGGACGGTTTTTTAGCACAAATAAGGCTCTCAATGGTTTCCCATTGTCTCGCATAGAGCTGTTCTCGCATAATGTCTGTGCTTGAACTGGTTTTAATTATATATCAAGATCGTCGAGTTCTGCAAGCTCTTTTCTGGTGTTTTCTGCGTAAGATGATTCATTTTCCACAGCTTCATCTGTTGAGTTATCCACAGAAGCATTACCGTTATAATCATTTTCTTCGCGTGCGCCAGAAAAACCATCATTGTTAACGATCTTCAAGTTATATCGAGCGTCATTCTTTGCACCCAAAGCTCGCAGAAGTGTACGCAAACTCTGCGCAGTACTGCCGCGCTTACCAATGACTCGACCCAAATCTGCTGGATTAACTGTTAATGTTAGTAAAACGCCTTTTTCATCAATTGTTCGGTCTACTACGACATCTTCTGGATGTCCAACCAACGCCTTTACAGTATATTCTACAAACTGCTGATCTATTGTTGACATTCTGCCCCTCCTCCTGGAATTAAACTGTATTTTCATTATACACGAGCAGTTTACGCCGTGCAAACTTTAATTATTTCTCGCCAGATTCTTTATATTTAGCAATTGCAGCACGAGCGGCTTGCTGTTGGGCAACTTGCTTTGACGGACCAATGCCTCGCCCCATCATATTATCGCCAACAAAAACCCCAAGAGTAAAGACTTTATCGTGATCTGGACCTTCTTCGCTCAGGACTTTATATATTGGCGTTTGATTGTCAACTCGCTGAGAAATCTCCTGCAAATACGACTTCGGATCACGCCAACTGCCAGACTCCAAAATTCCATCCAACTTAACAATTATATGCTTGTGAATAAAATCGCGAGCATCATCAAAACCACGCTCCAAATAAATCGCGCCGATTACCGCCTCAAATGCATTGGCTAAAATCTGTAAATGTGCTCGCTCTGAGCCGTTCTTCTCACCCTTTGACATACGAATCAGCGGACCATAGCCCAATTTATCACCAGCATCACCAATACTTTCCGTTCGCACCAAAGCTGCCCGCCAAGCAGTCAAAATTCCCTCTGGCTCAGAAAAATGCGTAAACAGATATTCTGTTACCGCCAGTTCCAAAACCGCATCACCTAAAAATTCCAAGCGCTCATTGTGGTGATGAACGGATTTTCGATGCTCATTCACATAGCTACGGTGAGTCAAAGCCGTAATTAGCAAATCCAAATTCGTAAATTCAAAACCTAATTTTTCGCGCGCAAAATCTTGATATGGCGCAGTGTTCATTCCGTTCATTTATAAATTCTCCTGTCTAATTCGTTTCATTGCCAAAAGAATCAGCTTGCCAATATCTTCATATTCAACTTCGTCCAGTGCCTCGTGAAAACTAAACCATTTAAGACCATTCATCCACTCTTCCTTTTGAAGTTTTTCATTCGGATCTAAAGCCTTCACTAGATAAACTTGCGTTGTCATCAATACCAATTTATCAATTCGACGATAACGAAAATTCACCTTGCCCAGCCAGCCGTGCAGTTCAATTTTCTTCAGTCCAGTTTCCTCACCAATTTCCCTACGAGCCGTCACTTGAGCTGTTTCACCCGGCTCAATATGCCCTTTCGGAATTGTCCAGCGGTCGCGAGCGTCTTGATATAGCAAAAATTCCGCCTCGCCCTTTTTATTACGACGAAAAATCACGCCACCAGCAGTTGGCTCGCGTACAATTTCCTGAATCAATGGCTTCTTGCTGCCACCAAAATATTTTTTTATCTTATCAAAGTTGCTTGTTCTCACTGTCGGACTCCTCCACGAGAGTACGGAGTGCCGTGCCAAGCACGCCATTCACAAACTTACCCGAGTTATCCGAACCGAACGCTTTCGCTAATTCTACCGCTTCATTAATCACCACTTTTGGCGGAACGGTATCTGCACAATATAGCAATTCATATAAACCAATTCTAAGTACCGCCCGATCAATTCGCGGTAATTGACTGATAGGCCATTCTGGCGCCAATGGCTGTAATTTCTCATCCAATTGACTCTGCGTCGAAAGTACGCCACTGATCAAATTATCAATAAATTCAATATCGTCAACCGATGATTTATATTCAGCCAAATTACGCTTTAAAATAGTCTTATAATCAACATCGCTATCACCAACCTCTTTGCGAAATTCATGTTCATAAAGTGTTTGCAGTGCGACAATTCGTCCCAAATGACGGTTTGATGCCATTATTAAGCGTCCTGTTCGTAATTATTATTTTGTTGTTTTACCGGTTTCACGCTTGGTTGTCTTCACCTTAACTGGTGAAGTTGCGTTAACGCGACGCGCCAATTTTAATACCAAGTGACTGCGACGAAGACCAGTTTTACGTGGGCTACTCTGTTTCTTAGGTTGTGCCATAATTTATTCTCCTCTTTTAGGTTGTCATAAAACTTACGTACTATTATACCTTTTTTATCAGATAATCTCAATAGCTTATCTGCAAATTAGATAATAATATTGACTTTTTATGTCTTTTATGGTAACATATAGAGCATGAGTAAAGAACTATCACCAAATATAGTAGAATCTAAAAATAAAACAACGACAACAGAATTTCCTAAAAAACTAGGAGGGATAGCTCTGACCCTCTCTCTAGTAGTTGGCGGCGCTCTCGTGTATGCAGCAAGACAATCCCATATGCCCGAGCAAAAGCCTAGTACGCAAGAAGAGATCGCTCGGTTTGTAGATGACTATAGAGAAGGAACGACAGACTTGCCTGATGATGCAGTAGTGGAGACGTTCACTATAGAAGAAGGCGGAAATATAGTTAACGAAACCACCAAACTAGCCAAGGAGAACAACTTCAGCCAAGATGAAATGAATCATCTAGGAGAAAGTGTTCTAACAAGTACACAGGCAGTGTACGACTTCAATAAAAAACAAGGAGCGGAGCCTTCATCGTCAGTGAAAATGCAGGCGGGCGATCAAGTCATGGCTGCCGTTGTAGACGCAAATGGAGACGGCATACGAGACGTAACAGTACTCGATATAAAACGCTCGCCTAACTAACGATATTCACCAGCTTACCTGGAACATAAACCATCTTTTTAGGTGGTTTATTGTTTGTGAATTTCTGGACATTTTCGTCAGCTAGGGCTGCCGCTTCAACACCCTGCTTGTCTATATCACTCGGCAGTTCAAGTTTCGCACGAAGCTTGCCATTCACTTGAACTATAATAGTCATCGTATCGCTCTTTAGATATTTTTCATCCCACTTCGGCCAGTGACCAACGTGAACCGTATCATCATGACCCATTTCATGCCACGATTCCTCTGTGATATGCGGAGCAAAAGGCGCCAAAATTTGAATCAAACTTTCTAATGCAAATCGCCACTCGTCCGACATGTCAATCCCATGCGATTCTTTTATTTTATACAGACCATTGACCATTTCCATCATCGAAGCCACGGCTGTATTAAACTTCTCATCTTCAATGTCGCGAGTAACCTTTTTAATCGTCGAGTGAGTTAATCGCAATAGTTCTTGGGTTGTTTTTTCATCCATCTCAGGAGAGTTACTTGGATCGTTATTCTTATCAACGAACTCCTGAACCAAATTCCATGCTCGGTTTAAGAATCGATAAGTTCCCGGAACGCCACGAGGATCCCACGGCGCGTCCATATCATAAGGCGCGATGAACATTTCGTAAACTCGCAGCGCATCAGCGCCGTATCCACTGTCCATAATCTCCATTGGATCAATGACATTGCCCTTAGACTTGGACATTTTTTGACCATCTGGGGCCATAATATATGCATTGTACATCATTCGCTTGAAAGGTTCTGGGGTCGGAACGAGACCGAGCTTATAGAAAAATCGCATCCAAAAACGACTGTATAGCAAGTGAGCCACGGCATGGTCGGCACCATTGTAATAATCAACCGGCATCCAATGGTTAATTCTCTCAGGATTCCATGCTTCATTATCGTTGTGTGGGTCGAGATATCGTAAGAAATACCAACTAGAACAAGCATAGCCATCCAAAGTGTCAGTCTCGCGCCGACCTTCTACCCAATTGTCGCCGTCAGGCTTGTTTTCTGTAATCGGTACGGTTTTTCCAGTTTCAACATCCACCCATACGCGCACCCAATCATCAACTTGGGCCAAAACAGAAGTATTCCCGCCCGTTGGCTTAAAATTCTCCACCTCTGGTAAAATCACCGGCAAGCATTCATCAGCCACGGCAATTGGCGCACGGCCATCAACATGAACAATTGGAATCGGAGCACCCCAATAGCGCTGACGAGAAATCAACCAATCGCGCATTTTATACGTGGTTTTGCTTCGCCCAGAATTCTGCTGCTCCAGCCACGCAACAATTTGCTCACGGGCATCCTCGCTCCTGGTCCCGTTAAATTGTCCGGAATTTATCAACTCACCTTCACCAGAATAACAGCCAGTATCGGCTGAATGTTCAGGCTTATCAATAACCTGGATAATCGGCAAGTCAAACTTCTCGGCAAACGCAAAATCGCGCTCGTCGTGTGCTGGCACCGCCATGACTGCGCCGGTTCCATAGCCACCCAAAACATAATCCGCCACCCAAATCGGCAATTTTTGACCATTGACTGGGTTTATAACATAACTACCAGTAAATACGCCCGTTTTCTCTTTATTCTCTTGGCGTTCAACATCAGATTTCTGTTGCGAAGCTTGGATATACGCTTCAACCTTTTCGCGCGTATCAGAATTGACCAACTGAGAAATCAGAGGATGCTCCGGTGCCAAAGCTACATACGTTGCGCCAAATAACGTGTCAGGACGAGTTGTGAAAACTGTAATCTTGGAATCTTGACCGCTAACCGCAAACTCAACTTCCGCACCAACTGATCGACCGATCCAATTTTTCTGCATGGTTTTAACCATTTCCGTCCAATCAAGCTCATCGGTTGCCTCTAAAATTTCATCTGCATACGCCGTAATTCGGAAAAACCACTGCTTGAGATTTCGCTTGGTTACAGGATTGCCGCAGCGCCAACATTTGCCACCTTCAACCTGTTCGTTAGCAAGCACCGTGTTATCAGTTTCGCACCACCATTGCGGCTGCTCTTTTTGATATGCCAAATCGTGCTTATACAATTGTGTAAAAATCCACTGAGTCCATTTGTAATATTCTGGATCAGCTGTAGAAATTTCTTTTGTCCAATCATAACTAAACCCAAGTCGCTTCAATTGTTCCTTAAAGTGAACTTTTGCCTCATCGTGTGCTACGCGCGGCGTTTTTCCGACTTTAATAGCGTAATTTTCAACCGGCAGACCAAAGCTGTCCCAGCCGATTGGATGATAGACATTATAGCCCTGCTGACGCTTGAATCGCGCCTTGATGTCAGCAAATTGAAAAGTACGACCATGTCCAATGTGAATTCCCGCCCCCGTAATCCCCGGAAGCATGCTCAAACTGTAGTATTTAGGTCGGGTCGTGTCATTAAAATCAACCGCGTAAGTACCGTCAGCCTCCCATTTGTTTTGCCATTTTTGTTCAATTTCTGTCGGATTATAGCGTCTCATATCTGTAATTATAGCAAATAATCCCGCTCATTACGAACGGGATTATTATTAAGCAATTAAACTATCATCTAGTCGAGGTTGATGACAATCCGCTCGAATATCCGCTCATAAAACCTTCTACAAACTCTTTCAAGCTTTCAGCGTCCGACGGCGCCTTAATTTCCTCAGACTTGTTCATATTAATGTCAAATGAAATTTCTACAGAAGCCTTCTTGCCATCACCTTTCAACTCCAAGGCCTTCAGTTCATGAGATGACCTATCAACCCACACCTTCAATGAAGATTTGTCAATAGATGATGATTCACTACTCTTGTAGCTATTATATTTTCCACACTTACTGAGCGCCTTGCCTGCTGATGATTTTTTAAACTCATCATTAAATTTCGACAATTTGCTGTTATCACCCTGCAGCTCAAAACCACGCCCACCATTACGATCACTAATCTTTGAATCTTTTATAGTGAAGAAGCTATTCTTTCGATAAAGTTGAGCTACTTCCTTACGTGCACTTTCGTCACTTTGAATTTTCTTCAGAGCGTTAATTCCACACTTGTATTCGCTACCGATCTCATCTGGAGAAATCTTCATCCACGTGTCGCTCATTTTATCTATCTCAGAACCCATCTTCTCCAATGTCTGATCACGGTAAGTTTCTATTTGAGATCTTGATAGATTTCCGCCAGATGAAGACTCCATAACTATCTCAAGCAAAGTGCCATACAAATCCTTAAAGTTATTTATCTTCACGTATATCGTTCCGTCACTATCAAGAACCACATCACCTTTAAGGGGGATATTTTTCTCAACTCCCTTAACATCAAGCTTAGCGTCAATATTCGCCTTTGACTTTCCCGAATCAGTAGCAGTCTTTACGTTTAGCTCTATTTTCCCCTGGTCGCGCATATCAATAACCACCTTACCGTCGGCAGTCATCTTCTTTGCCATAATAGCATTAGACACAGCGTCCGTAACCATCTTTTCTGGATTCTGCCACCACAAGAAATAAACTAACACAGCAGAAATAATAGCAATAAGAGCTACAACTCCCAGCACTATGCCAATTATCAATCCCGTTTTCTTCTTTTTTGGCTGCATCGGCATGCCGTTATATTGCGGCTGCGGTGCAGGTTGATTACCCTGATCCATACTCCCCCTTGTTTTATATACCTTGAATTTAATATATCACATTAATCTTTAAATTGTGAGAAAAATTGGTTTTTCCTAGCAATCCACTCCGGCGTTTGCCTGACTAAGTATTTATCGTCCTCAGTGCTATGAAGGTTGATTTTTATAGATTCCTCTAGCCATACGCCGCCGCTCGAGCCCTTAAATAACGCGACGCCTTCAGATTTCAATTTGTCGCGCACGAAAGATCCAGCCTCGATGGCATTCTTACATTCTTTCACCTGACAGCCTCTTTGGCGCGCAGCCGGCGCTAAATATTGATTAGCTTTCTCGCCAACCGTCACAACCCAATCCAACAAATCCGGACTACAATGAGAGCCAAGTTCGGTGTGAGCTTGCTCGAAAATTCCCTTTAAGCCATTCATATTACCAAGAACAGCAATGCGCTGCGGGGTCTCAATTCGATACAAAGATTGCAAAGCAGCTAAGGCAGTCAACGGCGTCGAACTATAGCTATCATCAATCAACCAAGTATTGTCCGCACCCTTCAGTAAATTCATCCTGCCAGGCAGTGGACGCAAATTTTCTATGCCCTTTTTTATATTCTCCTCAGTTTCACCAAACGCATAACCAATAGCTGCCGCCACGATCGCTGGACGAATATTATGCTCGCCAATTAGCTTAACATTTACTTCTAGCCCATTGGGATTTTCTGGCGACATAATAAAGCCGTGATGTCCATCTTTCAGGGAAAAATTACGATCGTCAAAATTATACTCCGCCACTGGATCACTTCCGTATGTAGTGATATTAGGATTTGTCAAAAAGCTAGCAAAACGCCCGTCGATGTCATCACGATTTATCATCGCCATTCGCGAGAAATTCGCCAGCGAAATCATCTCATTCGCCACTTCCTCCAAGGAATATTCAACCTGCATTCGACCGTTCGTCACAGAAGTTACAACCGTAATATCTGGCACGACGTAAGCCTTAAACCAATCGTTATAGCCAAGTTCCTTTGGATTAAATTCCTGAACAATCACTTGAACTTCCGGTTTTTCAGCCTTAATCCTCTTCTTTACGGCGCGCATCACTTTCCACCATTTGAACAAGCCTTTTTCAGGCATTTTCACGCCCATCATCTGAAGGAAAACATCTGCTTTCGTCTTCGGCTCTTCATTGCGAAGTTGAATATCAAATTGTTGCGCCAAAACCGTACCGATAGCTATTTTTGCACTAGCCTTTCCAGCGCTACCAGTTATCGCCACAAGCTTCACCTCTGGATGAACAGCAAAAAATTCTCGCACTAATTTTGCTAGTTTTTCTTCCCTTTTTTTTGAAACAGTAACCATAACTATATCATACCATAAGCATTATAGAAGAGCTGCTACGCGCCCACCCGGGGCATATTTGAATATGTGTTTGTCTTTCAATTGGCAAGCATAGGAGAATGCCCCTATGCGTACCAGCTCATGTTTAATTATGCATTATCGCCCAAAAAAACACAAGCGTCATTTCTCATTTACATATTCTGGCAAAACTTTCCCAGCTAAAACTACCGCCATCAAAACTGCAAATCCACACATAATTGACGGAATTCCGATAATAGTCGATGGATCGATGATATTGACAAACGTCGTAGGCGCCATAAATAGAACATATCCCACAATCAACGAACCTAGAGAACGCCGAATGTGTTTACTGGAGGTTTTACTACTAACATACGCATAAGCAATTGCCGCAAATAATAGGCCGTAATAATATAAACCATACCACATTCCGACGCCCGGCTGGTTTTCAAAAATCACATAATTACCCAGGCAAGCCCCAGACTTAATTCCGTTAGCCTCCAATAGAAAATAGCTAATAAACATTGCGGCAAAAGTGTAACCAAGCACAGGAATCCACCGCCTCTTATCGCCAGAAATTTTATATATCAAATGAATGCCCAGAGGCGGAAGCATAGTAATAGCAATATAGCCAAGTTTAGCCCAGCCGAGATTATCCAGAAGAATCGCACCTTCGCAAACGTTATATTCAGCCCATTGAAACAGCGCCAAACAAATCAACAGCATAATCACAATCTTCGTCACAGCATTCAATTTATATTTCCAAAAAGTATATATCGCCAGAATGATTTCAATTATCAACGTCGCCAACATTACTGCTGGAGAAAAACAATAGAGTCTCGGTTTTTTAATCTTATCCATATGTAAATTATATATTATTTTCATCCCGCGTTTTCTATCATCCTC
>UNSQ01000010.1 GCA_900556885.1 Candidatus Saccharimonadota bacterium
GTAACGTTGCCGAGATGAAAACTGGTGAAGGTAAGACTCTTGTGGCGACATTGCCGACTTACTTGAATGCTTTGGAGGGCAAGGGTGTTCATGTGGTGACGGTTAATGACTATTTGGCGCAGCGCGACGCTGGTTGGATGGGTCAAGTGTATGATTTCCTAGGCCTGACTACTGGTGTGATTATTAACGAAGCGTCATTTGTTTATGATAAAGATTACGACAATGAGCATCACGACGATCCTCGAATGCGAAAACTTCGTCCAGTTTCGCGTAAAGAGGCTTACGCTGCGGATATTACTTACGGCACGAATAACGAGTTTGGCTTTGACTATTTGCGCGACAACATGGTTAATGATGTCGATTTGCTCAGGCAGCGTGAATTGAACTTCGCAATCGTTGACGAGGTTGACTCAATTCTGATTGACGAGGCTCGTACGCCACTTATTATCTCTGCTCCAGCGGCTGAAAATCCTGACAATTATTACACGTTTGCCAAAATCGCCGCGAAGTTGGTTCCGGAAGATTACGTTTTGGATGAGAAGCGCCGAAGTGTTGCTTTGACTGACGAGGGCGTTGAAAAAGTTCAGAAATTGTTGGGAATAAAAAACTTGTACACACCAGATCACGTGCGTAGTGTTTATCACATGGACCAAGCATTAAGGGCACAGACATTGTTCAAGCGCGACAAAGATTACGTTGTAACCAACGACGGTGAAGTGATTATTGTTGACGAACATACTGGTCGTTTGATGCAGGGTCGCCGTTACAACGAAGGCTTACATCAGGCAATTGAGGCTAAAGAAGGCGTTCCTGTGCTGGAAGAGAGCATGACCTTGGCGACAATTTCATTCCAGAATTACTTCCGTTTGTACAATAAATTGAGCGGTATGACTGGTACGGCATTTACCGAAGCTGAGGAGTTCCAGCAAATTTATTCACTTGATGTTATCCAAATTCCACCGAACAAACCAGTTATTCGCGAGGATAAGGAAGACTTGATTTTCAAGACTGAAAAGGCCAAATTGAAAGCTGTTGCTGAGGCGATTAAGGATTACCACAAGCAAGGTCGTCCTGTTTTGGTTGGCTCTGGCTCCATTGAAAAGAACGAGCAAATTGCCAAGTATTTGGAAAAAGAAGGTATTAAGTTTGAGATTTTGAACGCTAAGAATAATGAACGTGAGGCTGCGATTGTGGCGAAAGCTGGTGAAAAAGGCGCGATTACTTTGGCTACAAATATTGCTGGTCGCGGTACGGACATTAAGTTGGGTGAGGGCGTCAAGGAGCTTGGTGGCTTGGTTGTTATCGGTTCAGAGCGACATGAATCACGCCGAATTGATAATCAGCTCCGTGGTCGTGGCGGACGCCAGGGCGATCCAGGCGAGACTCAGTTTTACGTTTCGACCGAAGATGATTTGATGCGAATTTTCCAGGGTGAGCGAATTGCGTCGTTGATGGATAGATTGGGCGTTGATGATGATACACCAATCAGAACTCGTGCCGTATCGAAAACATTGGAAGCGGCACAGAAGAGAGTTGAAGGCTATAATTTTGATACGCGTAAAAATGTTGTTCAATACGACAATGTGATTAACCGTCATCGTCGCGTCGTTTATGTTATGCGACGTAGGATTTTGGAAGGCGACAATATTAAGCCAGAAATTGAGCGATTGTTACGAGCTAAAGTTCACGAATTGACAACTCTTCCATCAAAGAATAATCCAAAGTTTGTCGAGGATTTCTCGGTTATTTTCCCGGTTGATAAGGAAAAAATTGAAAAGGTTGGTAAGGAAAAGAAAGATCGTTTGCGCTATGAGAAGGCGCTGGAGTTGGCTGAAGAAGCTTACGCGGAGAAAGAGCGTGAGATTGGCGCCGATGATTTGCGTGGAGTTGAGCGCGAAGTTTACATGGCGGTGTTGGATACATTGTGGATGCAACATTTGGAGAATATGCAACATTTGCGTGAGGGAATTCACTGGCGAAGTGTTGGGCAGCGCGATCCTTTGGTGGAATATCGATCAGAATCTCAGAAGTTGTTTGAGAGTTTACAGGCTAATCTCCGCGATGAAGTTTTGGCAACGATATTTAATATCCATAAAGCCGACGCTACAGTTCGTCAATCTCAAGACGATGAATACGACACTGAGCTAACTAGGTTGGCGGAAAATGCCGTTGAGCGCGGTGTAAATGAAATTGGTTCGGGCGAGGAAAATCGCGACGATGACTTCTCTGTGAAAAAGGGCAAGACTAGCGCGGAATCAAATCGTGCGAAGAATCAAGCTCGAAAGAAGAAAAAGGCTCAGCGACAGAACCGTAAGAAAAATCGTAAATAATCAGAGAATTAGGCAATGAAACATACAGTTGAGGAAATTAGACTGAAGAATGGTGCACGCGGCTTGTTGATTGACGTTCCAGATGCTACGGTGATGAGTTTTCAGGTGCAATTCAGGGCGGGAAATCGCTACGTTTTGAATAAAGATATTTACGAAACGGCTCACATTATGGAGCATATGGCGTTCGGCGCGAATGAAAAGTTTCGTTCGGAGCACAATTACGAGCAGGAATTTACCAAGAACGGCGCTTATCACAACGCTTACACTTCTGACTATTCAATGGTTTATGAAGCGATTTGTGCGGATTTTGAGTGGGACAGGATTTTGGAACTTCAGAGATTGGCTATTACAACGCCGCGATTCAATGCCGATGAGCTTGAGGCGGAAAAGGGCAATGTTCGCTCTGAATTAACTGGTTATCTTAACAACCACAACCGCGTGATGTGGCCGCGTATTCAGCAGGCGCTGGGTGAAGATATTTTGACGTATAATCAGCGCCTAAAAACAATTGCTAATATTGAACTGAAAGACATTAAAAATCATCACAAGCGAACGCATACTTTGAAGAATATGCGGTTTGTGGTGGCTGGAAAAATGGCTGGGCGAAAAGCGGCTATTAAAGAACATCTTGAGGGTTGGCAATTAGAGACGGGCGAGCGATTTGTGATTCCGCGCGATGAACCACGCAGAGCTAATCCGGTTTTAGTTAGACGAAAAGAGGCGACGAATTTGACATTTGGCTGGTCGATGATGATTCCGCGCGAGTTAAGTGATGAAGAAGTCACGGCTATGAACGCATTGAACCACATTCTGACCGGCACGATGAGCTCACGGATTTTTGGCGCGGCTCGTAAAAAAGGCTTGGCGTATGGTATTTTTAGTGATACATCGATTGGTTTTTACGATTCGGCTTGGGATTTTGGTGGACAAGTAAATGTCGAAACTGCAGAAAAGCTCTTTGATATTATCGTGAGAGAATTGAAGAAGGTTTTGGCTGGATCTATTTCTGAAGAAGATTTGGAAAGCGTGAAGTCGTATTCATTGGGTCGTTATCAAATGGGTGCTCAAACTGTTGGGCAAGTAAGCAATTTTTACGTAGGACGATATTTTGCTGATGATTTCGTGAGAGATTATGCCGCCGTTCCAGATTCTATTTTGGCGGTAACTCCTGATCAGTTGATTGAAACGGCTCGTCAATTTTTTGCATCCAACACGTGGACGTTGGCGGCAGTTACTTCGGAAGAAAAAGAGCTATTAACAAAGCTGTACGATAAGCTCGACAAGCTGTTCTAGGGCGTAATCGTAAATTGCCCGTGATATAATTAGGTTATGAAAATTGTCATTGCTGGTTTTGGTGTCGAAGGTCAATCTAATTTGCGGTATTTCCGAGAGAAGTTTCCGGAAGCTGATTTTTTGGTGGCGGACGAGTGTGAAAAAGTAGATAATTTGCCGGAAAACGTGGCTTATCAGACGGGATTTTCGGGGCTGGATGACGCGGATTTAATCGTTAGGTCGCCAAGTCTTCCGCCAAAAAAGATAAAGACTAACGGTCGAATTTGGTCATCGACTAATGAGTTTTTTGCCAATTGCCCAGCGACTATAATTGGCGTGACTGGCACAAAAGGCAAGGGGACGACGTGTAGTTTTATCTCGTCGATTTTGTGCGCGGCAGGTAAAACCGTTCATTTGGTGGGAAATATTGGCGTGCCGGCTTTGGATATTTTGCCGAAAATTGAGAAAAATGACATTGTTGTTTACGAATTGTCCAGTTTTCAATTGTGGGATTTGCAGAAATCTCCGCACGTCGCCGTGGTGCTGATGATTGAACCTGACCACTTGAACGTTCACGCTGATTTTAATGATTATTTGGCAGCAAAAGCGAATATTGCCAAGTTCCAAACGGCGGACGATTATGTTGTCTATAATTCTCAAAATGAGTTTAGTTCGTCGATTGCAGATGCGAGTTTGGCGCAGAAAAAGGAATATCCATTTGCTCTTTCGGACGATATAATTTCTGCGATTCGCTTGCCAGGGAGGCATAATGTCGACAATGCGTGCGCAGCGATAGCGGCGGTAAAGTCGATTTTGCCGAACGTGTCGGATGATGAGATAAAGAGGGGGCTTAGCGAGTTTACAGGGTTACCGCATCGACTGAAGTTTGTTGCTGAAAAATACGGTGTGAAATATTACGATGACAGCATTTCGACCACTCCGGGCAGTGCGATTGCGGCATTAAAAGCTTTTGCGGAGCCGAAAATTTTGATTTTGGGCGGCTCAGATAAGGGCGCAGACTACTCTGAATTAGCGAAAGAAATTGCCCGACAAAACGTGCGATCGATAATTATCAATGGTGCTAACGCTGATGAAATTAGGGAAGTTTTAAGGGAAGAAAAAGTTGATTGCGAGATTGTCCAATTGAATATGGCGGGAATGAAAGAAGTTGCCAAATCAGCCAAAAATAAAGCGCAATCTGGCGACGTGGTGATTCTTAGCCCAGCGGCTGCCAGCTTTGATATGTTTAAGAGTTATTCTGATCGTGGCGAGCAATTTGTCGCCGCCGTAGAAGAGCTTTAATCTTGATAGACTTCTGGTTTTAAGACGCCGATGTATGGCAAGTTGCGATATTGCTGGCGAAAATCCAGACCGTAGCCAACGACAAATTCATTCGGCGTATCGATGCCGACGTAATCGGCTTTTGCGTCAACTTCGCGCCGCGCTGGCTTGTCTAATAGTGAACATATTTTTACCGACGCAGCATTTTTTGCGGCAAATAATTCTCTTAGCGCCTGGGCGGTTCGACCGCTGTCAATTATGTCCTCAACTATCAACACATGCCTATCCGTCACATCGGTATCCAAATCTTTGATGATTTTTACAGATCCGGAAGATTTTATGTCATCGCCGTAGCTGGAAACCGCCATGAAATCAATTTCCATATAGCAATCCATCGCCTGTATCAAGTCGATCATAAACGGTGCTGCGCCGCGTAAAATGCCCACGACAACAGGATTTTTATCGTGATAATCCTCGGTCAATTTTTTCCCAAGTTTCTGAACTGCCGTTTTTATTTCTTCGTTCGTAAATAGAATTTTCTCAATATCTTTATCCATCTTTTTATTTTAACAGAGAATTGGGTGCTGAAAAATGGTACAATAAAATATATGCAACCGCTAAAAAAGAAAATTGGTGAATTAGAAAAAGAAATTGAACAGGCTAAAAAAGCGCTGAAGTTTTCTGATTTGGAGCAGAAATTGGCGGAGCTGGATGATCAATTGAACCAGCCGGAAATTTGGAATAATCCTGATTATGCCCAAGAACTAACAAAGCAAGCTGCCAGCCTTCGTCAGACTGTCGAGCCTTGGCAGACTTTGACGGTGCAGGTTGGTGATATGGTGGAGTTGATGGAGCTTGGCGATGACGATTTGTTGCCGGAATTCCAAGCGCAGATTGAAGCGATTGAGAAGAGTTTTGAGAGTCATAAAACCGATTTGTTGTTTTCTGGCGAATATGACAACCGTTCGGCAATTATGCGTATTTCTGCTGGAGTTGGTGGACTGGACGCTCAGGATTTTGCGGCGATGTTGGAGCGAATGTATTTGCGCTGGGCGGAAAAGTCTGGCATGAAAGTTGATACGCTGGAACGCTCGACAAATGACGACGCTGGAATTAAAACGGTCGTCTTGGAGATTTCTGGATCCTTTGCTTATGGAAAATTGCGGTCGGAAAATGGCGTGCATCGTTTGGTGCGATTGAGTCCGTTTAATGCGGACAATTTGCGCCAGACTAGTTTTGCGCTTGTCGAGGTTTTGCCGAAAATTGATGCGCCCGATGAAATATCAATTGACCCGAATGATTTAAGAATTGATGTCTATCGTTCGGGCGGTAAGGGCGGTCAAGGTGTGAATACGACGGATTCGGCAGTTCGGGTGACGCATGAGCCGACGGGAATTACGGTGGCTATTCAGAATGAGCGTTCACAGATTCAGAATAAAGAAACGGCGTTGAAGATTCTGCGGTCAAAATTGCTAGCGATGAAATTAGAGCAACACGCCGAAACTCTGTCTGATCTTAGGGCTGGCGAATCGGCAAACTGGGGCAGCCAAATTAGAAATTACGTTTTGCATCCATATACGCTAGTTAAAGATACGCGCACAAAGCACGAAAATCGCAACGCTCAAGGTGTTTTGGACGGCGATATTGACGAATTTATCACGGCATATTTAGAACAAAATGCTAATTCTAAAAATATTTAGCTTATGGTATAATACTATTAATGATTCTGTTAGATAGGGTAACGAAGAACTACGGAAAAAGTAACAAGCCGGCGCTGAATCGAGCAAGCATTCATGTTGGCGCTGGTGAATTTGTGATTATTGTTGGTACGTCGGGTGCTGGCAAGTCGACACTTTTGAAGCTTTTGACTCGCGAAGAAAAGCCAAGCTCTGGAAAAATTGTGGTTGGCGGAATTGATTATGACAATTTGAAGGACAAGCATATTCCGCTGTTGCGTCGTAAAATTGGCGTGGTTTTTCAGGATTTTAAGTTGCTTCCGAATCGAACGGTGTTTGAAAATGTGGCGTTTGCGTTGGAAATTGCTGGAATGACAAATCGGGAAATTAAGGCAACTGTGCCGAAGGTGATTGAGTTGGTTGGTCTTAAGGGGAAGGAAAAGCAATTTCCTCATCAGCTTTCTGGTGGTGAGCGTCAGCGTGTAGCAATTGCGCGTGCGGTGGTGCGTCAGCCGAAGATTTTGATTGCAGATGAGCCAACTGGAAACCTAGACCCGAAGCACAGCTGGGACATTGTTCGCCTGCTAGAAAAAATTAACAAGTATGGCACGACGGTTATTTTGACGACTCACAACGTGGAGATTGTTAATAAATTGAAGCGGCGCGTTATTACAATTGATCATGGTAAAATCACCTCTGATCAGGCGAGGGGGAGTTATAAGCAGTAATGAAATCATCTAATAAGTCAAACAAAAATAAAGAAACTATCCGTATACGTCAGCGTCGACGAGGTTGGCTAACTTTTGTCAGAATGTGCCGATATGGTATCAATAACTTCAGTCGTAATGCATGGCTGACAATTGCTGCAACTGCGGTGATGAGCGTCACGTTGATTATCGTGTTTATAACATTATCAGCGCGTCAGGTTTTGGTTGATACCGTTTCAAATGTCTCCAAGCGTGCCGATATGTCAATCTACTTAAAGGGCGACACGCCAGAAAAAACGATTAAAACGATTAAATCTCGAATTGAAAAATTAGATAATGTCGATAGCGTTAAGTATATTTCCGCAGAAGAAGCGCGTGAAAAGCAAGCCGATCAATATAAGGACAATCCAGATACGCTTGAGGCGATTCGCGAGTCTAGTAATGAGATGTCGGCGACGCTTCGTGTTTCCGTGAAGGAACTGAATAACCAGCAGTCATTAAATAATTTTGTTAAAACAGATGATCTGTATAAAAAGTACAAAGATCCTAACAGGGAACCATCATTCTCAGGTGAGCGCCAGCAAGCTATTAAAACAGTTGGTAGTTGGGTGAGATTGGCGAGTATTGGAGGGTCAATCGCTACGGTTGTTTTCGTGGTGATTTCATCGCTTGTGGTCTTTAACACCATTCGTATGGCAATTTTCAACCGCAAGGACGAGATTGAGATGATGAAGTTGATTGGCGCAGAGCGTAGTTTCATCAGAGGTCCGTTTATCGTTGAGGCTATAATGTACGGATTTATCGCGGCAATTATCGCAACGGTGGTTGGGTACGGACTGTTAATTTTTGCACATGATCCGATGGTAAAATACGGAATTCCTATCGATAATCTTTTGAATCATCTAAAAATGTACGGCGTGCTGGTTTTCTTGAGTATGATTCTGGTCGGCGCGGCAATTGGCGTGACGTCATCCTGGGTGGCAACTCGCAAATATCTTAAGTTGTAAAAGTCCTTGACATGCTGATTATGCTTATGCTAACATAGATGTATGAAACTACGGTCCACCACACCAGTTTCGGCGTCATTAGTCAGCAGAGCTTCTCTGGTGGCGATGTCTGCATTGCTCGCTGGATCGGGCATTTTTGGCTTGGCATCACACGTATTAGCTCGCGACTATGACGCCGAAATTCAGGCAAAACAACAAGAAGCAGACAACTATAATTCTGAGGCTTCGCGCTTGGGCGAGATGGCTGATAGTTTGCAGGCTGAACTCGATAAGATAAATGGACAGATATCAGCTATTCAAGCGCAGATTTCTGACAGCCAAAAGAAGATTAATAGTCTTAATGATCAGATAAAAAAGAACGAAGAGTTAATTAAGCACAATCGTAAAGCGATGGGGCGAATTTTGGCGGATTTGTATGTTGATGATCAGATTTCGCCGCTGGAGATGCTTGCTAGCTCAAAAAATATTAGCGATTACATCGATAAGCAAGAACAGCGTAATTCTCTGAAAACTTCATTGAATGATAAGATCAAAGAAATTAAGTCTTTACAGAAAAAGCTGGAAGAGAATAAGAAGTCTGTCGAGAATACGCTTCGCGACCAGGAGTTGCAGCGCAATGCGATGGCTGCTAAACAGTCTGAGAGGGCAAAACTGATTGCTGACACGAAGAATGACCAGAATAATTATGCTGCATTGGCTCAGAAGCGTAATTCCGAAGTCGCCAAGATCCGAGAAGAACAGGCTGCAGCCAACCGGCGGGTTCTTAGTAGAAGCGGCGTATCAATCCCGCGTGGTATTCCAGGCGGCGGTGGTTATCCTGGCGCTTGGGCAAGTGCGCCCCTTGACGCTTATGTTGACCCATGGGGACTATACACGCGTGAATGCGTGAGCTATGTGGCTTGGAAAATTGATAGTACTGGACGATATGTTCCGCATTTTGGTGGCGCAGGTAATGCAAAGGAGTGGCCGTCAACCGCGGCGCGTTATGGTATCCCTAGTGGTTCAACGCCAAAAGTTGGCTCGGCAGCTGTAATGATATATGATGAGAGAGGAAAAGAATTGAGGTTTGGACATGTTATGTATGTTGAGTCTGTCAATGGCGATGGAACTATTACCGTTAGCGATTACAACTTTGCCTGGGACGGTTTATATAGGCATTACACGCGTTCGGCTTCAGGATTGACATACGTTTACTTCTAATCGACTTAAATTACTACATAAAACGCTCGTGCTAAACGGGCGTTTTGTAGTATAATAAGCATATGGTTACGGGAGAAAAAAGACAGCAATTAAGTTGGTTTTTGACGCTTGTTATTGTGGCTATTGTTAGTTTTGTTGCGGGCGCTCGGTCGGATGCGTTGTTTGCTAACGTGGCGTCGGTATTTGGCGTTAGAACTTCAAATAAGACGATTGACTTATCTAGCGTTCAAAAAACATATCAAGAACTGATTGCTAATTATGACGGAAAATTGGATACTCAAAAGTTAATTTATGGCGCCAATCGCGGGCTAGTTGAAGCGGCTGGCGATCCTCATACGGCGTATATGGATCCTGACGAGACTAAGGAGTTTGACAAATCGCTGAGTGGGCAAATTGGTGGTGGAATTGGTGCGGAGATTGGTCTTAGAAATAATAAGCCGACTATCATAAAACCTCTGGAAAACAGTCCAGCTCAGAAGGCGGGAATTAAGGCTGGCGAGGCGATTGTTAAGGTGAATGACGAGGCTTCTTCTGACTGGTCGGTGGAAAAAGTTGTGAGTAAAATTCGCGGAGAAGTTGGTACGTCTGTTAAATTGACGTTATTAAGCGATGGTAAAACGCGTGAAGTGTCGGTTGTGCGTCAGAATATAGTTTCTCCGGCAGTAGAGTCGGAAGTTGATGGAGAGATTGGTATTTTGAAAGTTAATCGATTTGGCGATGATACAGTAAGCTTGTCCAGAAAATACGCTTCGGAATTTGTTGAAAAAGGCGTTAAGAAGGTGATTTTGGATCTGCGAAACAACCCGGGCGGAACGGTTGGGGCTGCTCAAGGGCTATTGGGTATTTGGCTAGACAATCAAATAGCTATGACCGAGCGACGGGGTTCTGAAATTGTTAAAACGCTGCGTACAACTGGAACGTCAATTCTGGGCAACATGAAGACGGTGGTGCTTATTAATGGTAACAGTGCTAGTGCTAGCGAAATTACGGCTGGGGCGCTTCGTGAATACGGAAAAGCCACGCTGGTTGGGCAGAAGAGTTACGGTAAGGGAAGCGTGCAGATTGTGCTTGGGCTGCCTGGCGGGTCGCAAATGAAGGTTACGGAAGCCAGATGGTACACACCAAAGGGCAAAAATATAGATAAAACTGGTATAGAACCTGATGTAAAAGTTGATCTTTCGTCGGACGATGTCAATAATAACGTAGATCCGCAGATGGATAAGGCGAGGTCAATATAAAGCTTGTGTTTTTGGATTAGACAACATAAAATGGAGATAGTATGAACGGACAAAAAAAGAAGATTTTATTAGTTGAAGATGACACCGCATTATCGGCGGTTTATCGGTCACGGTTGGAGATTGAGGGGTTTGACGTTAGGGAGGCCAACAATGGAGAAGACGCTCTGTCTGCCACTGTTGAATATCGTCCAGATTTGATTCTTTTGGATGTGATGATGCCAAAGATTAGTGGTTTTGATGTCCTGGATATTCTTCGCAATACGCCAGAAACTGCTAACGTGAGGATTATCATGTTAACAGCGCTTAGCCAGCCAAAGGACAAGGAACGCGCTGAGAGCTTGGGTGTTGATGATTATCTGGTGAAATCTCAGGTTGTAATTGGCGACGTTGTGGCACGCGTAAAACATCATTTGGGTATTCAATAGAAGCTAAGCTGAGTAAAAGAAGTCAGCCTCTACGGGGGGTTGACTTTTTTATTATTTTTTGATATAAAATAAACATATGGAAAATCCCCAAAAACCAACACGAAATCACGAACAAGAACCGAAAACATTGGAAGACTATGTAGTTGCAACTTTTCATGTCGATGTTGATCCAGATGATGCAAGGCGTCCACTAACCGTTATTCGCAGTGGTCGAGACGGAAAGGACGTTAAGTATGACAGAGGTTGGAATCCTATTAGTATGTCGGTCGTGTGTGACACTGATTCTGAGGAGGGTATTGGTCCGATTAAGCTGCTTATGGAAGCATATAAACTGGTTGGAACTGATATTAAAACTGAGTTTGTGCCGTTGGAGGACATTCAGGGTCTAAATGAAGATTATATTAAGTATCTTTACGGAAAAACTCCTAAGGAAATGATTGAAGAAGCTAAGCAGATTTGGCGGCAGAAACATACGGTTGGTAGTGAGATTGAGTCTTTGGCTCCAGAGGTGGGATCAGACTCAGGCGTAGAAAGCCCAAGCAATAGTTCGGTTGAAGGTACCTCTGGTCATGAGAAATCTTTAGCGGATGAAGTTAGTCCCGCAATGGGGAATCTAGCCGTTAAGGCTGTTGAAGTTTCGCTAGTGAAGACGGATAAGACTGGCGTCGGCTCACCAGCCTTGAAGATACCTGAACCGACCATGGAATTGATCAGGGCAACCGAAGCCAATGGCGCAGTAGGTTTGCCAGCGGTTGAATCAGTTAAAAAGCCAGTAGAGACGGGGCTAGATGAAAGCGATAGCCCAGAGCTAAATCGTTTTGACGAGAGGGTGCGAGAACTGATGAAGCCTCTAGAGACTGATGTAGACGGCATGCCTTTTGAGAACGAATCTGTGCGAGTAAACTATTATGATTATCTATACGATCCGAATTATGTGCCGTCAAATAATGTAGAGGACGCTGCCGTTAGAAACCCAAAAGGAGTTCCTGTATCTGAGAAGAGTTTTAATGCTGCGAAAGAGGCTATTGATAATTTAGCTACGAATCCATCGTTAATGCAAATAATTAATCCCGAGAGAGCATTTGACCCTAAAGCGATCATAAATGGCATTAGATCTAGTCATCTTACGCGTTGCCGCTTGTTTGAATATTTAACCTCCAGTCTTGATAGGCTGGCGGTAGTTAATCCAGGCGCTTTGGCAGACAGAGTCCTTCGCGACTCATATGATAATCTAAAATCTCCTAATTACCTCGGAGGTAATTATTATGCGGGTAAAATGCGCAGTCGTGAATATACTGTAGTGCTGGCAATTGCTATGATGGACGGCTCATTTGATGTAGACAGACAAGACAAAATGGTTACTCATTACAGGGGTGGCAAGGAGAGAAGTGGTATGCATAGGGATTCTGCAAGGGCACTTCTCGAATATGTAAGAAATAATTATTAATAATAAAATAACTCCGTATTGACCGGAGCTATTTTAATAAAAAGTTTTTACCGATTAAAGAACAATAACTTGCGTTCGGCGTTCTGATTTGCCGGTAAACTTGGTTTTTTTAACTGATTTGAAGCCAACTACGCCATCTTTTGCGGCGTGGATTGTGAAATTGCGGCTAACGTATGTGCCGTCACCAGCGATCTTTGTGGCGCCAGTTTGGCGAACTAGAACTTCTCCAGCGGAAACTTTTTGACCGCCAAATCGCTTAACGCCAAGACGTTGACCAGCATTGTTGTGGATGTTCTTACTAGAACCACCAGCTTTAACCTTTGACATTCTTTACTCCTTATAGTTTCTATAAAACAATCTGTTCTAGTTTATCGAAAATAAAGCCAGTTGTCAAGCGGTTTTGGCTATATCTGCCGGTTTTAATACCAATATTTCTCTGGCAACAACTTGATTTTCACGGTAATATAAGAGGTTTTTATCGATAATTTGCTGATATTCAAGTTTTTTAAGATTCTTTATCAGAGGCAAGTGGGTGAATTTACCTTCGCGATTTTGCCACGCTGGAACGGCTATGCAAAGCGTCGTGTCTGGGCGAATTTGCGAATGGATATTTTGCAGAAAATCGCTAATTATGTGATTGCAATTTCCAACTACTTCGTGAAGTTTTTCTGGGCTTGGCGGAGCGGAAAATGGCTGACCTAAATATGTTTCACAAACAACTTGAGAAATCCGTTTCTTCTGTTCATCTGTTAATTTTACAGAGGTAGCGTCGGCCTGATGCGCTTGCCAGAAAGTGTTTGTCGAAAAAGTCTTTTCCACCCAGTTCATATTTTCAGTCGTGTAAGATATCATCTTGTCGCTCAAATCGCTGCCATAAGCATTCACGCCGATAAGTGCAGATTCTTGCAATACCGTTCCTGTGCCACAGAACGGATCCCAGAGGTAATCGTTAGGTTTTGCGCCAGACAGGTTAATCATAATTTGCGCAAGTTTAGGCGGAAGCATTCCCACGAAGGCGTCGCGCTTTGGTCGTCCGCGGTCGCGCTGAGTATACGAATTGATATTTTGAGCGCCACGACTTTCAGCAATTATCAAATCTCCGTACACGTTCTTAGATATGATAATTTCAATTTTCGCCTCAGACCTGCCGAGTTTATTATTGTGAGAGGTCGCAGTGGACAGCGCGGCGGTTTTATTAGGAATTAGGCGCAAACTAACGCCAGATTTTTTCAGGTTGTTTTTTAAGATAATTCCGATTTTTTGGACATTCCTCGGATCTGTTTTATTGCCATAAAAACTTATTCCAAGCGTTATTTTTTTCTGGCTATGTGAAAGTTTTTTCGTGTATTTTTCAACAATAATTTTTGAGGCTTGGAGCAGGGTATTGCGGTCTGATTTTTGCGATTTTATCTTCGTGATGACTTGTCCGCATTTAATTGTCCCACCGAGATTGTCAATTGATAAATTGTCGCAATTAACCGTGGCGGCTTGGTTGGAGATTTTTTGGACATTTTTAGCACCGTAAACCGCCTCTAATTCGGCGATAGAGATTTCTGGTTGGCGTCCAAGAATAGCTATAAACATGTCGTAATTATAACATTTATCGTGGTATAATGAAGGTTATGTTACCGAAGGTGTTGCAATTGTTGAAATCGCCACGAGCCATTATGAGCGTTTTGACGTTGGTGGTTTTGGCAATAATAATTTTTCTATCTCGGCATGAGCTCGTGAAGGCGTGGAATCTGTTTTTGCACGCGGATTTATGGCTATTATTCTTACTTTTGCCGTTCCAGATTATCGTGTACTTCGCTGGCGGCGAGATGATTTTTTCGTATTTAAGAGAGAAGAATCTGATTCATCATATTTCCAGGCTGGAGCAGACGAGGATTGCGCTTGAGCTTAATTTGGTCAATCATATTTTTCCGTCGGGTGGAGTTAGTGGAATTTCGTATACGACGTGGCGAATGCACAAGCTCGGCGTGAGTTCGGCACGTTCGACATTTGCGCAGGTGATTCGTTACGTTACGGGATTTTTGTCGCTTTTGGTTTTGTTGGTGATTGCTGTGTTGGCGCTGGCTATTGACGGCAAGGTTAATCGTTATATCGTTGCCGCTAGTTTCTTATTGATTATCGTGGTTTTGGCGCTGACGTTTGGTCTGATTTTCGTGTTTTCGTCAAAGCGACGTATGCAGATGACTGCTGCTAAATTATCTAAATTCATCAATACATTGGTAAAAATTGCAACCTTAGGCAAGAAGCGACGAGTGATGAAGTCGAAGAAAGTCGAAGAGTTTTTTGTTGATATGCAGGACGATTTTCAAGATTTGTCCAATCATCCGAAACTTCTGATAAAACCGATGATTTGGGGAACTGTCTACACTGTTTTTGACGTGGCGATGTTTGCTGTGGCGTTTTTGTCGCTGGGTGTTTTCGTCAATCCGGCGATTCTGATGGTTGGATACGGTGTGGCGGGATTGGCGGCGATTGTCGTGTTTACTCCCGGAGGAACCGGCGTTTATGAAACCATTATGATTATTTTCTTAAGTATGGCAGGCACTCCGCCGGATTTGGCGATTGCTGGAATAATTTTGACGCGAGCAATTTTACTTACTGGCACGATTATCTTTGGCTATATTTTCTATCAACACGCACTGATTAAATACGGCAAGCCAGATGATTCCCAGATTTAGCGTTAGTAATTTCATAGCAGTTGTCAATCAAACTTTTGACGTGGCTTTTGCTGGGATGGTTGAAGTTGAAGGTGAAGTTTCTGGTCTCAAGTCTTATCCTCCGAAATACGCTTTTTTCGATCTGAAAGATGACGACGGACTGGTTCGGTGTTTTGTTGGTTTTAGTAATTTACGCACGCCAATTGAAGATGGAATGAAAGTTGTCGTTCGGGCAATGCCAGCGCTTAGGGATAATGGCGCCTTTAGTCTGAACGTTCAAGAAATTCGCCCATTAGGCAAGGGAAGTTTGAAGCGAAGTTTTGAGCTTTTGAAGCAAAAATTGACAGTTGAGGGTTTGTTTAATTCTGAAAGAAAGCGTCCATTACCGCAATATCCTCAGAGGGTGGCTGTTATTTCCAGCACGAAAGCGGCGGGGTATGCTGACTTTATGAAGATTTCTAGCGAACGTTGGGGTGGCGTGAAATTCGTAGTCGCCAACGTTAATGTGCAGGGTGCGAATGCTGCAGATCAAGCTGTTCGGGCAATATCATATTTTAATCAAATGTCAGAATCTCCAGATGTGATTGTTTTGATTCGTGGCGGTGGCAGTGCGGAAGATTTGGCGAGTTTTAATGATGAAAAACTAGTACGGGCGGTGGCGAGTAGCCGCATTCCAACAATGACTGGAATTGGTCATGAAATTGATGAGAGTTTATGCGATTTGGCGGCGGACGTTCGCGCAGCCACGCCGAGTAACGCCGCGCAATTGCTGTTTCCTGACAAGCGAGAAGTGATTAGGCATTTGCATTACAGGCTAATTGACGCGAAAGATTCAATTTGTAGAGCTATCGAAGAGCAATCGCTTAATGCAACAATGTTGCAAAAAGAAGCACTAAAACAGTGGTCAAGTCGCGTGGATGCGGCTGTAAATGCAACATTGTCGCAACAAAAAGTCATCGCTGAGTATGATCCGGAAATGGCGCTGCGTCGTGGCTATGCAATGATCAAGGGTGATTTACAGATTGGTAATATTGTAGAGATTACAACAAAAGATATAATTATGAAAGCGAGGATTGAGAATAGTGAACAACGATATGACAATTGAGCAAATGATGGCTGAATTGAACGAGCGAATCGCGTGGTTTCAAGGCGATGATTTTAATCTGGATGAGGCGAAACAGAGATTTATTGAGGCGAGAGAGTTATCAAAAAAAATTACTGCCACGTTGGAAGATATGCGACATGATGTCGAGGTTCTTAGCGAGGATTTTAACGCTGAGTAGGATCTTTACATCAATTAAAGCATAAGCTATACTTTACAATATGATGATGAGAGATAAGAGTGAGCGCGGCTCAGTTAATGGCTGGATGGTCGGCACAATCGGCTGTCTGATATTGTTTTTGATTGCTGGATCTTTGGCAATTTGGGCGTACATGCAATACTCCCGAGAAAAAAGCAGCGTTGATAGTAAAGTTGCGATTGAAGTTGCTAAGGGGAAGAGTGAACAAGCCGAATCAGACCAGAAGAAATTTTCTGAAGAAGCAAAAAACCCGCGTATTGAATTTGTTGGTCCTGCTGAATATGGTCGAGTATCGTTCATGTATCCAAAGACTTGGAGTGTATATGTAGGGAATGACGGCAGCGACAGGGGCGATTACAAAGCTTATCTTCACCCTATTTCAGTTCCTTCGACAACTAATAAAAATAGTCGGTTTGCGCTGAGGCTAGAGATTATCAATAAGAATATGGATACGGTGCTGAATGACTATCAATCACGACTAAAGAAGGGTGAATTGACCTCAAGTAGTACTGAGTTTAATGGAATTTCAGCAACTCGGATTGACGGTACGTTTGAGAAAGAATTGCGCGGCTCTGTGGTTTTGATGAAAGTTCGCGATAAAACTATTCGTTTTTCAACCGACGCAGACACGTTTAAGCCAGATTTCCAGACTATACTGAGCACTGTAAAAATCTCTGAATAGAAAAACCTAGTACATATTTGCTATACTAGAATTGTATGGCAGGTAAAGAGTGGAGTGATGCTGATTTTGGGGGATTGCCGAGCGTTTTGGTGGCGGCACACGAGCTGAAAACGCCGCTGGCTTTGATTAGGCAATTGGCGCTACTGTTGGACGACGATTTAACCAGTTCTGTCGATAAAACTCAGATCCAGCAACGAATTATTCGGACTTCTGAGCAGGCGTTGCAGCTTACGATTGATTTGGCAAATTCAGCCAATTTAACGCCGTCGTTATTTCCGCTTGAGCCGGTCAATCCGTTGGCTTTATGCCAGCAAGTAGCGATGGAAACGAAGTTCAACGCAATGCTTTACGGACGAAAAGTTAGCTGGCCTAAGAGTAGTCGAAATAGTCAATTGATATTAGCGAACCGAACACTTTTGGGGCGAATTTTGGCGAATTTTTTGAATAACGCGTTGGCGTATACGGAGGACGGATCGGAGATTAAGGTTTCGGTTAAGGCGACAAAAGATGCCGTGAGAATGAGCGTGCGGGATTTTGGACCGATGATGAGTTTGAAGGAATATCGGCTTTTGCTTGATGAAATGGAAACGCGAAAAACCGTGCGAACAAGGCCGGAAAGTAGCGGGCTGGGGATTTACGTGGCGAATCAATTTGCGCGGGCGATGAACGGGCGGATTGGTCTGATTCGTCACCGTGATGGACTGACTTTTTATGTAGAAATGCCAATTAGTCGGCAGTTGAGCTTGATATGAAAAAACTGTTAATCGTTGAGGATGATAAGAATTGGGAGGATATTCTGGGCAAGTTTGCCGCGGATGTTGGGGCGGAACATCGAGTGGCGGTTTCTGGTGGTCAGGCGATTGAAATTATTGATAATTGGCAACCTGATGCGGTGATTTTAGATATGTTGTTAGCTGGCGAAACGGCGATTGCTCTGTTGAATGAGCTGCGATCGTACGCGGATTTGGCGAGTTTGCCGATTGTGGTTTGTACGAATATCGACGTTAAAATGGACGATTTGCGTCCGCTTGGCGTGAAGGCGATTTTGAATAAAACATCGATGCGTCCGAATGAGGCGCGGGCGATTTTTCGCGAGGTTCTAAATGACGGGGCAGAGTGAACGAGTAAAAGCAATTGTTTTGAGGCGAACGAATTACGCCGAAGCTGACCGAGTTTTGCAATTACTAACGCCAAAAGGTCGACGTAGCGTGATTGCTAAAGGTGTGCGACGCGAGCGCAGTAAATTGGCGGGTGGAATTGAATTATTCGCGATTTGCGACGTGGTTATTCGTTCTGGTCGGGGCGATTTGGGGCTATTAACTTCCGCTCGATTGTCGGCTTTTTATCGGCATATTTTGGAAGATTACGATCGGATGCAGTTTGCGTATTCAGTAATGAAATTGGTTTCTGCGGCGAGTGAAAATATTGACGAACCAGAGTGGTATTATGTGCTGAGCCAAGTTTTGGAGCAATTGAATAATCCCGCGATAAACCAAAAATTGATTGAAACGTGGTTTTATTTGCAATACGCAAGTTTGTTGGGAGATGAACTGAATCTTCGCACAGATGTGACGACAGCGGCGCTACTTCCTGATAAAAAATATATGTATGATAGCGCGGAAAAAGGTTTGAGATTGGCGGAGCAGGGTGATTTGGGCGCAGGCGCAATTAAATTGTTAAGGTTAATCCAGGCAAAGCCGCTCGCGAATGTGGCGCAAATCGGCGGAATAACTGAGGTTATAAACGATTGTTGGTTGACCGCCAGGCAACACGCGGCAGTGTAAAATTGTCAGTAAAATGGTATAATTTGGGTAATAATGTGAATCGCCATGTTGCCAACATGGAGAAAGGTTTTTTCAATGAGTCAAGCAAAAATGGAAGATATTATTAGCCTGTGTAAGCGTCGCGGTTTTATTTATCAAGGTTCTGATGTTTACGGCGGTTTGTCTGGAACGTGGGATTATGGTCCGCTGGGCGTTCAATTGAAGCGCAACATTATGAATTTATGGTGGCGAATGTTTGTTGACGAGCGCGACGATATATATGGCGTCGATGCGGCAATTTTGATGAATCCGAAAGTCTGGAAAGCGAGTGGGCATGTTGATACGTTCGTTGACCCATTGTGTGAAGATATGGTCAATCATCGTCGTTATCGCACCGACCACATTCTTAAGGACAATGGAATTGACGCTGACGGTTTGACGATGGAGCAAATGGATGAAGTGATTGCGGAACGGGGAATTAAAAGCCCAGATGGAAATCCGCTAAGCAAATCGCGAACGTTCAATATGATGTTTAAGACGAGCGTTGGCGCCACTGAGAATGAGGACAGCGTTGCATATCTTCGCCCAGAAACTGCTCAGGGAATTTTTACCAATTTTAAGAACGTTGTTGATAGTTTTTATCCAGACTTGCCGTTTGGAATTGCTCAGCAGGGCAAGGCGTTTCGTAATGAAATTGCGCCGCGAGATTTTGTTTTCCGTTCTCGGGAGTTTGAGCAAATGGAGATTGAATATTTTGTCAATCCAGAAAAATGGCAGGAAGCGTTTGATGAATTGTTGAAGTCGACGCACGAGTTTTTGGAGGCGTTGGGATTAGATCCTAGGAATATTCACGAGTTGGATGTTCCGGCGGAAGACAGGGCGCATTACAGTAAGAAAACGATTGACATTGAATATGATTTTCCAATTGGCAAGGAAGAACTGATGGGAATTGCGTATCGGACTGATTTTGACTTGATGAATATTCAGCGCGTCAGCGGAAAGAGTATGGAATATACGATCAAGGGGACGAATGAGAAGTTTGTGCCGCACGTGATTGAACCGAGTTTTGGCGTCGAGCGAGCGCTGATGGCGGTGTTGTCGAGTGCGTATCGCGAGGACGAGCAGAACGGCAGTAAGCGCGTTTATTTGGCGCTTCCAGAGCATTTGGCGCCGGTTAAATTTGCCGTTTCGCCGCTACTTAAGAATAAGCCAGAATTGGTGGAGAAGGCGCGTGAAATTTACGCTAGCCTATCTAAGAAAAATCCTGGACGTGTTATGTGGGACGACAATGGAAACATTGGTAAGCGATATCGCCGTCAGGATGAAATTGGTACGCCACATTGCGTGGTTGTCGATTTTCAGACGCTGGAAGATGACACCGTTACTGTTCGTGAGCGAGATACGACGGAGCAGAGGCGAGTGAAGGTTGAGGAGTTGTAGATATTGGACGTGAAAAAAGCAAATTGGTTTTGAGGAGATAAAAGATTGACAAAAAGTAGACCTGAGTTTGATAAAATCACATCGTTTGATGAGTTTAATCAATACTATTGGTATCGTGAAGAACTTTCACAGATATGCAGGTCGCTAGCATTAGAACATAGAGGTACAAAACAAGAACTTAATTATATTATTGAGCAGTACTTTAAGGGTAATTTAATTAAAAAATCATCAATAAAAAACGAAACAAAGCAAGTTGAAAATATTACTCTATATATGCCATTACTTGAATGTGGGTTTTCCTTTAATACAAAATTTAGAGAATATTTCTCTGCCGTAACA
>UNSQ01000011.1 GCA_900556885.1 Candidatus Saccharimonadota bacterium
GTTATGAAAAGCAGTATTCACCCACAGAACTATCGCCCTGTCGTATTTAGCGACGAACAAGCGGGCTTCGCGTTCTTGACTCAGTCGACAGCGCAAACAACCGAAACCATCAAATGGGAAGACGGCAACGAATATCCATTAGTTAAGGTTCACATTTCATCAGCATCTCACCCATTCTTTACTGGTGAAGAAAAAATTATCGACACCGAAGGTCGTGTTGATCGCTTTAAGGCTCGTCAAGCAGCCGCTGAAGCTCGCCGAGCAGCTTTGGCAAACAAAGCAAAGAAAGCTAACGCTAAAAAAGCAGCTAAAACTGATTCTCCAAAATCAGACAAAAAGACTAAATAATCTAACAAATTAGTCCGACAATTCAAAAACCGCTCAATCACTGGGCGGTTTTATTTTACGTTAGTTCAATCTGACAATATTTACCTCGCGACATAATATTTCACGGTCTCCCCGCATTTTTGCAGCACATAAGCGGTGAGCACCATCGCCTTGCAAAGCCAAAAATACTCCGCCGTCAGAATCCACTACAATATCTACGCTGCGTATTGGAGGGCTAGTTTTCGGATTCATTTCTGCGTATTGCCTAATAATATCGCGACTACTTTTCCCACCTTTCGACTCCGACATTCGCCCTTCTCGCCAATCTTTAATCATCGGTGCAGCCACAAATAATTCAACCGGCAACGGAATGTCAGATTCCGGAATCGCTCTCATGTCAGGCCACTCACCCTCATATATAGATATTTTTGTTTCACTGGCAATATTACCTTTAATTGATTCATTCAAATCGCGTAATGAAACTGGCTTCTCTATTGGATTGGTGTCAATCTCAAACAAACTCTTCACGATCAAATCAACCCTCGGATCGTTTGCTGGCATATCATCTGGAAGATCTTCAATACACTGCACCAGTTCAGACGACTTTCCGACATCGCAAAGCGCCAACTTATCAGCATTTTCGTAAACCAAATCACGCGAATCGCCCTCATATTCTCTCATTATGGCTATATAATACAATACAAGGAAACATTTGTCAATGTATGATATAATTTTATAGATATGGCGAAGATTTCTTTAGATATGGATTCTCTGAAAAATGAACGAGCTGATTTGAGCAATTTTTTAGCGCAACCTGATGCTTACAGCTCACCAGATTTTACGGTAAAAAACAAACGATTTTCAGAATTAGAAACGCTTATTTCCAAAGGTGAAGAGCGAGAAAACCTGGAAAAAAACTTAGTAGAGGCCAAAAAGTTAGCCAACGAAGGCGGCGAATTGGCTACGCTGGCGAAACTTGAGATTGCTGAAACCGAAGCTCGATTGACCGAATTAGAAGAAGAATTATTCATCCTACTTACTCCGAAAGACCCCAACGACGAGAAGAATATCATCATGGAAATCCGCGCTGGAGCTGGCGGTGATGAAGCGTCATTGTTTGCAGCGGAACTATACCGCATGTATTTACGTTGGTGCGAATCTAACGGCTATAAAGTAGAATTAATCAGCGAATCAGCCAACGATTCTGGCGGCTATAAAGAAGTTATCTTCATGATCAAGGGTGACGCACCATACTCTAAATTGAAGTTCGAAGGCGGCGTACACCGAGTTCAGCGAGTTCCAGTCACCGAAAGCCAAGGTCGCGTCCACACTTCAACCGTAACAGTGGCGGTTTTGCCAGAAGCCGAAGAAGCGGACATTGAGATAAATCCGAACGATTTGCGAGTTGACATTTACCGCTCCAGTGGACACGGCGGACAGAGTGTGAACACCACAGACTCGGCGGTGCGAATTACCCACTTGCCGACTGGAATGATCGTCACAAACCAGGATGAAAAGTCGCAAATTAAAAACCGCGAAAAAGCCATGAGCGTGCTTCGTTCGCGATTGTTACAGATGAAAATTGACGAGGAAAACGCCAAATTAAGTGCCGAGCGACGCTCGTTGGTTGGAACTGGCGACCGTTCAGAAAAAATCCGAACGTACAACTTCCCGCAAGACCGAATCACCGACCACCGCATTCACTACAGCCGCAGCAATATCCCCGCTGCAATGAACGGGGATATCGATGATTTGATTGAAAATCTACAGAGATATGAGCGCGAACTGAAAGCTCAGAATGCTAGTAATTAGTACAGCTTACGCGGCTTAGCAGACTCCAATAATTCCGCCAACTTACTTATCTCTTCCACACCGACTGGTTGACGATTTAGCCCCATTTGCTGCTCTAACTTATCATTCTCTATTTCATTTTTACACTCATCGATCATACGCTTTATGCCCTCAATACTGATACTTTCTTCAGGGCACAGCGCTCCCCTCAATTCTCTCGGCCGCTCAGCAAGATTGTTATCGTACCTCAAAACCTGATCATCTTCTATATAATAATCATGCGTCTCTTTATCTCTCCCATCCGATTCCGTAATTCGTATGGATCGTTTTTTATCTCCATTATCAAGCAGAGCGGACTCCACGCTGACCAATACATAAGATCCGTCTTCTTGAGGAATTTCTAAAGGAATAATCGACTCTACCCGATCTTCTAGTACAGTATGATCATAAGTTTTCGCATCCCCCGCGAATCTAAGCAGTGTCGACTGAACCAGATCATCAAATTCTACTGCCGCCCGTATTTTTTCTTCAGTAGTCAGTTCAGGATTAAATCCTTCTGCAAACTCCATTTGCTTTGCGGCTTCGCTACTGTACGTATTATTTGGCAATTCCATTATATATTCATTCCTTTCGCTAATGATATGAAGCCTATAATACTCTCTCTCTCTCTTGATTTGTCAATACTTTTTACCATTTTTCTCAGTTTTTGCAAGCATTTTACTTTTTACATTCCATAGATATATGTTATAATTAGCAGCATGATCATCTCTGAATGGCTAAAAATTGCCACAAAATCCTTAAAAACGGCAAACATCCCGTCCGCCAGATTAGACGCTGAATTAATATTAGCCAACACTTTGCGAAAAAACCGCACTTACCTACATGCTCACCTAGACGAAGAAATTGACCCCAGGAGATTTGACATCGCAAATGCCAGACTAGATCTGAGATTAGACCGCGTACCAATCGCCTACATTCTGGGCTATAAAGAATTTTACGGGCGTAGATTTACCGTATCTCCTTCCGTTTTAATTCCCCGCCCTGAATCCGAAGATCTAATTTCATTGTTCTTAGAACTGACCGCCAGTGAAATTGCCGAAAAAGTTTTAATTGACGTTGGCACAGGGTCTGGCTGTCTGGGAATTACTGCCAAATTAGAGAGAAACAACTTGTCGGTGATCTTATCCGATATCAGCAAACCAGCCTTAAACGTTGCAGAAAAAAATGCGAACGCCTTAAATGCGGACGTCCATATTCAACAGCAATCATTACTTAATGGCCAGCTTCGACCCGTTGACTATATATTTGCCAATTTGCCTTACGTCGATAAGAATTGGGACGTGTCGCCAGAACTCCAATACGAACCAGACATTGCGCTTTTCGCCGAAGACGAAGGATTGAAATTGATATTGCAATTGATCTCGCAAGCACCACGATGTCTCACTTCAGAAGGCTTACTATTTATCGAGGCGGACCCCCAGCAGCACAATAGAATACTTGACGAAGCCGTGAAAAATGGTTTTGTAAAAGAGAGGGCTCTCGATTACATCCTGGTCCTACGTTTCACTGGCGCCCAAGATTAAATTACTACAGAATTTAAGAACACTAGCATCACTAAGATAATTCCGACTGCAAGAATCACCGGAGCGGATATGTCTGAAAATCGAATAGCTTTGTGCTTGTTGTAAGATTGGTAAGCTTTACTGGCGACGAGCGAGAATAGCAATAAGATTATTGTAACCTGTGAAACGCCGCCAAATAATGACTTTCCGTAGCTATAAGTCCAATAATACGACAGCCAACCCAGCTCAGCAAAGACGAGTCCCCAGATTGCCGAAAGTAAAACCGTTTGTTCTTCGTCATAACTGTGTAGGAAATGGCGCGCAGAACTATAGCCAATCAAGAACATCAGAATAACAACCACAGAAACTGGCCACTCGTATGACACTACCATAAGCGCAGTTACGCCGACGAAAATAGCTATCAACGACTGCATAGCAACCTGCCAGCGCTTAGACATCGGCTTAATCACGACCAGCCAAATTGCATATAATATCGCCAACGCTACACGGAAATAAAACACTGACGTAGGTAGATACATCAGACCAACAACACCAATTCCGACCGTCAGGTCAACCAAGTTAGCCTGAATGTTCGCCCACCAAAAACGCGGACGAACAGCAATTATGCGCCATTTACTCAGCACGACAAGCGCTAACGCTGGAAACGGGGTCTGAAATGCTTGAGCAATAACAAGCAATGCCACCGCCAAGCCAATATTTAAGACATAGTAAACTAATTCGCTCCAAAACGTTCTTCGTTTAACAGTTTTCAGTAACTCCATAACTTACTCTATTATACCAAATTATGAGCCAGTTCCCACAACAACGATAAATTGTGCGTCAACATTCAAACTATACTTCGAGGAATCTGATGAAACCGAGCCGTACAACTCCTTAAATTTATCTTTTGTAGCGGTTTTTTCTTTACCAGCTGGCAATTGATAAACTTGGGTTTTTGCTACTTTCTCACCACCTGGAACATTGCCAACACGAACAACTTTCATTCCTAATTCTGTCAATTTGTCTGCTTCTTTCTGCGCTGCTCCAGCCACGCCAGAACCATTCAACACGGCAACTGTGGCTTTTTCCTTAGATAACGGCGTTGCGTAAATCTCAGACTTTATATAAGCGCGAATGTCGTCATAATCATACAATCCCGCAGCCGGCTGGACTATACTTGCGCCACCCGCCGTGCCAGTAGTCATAAGTACATTGTTTTCCTCTACAAAACTCAATCTGTGAATATCAGATTCTTTTATCTCCGAGCCAAGATTCATAATTGTGCGAATTTCTTTCGTGTCAATGTTTGTGCGCAAGTTTTTGCCCATGGCATCCATCAGAGACGTCACCTTACCAAAGTCAGTCAGCGTTCCCGTGGAAGTAGCTTTATTTTTCAGTGCCATAAGTACCAATTGCTGGTTTTTCTCTCGGTCAAAGTTGGATTGTTCCAATCCGTAAGTTGGCGCCACCAAACCACGCGCTCGAGAGAACCACATCGCCTTTTCGCCATCCATTTCATGTTTACCGTTAGTCAATTGCATATAGTGACCTGTTGGACATCGTTCGCGACGTTGCTGATAATTCAACTCCTTCGCTCGGCACATCCAGTCCATACTTGGATCAAGGATTCCCCGCGGATCACGACTCTGTACGTCAACGGTAACTCCGCCGACCGCATTGACAGCATCACGAATCACCGCAGTATTAATATGCGCCACGTATTGAATATCCATACCGAATATATCGCCGATGAATTTCTTAGTTTTATCCATTCGTTCAGCTTCTGCCTGCGCGCTATCTCCGTTATTCACGCAACCAAAATATTCATTGATTTTACCAGCGTAGCCAGAATTACATGCCATGCCAAATTTTACATACAAGTCACGCGGAATGCTAAACATATACGCGTCCTTCTTTGTCTGATTGACACTAAGAATCATCATCGAGTCGGTCAATGTCGCACCTGGATGGTCCGGATCGTCATCTGTTGTACCTAAAATCAGCACATTGCTTCGACCATAAGCATCCTCTTTCAGCTTCTGCTGCGAAAATAGTCCTAAGATTCCGCCATTATGGAACACCGAATTCATCGTCTGCCATAATTTTAATAGCAACCAGCCCGCCATAATTGCAATAATAATTCCGATAATCGCAAGAATAATCCTGGTAATTAACTTTTTCTTACGCTTCTGTTTGCGCTCCTGCCGATGAGAAGGCTTGGTGTTTTCATCAATTGCCGCCAACGATTCGCTAATATTCTGCTTTAATTTATTAGCAGAAGTTGGTTGCTGAATATTTCTTGTCGCATTATTCGACACTTGCGGACTATCTTCGTTACTACGATGATGCCAGAGCGTAGTCGTTTTTTTGCTAGTAATTTCCCCCAACGAAGTTCGCTGTGGTCGCTTGGCGACAAATCCGTCCATCGACTGTTTGCGTGGTTTCATATCTATTGATTATAACACACAAAACGCTTATAATTGAAACAATGGACGCTACTTTTATGGATCGTCATCCGAAATTACAAGATGGCCTGGGAATGGTCATTTTCGTTGTTGGCGTGGTGATTGGTACACTTTTATTAAACACTTTTGTATTTCAAACTTTCAATGTTGAAGGCGCCAGTATGGAAACGACGATGTACACCGGCGATCGTCTGATCGTCAATCGATTGCCCGTCACCGGTTCAAAATTGCAGAATAAAAATTATATTCCAAAGCGTGGACAAGTAATTGTGTTTAAAAATCCGAATTTTAACGCCTCGACAGGCAAAGATGAGTACATCGTTAAGCGTGTAATCGCCTTTGCTGGTGAGCGAGTTACTGTGAAAAACGGCACCGTAACTGTTTATAATACAGAGAACCCCGACGGATTTAACCCCGATACCTCAGTCAATAAAAATGAGCCAGGACAGCCTACTTCTGGAGATGTCGATACGACCGTGCCAGAAGGCACAATATTCGTCATGGGCGACCACCGCCAAGGAAGCTACTCCTGCGACTCTCGAAACTGTATGGGACCAATCCCCCTTTATGACATCGTCGGACCAGTCAGTCTACGAATATTCCCATTCAATAAAATTCGCTCGTTCTAATAAAAATTACTTTTCGAGCAATTCTCTTATTCGTTCAAATTCAAGATTATCCTTAAACTTGATACTGATCTGACCAGCTCCACGGCCGTTTGTACGAATTTTCACACCTGTTCCAAATCGCTTTGAAAGACTTTCAACAGCATCTGCGTGAGGCATATCTGCTGGGCGGCGCTTGTTCTCAATTGGACTAGCCTTCGCCTGCTTCCACAAAGTAACAACTTGCTCAATCCGTCGCGCCGACCACTCCTCGCGAATAGCTCGCTCCATAATATCTTCCGCGGCGTCATCAGGCAAACCGATTAGAGGTCTTGCTTGCCCTTCATTTAATCGCCCCTCAAACAACGCCTGCTGCACAGACTTCGGCAATTTCAGTAGCCTCAACGTATTACTGACCGCACTTATAGATTTGCCACCCAAACGCTTGCCAATTTCCTCCAGCGTCATATTGAATTGATCGCGCAATTTTTGATAAGCAGTCGCAGTTTCAAGCGCATTCAAATCATGTCGTTGCAAGTTTTCAATCAAAGAGACCTCCAGGCGATTTTGATCGCTCATACTCCTGACGATGCACGGCACCTCTGTTAAATTAGCCCTATTCGCCGCACGCCAACGTCGCTCGCCCGCCACGATCAGATATTTATCGCCTTTTGGCGTCACAACAATCGGCTGAACCACACCATGCTCGCGCACCGATTCCGTCAACTCATTCAAAGCATTCTCATCAAAAAAACGACGCGGCTGATCTGGATCTGGGACAACTTGGTCAATAGCAATATCTCTCAAATGAGAAACTTTCACATCCTGTTGCGCTGTCGGATCGAACGTCTCATCAATCAAATTGGTTGGAATTAACGACCCAAAACCTCTACCTAAACCTTTTTTCATCGCTCCACCCTCTCTATAATTTCTTTCGTTAGCGCCTTATAAGCCCGAGAACCTTTTGAAAAACGATCATACGCCCCAACTGGCGCGCCATGACTAGGAGCTTCAGCCAAGCGAATATTTCGCGGAATGCTATTCTTAAAAATCTTGTCTGGGAAATACTTTTTAACCTCAGCGTGAACTTGCCCAGATAATGTAGTCCTGGAATCCATCATCGTCAATAAAACGCCCAATAATTCCAGGGGTGGATTAAGCCCCTTCTTTATCAATTTCATACTTTCCAAAAGCTGCCCCAATCCTTCCAATGCGTAAAATTCCGCCTGGACTGGAAGCAATACGTAATTAGCAGCAATCATACCGTTGACTGTCAACAAACTCAAGCTCGGCGGGCTATCAATAATAATATAATCGTAATCCGTCGCCTTCTGTAAAGCTTCTCGCAAACGAACAAACCTTCCCTGCGCCTGCGCCAATTCCACTTCCGTATTCGCCAAATGAGGTGTAGCTGGAGCGATTGACAAGTTTTTATATTCCGTCGGCAATATGATATTAGCCAGGTCAATTTGTCGCATAATCACCTCTGATATTGTTGCGCCCAAATTCTGCTTATCTATTCCAAGTCCACTAGTAGCATTACCCTGCGGATCAAAATCCACCAACAACGTTTTTTTGCCAGCTTTCGCCAAAAAATATGCTACGTTAATTGACGTCGTTGTTTTGCCGACGCCACCTTTTTGATTTGTCACCGCAATGATTTTTGTCATTCGTTCCCCTTTTTACCTACCTTAATTATAGCATGAGCAGAACATAAATAACAGACATCAAAAAACCGCTTCCTTTATGAAAGCGGCTCTTCAGATTATTTGATTGACGTAATTTCAATCTTCGTGTACTTCTGGCGATGACCAGTTTCTTTGTGTACACGCTTCTTGCTCTTGTAGCGGATAACGCGAAGCTTATCGCCCTTAACTTCCGCTTCTATGACCTTAGCCTTAACGCTAGAGCCTTTTACAGTTGGCGTACCAACCTTGATTTTATCACCATCAATCACTAAAAGTGCGTCGAGAGTGAGTTCTTTTGTGCCTTCAGGGAGGAGATCCACCAAGAGGGACTCTTTCTCGCTGACAAGATATTGTTTGCCAGAGATTTTTACGACTGCTTTCATTTCGTTCCTTAATTATTATGAATTAACTCTAATAATTCTATCAAAAACTAGCAATAAAATCAAGTACAGTTAGCAAGTAGCGTTTTTTGCCATAGCGTTATTCGCCTTCAGCCAACCGCTCGGTGAGCCGCATTCCATATATTCGCCCTTAGCCTCACCAACAGCAATCACGCCGCCGCCATCGATGTATGCATTAATCGCATCCGTTAGCTCAAACTCACCTCTCTTAGGGTTCGCTGGCAAGGTTCGCGCCAACTCAAAAATCTCTTTGTTCAGGACGTAAAAACTTGAGTTGCTGAGATTACTTGGAGCTTCTTCCAATTTTGGCTTTTCAATTATTCGCACAAAATTGCCCTGATCGTCAGTTTCAATAATCCCTGTTTGCGGAATAAATTCCTCTTCGACAGGATTTCCTAATAGCCCAGCCGACAATCCACGCGATTTCACCAACTCCGCCAAATCTGCCGCGTTTGAACCGCCGTCGTCGCGCCAAAAGAATTGGTCGCCCATAATCACAAAAGCCGACTCGCCCTGTTCGATGAATTCACTCGCCAGACCAACTGGAATGCTTGTGCCGTAACCACCAGTTCCCGGCTGAGTTAAAAAATGTATTCGGACGTCGCGAAGTGGCGCCACCAGAGGTAATTTATCTTCTTTTCCCGCTCGACGTAAATAATCGTTCAATTGAATATTCGACCGATAATAGCTCTGCACCTGTGTGCTCTGCTCGCCAACTACGAAGTAAATATCCTTCACGCCCGCTCGCACAACGTCTTGCACAATATAATCAATCACTGGACGAGTACCAACCGGCAACATACACTTTTCGATAGATTTGGTAATCGGCAACATTCGCGTGCCCCAACCGGCGACCGGAATAATGGCTTTAGTAATCATAGCACCTCCTACATTTTCAGCTCTTTGTGAGCTCTTCTTAAAATCTCCAACATTTCCGCATAGCGTTTTTCATCAGAAGAAACCCGGGCATATAGAATAACTATATTGTCCATCACTTCAATATTAGCTTTTATATCCTGGTCATACAGCCACGCCATAAAACTCGGATTTAATAACTCAAAGCTCGCCGCCTGATCTTCGTTTGTGGCAAAAATAGTATAGCGCTTATTAAAATCGCCCCACTCCATTTCAATTTTCTTATAGCCAATTGGCGATATTATCCGCTTCCTAAAAATGCTATTATCATCCCTGTCAACCAAAATTCCACCGTAAGATTTGGGTAGCATAATCTGACCAATAAGATAGTTAACCTCATCTTTGTTTTTACCCTCGTCCGTAAATCCATTGCCATTTTTAAGCACACAAGTATAAAGCTGAACAAGAATGCCACCATCCCAAATACCAATAACGTGGTTATTTACGTCAGCAGAGTTAAAATAGCGCGGCAAAAATAAGTTACCACCTTTCGGAAGAAGTAGCCTACCCCAATCCAGGCTAAAATACATGCCATTGTCCTTAGCAAACTTATTCAGCGAGCCAACTAATGTATTAATGTCCTCAGTTGGCTGATTTATACCATCTAATTTCCATTCATTGCCTTCACGAACAAAGTTCCACTTCTCTGCAAATTCTTCGTTAGCACTTCGGATTTTCTTACCTGTAGCAACCTCCTCCAGCCTATCGTCTGCTTCCGCCAAAAATGCTACACTCACCCGATCGCTTTGATTATTAGCATCGTCATACGCGTCAGCAAAAATAGCCTCATTTATCCGCACGTTATCGACGATATTCCTACGACCCATTTGACGTAAAGCCTGCATTACTAGTCCAATATGATTTGAATATCTCTGTGTCGTGTACTTACGAATTGACTCATAATCTAAGTTGCTCCAATCATACTGAAACCTCTCAAAAACTTGCCTAGCGTAATTAGTAAGATTATCTGGCTGCCATAACGAATCAGCAGAGGAGGCTTGGCGAACTGTATTAGTAGCCGCCTCACTATTTTGGCGAAATACTTTGAGCTTATCAACAAATACAGAGATAGCGACCCCCACAAAAGTAGAAATAACTGCACATATGAACCACATTAAATCGGCTAAATACAGTAAACTAAAAACTAGTCCAACAGCAACACCTACCAAGAAGCCTGCTATTTTCGATCTAGTCTTCCTTTTTACAAAGCCTGCCACACCGCCCGATACAGCTGCGGGTAGCATCAAAATTAAGGATCCCCCAGAAGAGCCCGACCCACCTCCGCCGGCTCGAGCAAAAAACATTAAAGACTCAATTAACATGAGCTAATTATACACTATTATCTGTCAAAATCTCCATCCGCACGAGACCAAAACTTACGAATGTCTTCTATTTCGTCAGCGTCTAGCCGAATTGCCTGTGGCTCCCGCTGCTCTTTAATAATTTCTTCAGCAAGTCCATCCGCCAGCGGATCAATTGGCGAAAACCCTATTTTACTACCAAATAATTTGTTGAATAAATTTTGCATAACTTTTTTATTTTTATCAATTAACAATGATATATTAGCATAAGTACGATTAAAAGTCAATAGAATATCCTCCCCATGAAGAGGAGGATATTCTCATTTCACTTACTGCCCTTTACGCCTTTTTCAGGGAAATTTCTACCAATTTGCCCTCGATTTTGGCATCATATTTTTCCGATTCATTGACCACAGAATTCAATTCCACGGCGAGCGTTTCAGATTTAATGACATCGGCGAAAGCATCAATAGCTTGAGATATTTCAGAATCGTCGCTAGAAATACTCAATACAATTCGATCATCTATCTGCAGACCAGCTTGCTTGCGCGCGCTTTGGACGTGGCGAACGATTTCACGCATCAAACCTTCGCGCTTTAGTTCAGGAGTGATTGTTAAGTCATAAACAACACTCGGTTGCGCCGACTCAGACTCTGAATCTGTAACAATTTCAACCGATTTCACGTTCAATTCATCTTTAGCGATATCAATCAAGAACTGCGCAACTTCCGCTGGTGTATCCTGAGAAATAGTATTGATAAGCTTCACAGACGCCAACGGCTGACGCACCTTAATTCCCTCCGATGCGCGCTTCGACAAGCCATCATTCACCGCAGTACGCAGTGCATTCATGTCGCGAAGCATTGAATTATCTATTTCACCAGCTGGCATCCAATCTTTAAGATGAATCGACTCGTTATCGCCCGTCAAATTATGGTACAATTCTTCCGCTAAGAATGGCGTAAACGGCGCTAGCATATAACTGAGTCGCACCAAAACGTAATGGAGCGTGCGGTAGGCGTCATTTTTATCGCCGTCATCTTCAGATTTCCAGAAGCGGCGGCGGCTGCGTCGGACATACCAGTTACTTGCATCATCTAAGAATGGCAAAATCGGCTTAGTCGCATCCTGAAGATTATAATTATTAAGACCTCGCTCGACCTCTGTTATCAATTGATGCAATCTCGACACAATCCAAATATCCAACGGATTTGTTAAATCGTGAAGCGGATCTGACAAATCGCCATTAAACTCCCAGCCATCAACTTCAGCGTACATTGTAAAGAAGTCATACATATTCCAGATCATACCAAGTTTACGCGCTACATCCATTACATCCTTATCCGCCAAGGCAAAGTTTTCGCCGTTTGTTAGCGGACTTGAAAGCATCAAGAATCGGAAGCTGTCGGCCGAAGTCTTGTTCATCAATTCCATCGGATCGGTATAATTCTTTAGCTTCTTACTCATTTTTTTACCGTCGGCAGCATTGATAAATCCAGTACAAATCAAATTCTTCCACGGAGATTTACCAAACAAAGCCACGTTTACCGCTGTTAAGCTATAAAACCAACCACGCGTCTGGTCAATCGCCTCAATGATGAAATCGGCCGGAAAACTTGCTTCAAATTTTTCCTTATTCTCAAATGGATAATGAAATTGGGCAAACGGCATCGAGCCAGACTCAAACCAACAGTCCAAAACCTTACCAATGTGATGCATTTCTGCGCCGTCGCACTCAAACGTAACGTCCATAACTTGTGGCAAATGATAATCGTCCAACTTGCGACCCGTGACTTCTTCAAATTCCGCAAAGCTACCAATCACCTTCACTACTTCCGTGCCGTCATTTTTCACACCCTTCCACACTGGAATTGGCGTTGCCCAGTAACGGTCACGGCTCAAATTCCAATCCGGCGCCTGCTCGATGATGTTATGGAATCGTCCAGTCCTCAGATTGTCTGGCGTCCAGCTTGTCTGCTCGTTCGCCTCCAACATTTCCTTTTTCTGACTCTGAATATCCATAAACCAACTTGGGTGAGCGCGGTACATCAATTTCGTGCCGCATCGATGACAATGCGGATATTCGTGACGAATATATTCAATTTTCAGCGCCCGACCTTCTTCTAATAAAGTCTTCGCTATCTCTTTATTTACTTCCCAGATGTTGCGACCCAGCCATCTACCTTCTGTGTAATTTCCATCACCGTCAACCAACGACAATACTGGTACGTCATTTTTTCGACACAATTCATAATCATCCTCACCGTAAGCTGGCGCAATATGAACAATTCCCGTACCATCCTCAGTTGTCACGAAATCAGCGTGAAGAATCTTATGCGCAGCTGGACCGCGATTTTCAAATAGTGGCTCGAATCTTTTACCCACCAATTCAGAACCTTTAATCGTCTTAACAATTGAATATTCCAGCGGCTGGTGCTTTTCGTCCGTCATAACTTTCTCAACGCGGTCGCTTGCAACGTAAAACTTTTTATCGCCATACGCCACCAAAGAATAATCAACGTCTTGATTTACCGCCAAGACCATATTTGCCGGCAAAGTCCACGGCGTCGTCGTCCACGCAAGCAAATATTCATCCTCATCCTCCAGCTTAAAGTAGACGAATAAGCTCGGGTCAGTGTCCATTTGATAGCTATTTTCCATAGCCACTTCACTCTTAGAAATTGGCGTTGCGTCCTTCGTGCAATAGACCAAAATCTTTTCGCCTTCATAGATTTTGCCTTCTTCGTAAAGTCTCTTGAACGCCCACCAAACAGATTCCATGTAATTATTATCCATGGTTTTATAAGCGCCCTTAAACTCGACCCAACGACCAATTCGCTCAATTGTATCTTCCCACTCGGTGCCAGTTCGAACCATAGCCGCTCGACATTCCTTGACGTAATCCGAAACGCTAATTTTCGTGCCAATCTCTTTTTTATTAGAAATGCCTAGCGTTTTTTCAACGTAAACCTCCGCTGGCAGCCCGTGACAATCCCAACCCCAACGGCGCTCAACTCGCTGACCTTTCATCGTATGGAATCGCCCCATCGTATCTTTCACCGTGCTAACCAACAAATGTCCATGGTGTGGTGTTCCCGTCAAAAACGGAGGGCCGTCATAAAAAACCCAAGAATTATCAGCAGAACGCTGCGCGACCGACTTGTTAAATGTGTCATCGTCTTTCCATCGCTGCACCCAATCTTTCTCATATTCTGCAGCTCGACGACGTGTGCCATGTTTGAATTTCATTACTTATTTCCTTTCGCTCTATTATGTGATTTGCATAGCATTTCGCAATTCTCTATTGAGGTTACACCACCCTTGCTCCAAGCGCTAACGTGATCAGCGTCCATTTCATTCAGCTTCCATATTTTCGCCTTGTTAGCATCGTGACCTATTGCACAATAAGAACAGTTTGACACACCTTTTTCTTCCGCAGTTTCGGTCTGCTTTTTATAGACAGTTTGTTTAGTTGCATCGTCAAACACCCTAACCTCAAGCAATTTCGTATCACCAAGATCACCTCTTTGTCCAGAATACAGCCCCAAAACATACTCAAATATTCCCTTACGATTTTTTACAAATGGGTCACCATATAACTCACTAACTTTTGCGGAAATTTGGTCAGAGTTATACGAAAACTTGTGATATTCTTCATATAACCTTCCCCATTCCAGACCACGCATTTCTTTCTCGACTTGATTAAAGATATTTGATACCCAATTCAATACCGTATCAAAATAAGTCTTCGCTTCTGCAATAGAATCATCAAATCTATGCTGCGACATATATTCTGAGACCGTCATCTTCTTTGCATCCGCAATCCATTCCAGTGCCACATGCCAAAAGTCTTGCCGCTTAGCGTCACCATTGATATATGCACTCCACATAGCGATCATCGCATTACCGGAATTTGAGAAAGTCTCCTTACCTAATGTCACAAATGGTCCAGAATAAATAGCATTCAGCAATTCCTGCTCATTAAGTGGTACGCCGACAATATTAATCGTCTTAAACCACTCCTTGATTTCACTCTCTGTCCCTTCACATTCATACACCAAAAGCTCTGTTTCTAATATTTTCTGACGCAAATCATGCGGCAAAGAATCAAAATGCGTCTGATTACCATTGCGCACAATCGAGAAGCGCCCTTCAATAAATCGACCAATCGACGTAATTCGCTGCTGTCCGTCCAAAACATCCAAATCACCATCCTCTAATTTATTAAAATAAATTAGACCAATCGGGTAGCCTTTTAATATTGATTCAATAACCGCCACGTCCTTCTTACCGTCGGCATAAATGTAATTACGCTGATATTCTGGTTGAATCGTCAGCTTACCGCTCAAACCAAACAGACCCTTCCCTTCAAACTCATTATAGGTAAAGCCTTTAGTAACCTCGGCAATGGTATATTTTTTTAGATTAGCAATCATTTTTCTGATCCTTTCCTGCGTATTGTAACTCTTGCGTATGTAATTTTCCCATTAATTTTACCTTCCGCATTTTTTATTAGTCCTGGTATAGAGGTGGCGTATGAGTATTCTTGCACATTTCTTTTGTCCATCAACATAGGCTCTCTCCCCGTTGGCTGCTGGATGTCTGAGTCCTTCGAATAAGTATTCTGAAGTATGGCTGGATGACATCTCTCTCTCTCTCTCTCGACGGAAACGACTAAGTCCTTTCCGTCGTCACCCTTTCGAAAGGCAACTATCTCAAACTGATCTGGATTATACTTGTCTAGGAATGAAATTGGCACACCCATCACCCCAACATAATCGCTTGGAATTGCATCTGTAAACGATACTTCAATCGCATCATAGTTATCATACTTTTTATAACACACGTCGCTGTCAATTACTTTTTTGTTAAACTTCCTATTTTCCGCCATAGTCATCAACTGCAAATTATGATGACGTTTACCATGGTCAAGATTAGTAAACCATCGCACACCTTTAACTCGTATGAACTTCCTTCCGTCTTTATCAATTCTCCAACCAGACGCTGTTATAGGGTAGTTTTCAGGCACCATAAACTCTCTATCACCACTCGATATTGTTGGCCCAAGCCAAACCTTGTTGTCCATAACTTTCGGGAAGATCTCTTTATACGTAATTGCATTCATATTGCCAATAATCAAAAACTTCTTATCATATTCAAACAGTTGTGCCACATATTCACGAAACAGCGAGAACGGTGGATTAGTTACCACGATATCCGCCTGTTTCAACAGCTCAACACATTCTTTTGAGCGAAAATCGCCCGGCGGAAAATCGTCGTCGCCTTTCAGTGATCGACCACCACCATTAGCCTGAATAATTTTTTTAATATCCTCTAGGTCGTATATTCCGTCACCATTTTCGTCGGATACTTCAGTAATTTCAATCACCCGACCTTTTGTCTCGCCATCTTCAGTTGTCGTATTAGTCTGCGGTGCAGATTTCTTAACTAGAGAAATCTCTTTATCCGGCATATCTGGCAAAAGTGAACTTTGTAGCTCAGTTCCCGCTACCGGCGAGTTGAAATAACTGGTAGCAATCAGCTTTTTGATGCCATAGGCGTTGAATTTATTGGCAAAAAATTTGAAAAAGTTACTCTCGTACGGGTCGTCACAATTAAGATACACGACCTTGCCACGGAACACATCCGGGTTGTAGTCAATATACGCTTGGACTTCCTTTTGGATGTCTTCGTACTGCGTATAGAACTCATCATTACGAGCTTTCTTTGCTGATGTGAGGTTATTATTCGCCACTATTATTTATGCCTTTTCTTAATTTTAATATAAAAATCACCTCTTTTGACTTCGAGAATCCGCTTAGGTGCTTTATACGGACGGTACCATCTCGATTCCAAAAGAAGTGATTCTTTCAGCTCTTTATTTGCTATTTACGCAAGCTCACGGCAGGTTCTAATCTCGACTTCATGCCAATTTCTTCCCGCAGACTTCACGGCTGATAACCGCTCATTTCACGCCAATTCAACATACGCGAAAACGCCCTACTGCTATTGTAGCGCGTTTTCATCAAAATCCCAAGAACTTTATTTAATTTCCAGACCGCCTAAAACACACTCACCCTTCAGATATAGAGTCTTTTTGGCAGAATCTTTAGGTAGAGTTTTATCATCAGTTCCGCCCAAAAATCCGCGCACTTCGTTCTTAACAATCACATCGTCTGGCAAAGTAATATTAACGCCACCGCAAAATGTAAAAATTTCAATTACAGAACCGTCTTTAATCTTTGCTTGACGCAAATCCAAATCCACACCACCAAATATCGCAACCAACGAACCGCCAGTATAATCACCTTTTACAGCGTCTTCTTCGCCCCAAAAACAAGCAATTTTCTCATTACCAATGCCGCCGTCTTTATCCAGCTTTTTAGAACGCTTAACGCTCTTAGGACTAGTATTAAACATCATCGACAAACCAGCAGCAATCAAAACTACAGGCCAGAATACCTTCCAGATACTAACGTCAACTATTCCGTAAGAATTTAAGCCAATCAGAACGCCAATCGCAACCAGCAATAATCCCCAAATCCACGCCGTTTTATTTCGATAATTGAATATATTCACCAGCCCAGACAATACAAATCCTGCAGCCCAAACTGTACCCCAGAAAATATCCCAGCTAATGTTAATAACTTCGAGATTTTTCAGTAGTAAAACCCCGCCAAGCGCCACGATTACAATGCTCAAAAACGCTCTAATCAGAGAACTTTTCTTCATACAACTATTCTATCACTTTTTCATAAACTCAACGCTTTTTAAATTGAACAGTTTTTTTGTTCCGCTTTGATTTTATGATAATTATCACTATCAAAATAATGAACAAAAGTATTCCACCGCCAATCATCATTAGCGCTGTAGTTGATGGCCAGAAGAACAATTCTTTTGGCTCGGCGGTTTTGGTGATTAGCTCATTTTTGTCCTGGCTAATTCCCCACTCGCCAGCCTTCTTTTTATAGGAAATCGATAACTCTACCTTATATTTTCCGCCCCAAAACGGCGCCAAATTGCTATCATAATTAAACTGCCGCGTTTCATTCGCAATCGTCGCGTTCACGCCACCGTTTTTATAGACAACATTCCCCATCGGGTCTTTCACGACCAGCTTTACGTCAACATCAGCCGACACATTGCCGGAATTTTTTAAGGCAATTTCATACAATTGACTACTGTTAGAATTCTTAACATTAAACTTCTCAATCGTCACGTCGCGGTGAATATCACCAGGAACGGTTATCGCCATACGGATAGCCTGACGAGTCTGAACTTGAATACCGCCAGCATTATTTGACGACTGCTTAACCTTCCGCTGAACAACCATACATGCATTATGCTCGCCAACATCTGCTTTGCTTGGAACATTTACCGTAAAATCAACAAGCGTGTTCTCGTTCGCACCAAGAGTCACCTCTTTCTTAGAGATAGAAACCCATTTGCCCGCACCGACTTTATCCTCCGACTTCTCCTTGCAAGTCATATCACCAGTCGTCGTAACCGTACCGTCAACCGAATAAACTTCAATCGTTTCTTCTTTATCAGACCCGTTTTGAACATACAATTGGTCAGATTTCGAAGCGCCGCCAGAAAGATTATAGATGAAAATTGAACTTGTCCTGGGATTATTCGGATCAGGATTTGCTGGTCGACCACCAATACCATTAGCAGACACCGACACAGGCAAAATCAGTCCTGCAATCATCGCCACTCCAATAACCTTACTCCACAAAAAACTCTTCATATCCCTCCTTAAAAACCTATTATGCTTATTATATCAATGTCACACATAAAAGAATAGACACTCATCAGAATGTCTA
>UNSQ01000012.1 GCA_900556885.1 Candidatus Saccharimonadota bacterium
GGGATGATTTTGGAGGGCTTGGCGGTCGCGCTAGAAGAGGAAGCGATGATTAAACTCGGACGGCGAAACCAACAATTTTTCCTGAGAGAAATACAGAAAACTTCTCAAGCTGAAATTGATAAGATAATTGCCACACTACAAGGCAATTTTGAAGACAAGGTTTACGATTATACCAAAATATTTTTCACCGGCGATGATGTTTTACCGCGCTGGGCGGGGTATAAACTTGGGTATTACTTTGTGAAACAACACCTACATCAAACTAGTCAGACTATTGCACAGGCGACTTTGGCAAGTTACAAGGATTTTATCCTATAGATTGAAGAGTCCCTGTCGTGATATGCGTAACAACGGGGACGAGACGTAGTTTTAAACTACGCTTTTTGTGATCGCTCATTAAAACCTACGGCGACGAAATAAAACGCATACAGGGAGTAGCAAGGATAAGGCCCTATTGGGGACTAAGAGATGTGGATAAAATGACAGCTGGCGGCGTGCAATACGTCGAATATGACGATTCGGGTTCAGTCATTAAGAGGTATTCTTTTGAGGAGTATAAGGAGAAGCGCCGCCAAGAAATTAGAGAGTACAACATTGCGCGTGGCATTCCAGAAAATGAAGGAACAGACTTTTAAGAATCAGAATATTCTAGCGTAACCCACAAAAAATCCTGCCCATTCAGTGCCTGCATATACGGCACGTCGTTGATATCATCTCGCATTAGCTCACCCAGATACAATGCGGCGTCGTTGAGTAATGTGTATTTTTCTCCCTGAGATGCAGCAGTAGGGCTATCAACACCACATATCTCGGCAACTTGTTTCATAATCATTTCACGATACAGTGCAAACGAATTACAATCGAATGCTGCCAGCAGGTATGCCCAGGTAGACGGAGCAAAGCTTCTGTCTGACATAAACAATTGTGCAAGTTGACTAGCCGTCTGAATACATTCCGCAGCCGTTTCAGGTTTTGCTAACCATAATTCACTCAAGACCGAATGGGCATTTCTTCGCGATAAGAGGTCCTTTAGGTCATCAATATCACGCCAGTTAGCAAAATTGCTAGTATTTGTATGGTGCGTTACAATATGCGCGATCTCTGCAATCGAGTCACTATTAACCGAGTCGTACGTCGCCAGCTCTTTATTAAGGCGCGGCAATATATCCCATTTGTATGATTCATCCCATAAGGCTTTGTCACCAGAAAATCGTCGCCGCAAGTACTCGTCTCTGTGTGATTCATAAAATGCCTGTAAAGCAAGTTTATTGATTTTCATCTTTTTCCTTTCTTTCGATAAATTCATCAAGCGCAGCAATTACCTTATCAACAATTTGCACCATAATCTTGGCGGGCAACACTGGGCCTTTGCGCGACAATTCGCTCGCATCAATATCAGTCACATTAGGGCAAGCGCCGCCAATATGCTGCTTGAGAATATCACGCAGCAGTACGCGATCGGTCTGCTCGTCAAGATAGCAGTAGTTGATATCGGTCGCACCATCAATTGATATTGAGCAAAACGAGCGAGTATGGCCAATTTTCTTAAACACTGGACTAAACTTACCCCATATCGCACCAGTACCCCAGTTAATCTGTACATCATGTCGCTTCGCCCATTTCCAGAGTGCATACACAACCGACCGCTGCTCGGGAGAAACAAGCTCGCGGTTACCGTTAACGGCCGCAAAGAAATCCGCCTCATTCCACTGGCGGCGACCAGATGAACCACTCGCAGCAACCGTCTTTTTCACTTCAGCTCCGTAGAGCCGAGGAATGACAATTTCAAGCTGATCGTGCGTATAGTACTTAAAATCAACGGCATAAATATCAAACTTACTGTTTTGATTGACATACACAATCACATCACGCAGACGCTCATCTATTTGATCAATCAGCACCACAAATTTCAAATTACCCTCGGCCAAATTATCTTGTATAGCACGCATCTGTTCGCTCGCATCATCAATGCCAAAAAACTGCTCATAGTGCTCGCGGAATGGATGACCGAAATGATCTTTCGTGTGCGTATCAACCTGTTGCAAAAAAGCATCAAAACTTGTCGCATGACGCCACAGCGCCGCACCGTAGTCGAGCATTTGCGCTACAACGCGGCGCTTATCAGCATTGCGAAACAGCTTCGTCTCAATAATATAGATATTGCCTACATGGTCAAATCCAAGAGCATCAATCGGTCCGTGTTCCGTGCTAAATTCACGAGCTGCGATATACAGACGCGCATCTTCATCAATATCGTAAATCGGTATAATGTCGGGATTGTCATAGAGATAGGATTGCAGCGAATCCTCTTTGTCAAACGACGACTCGTCAATCCGCCGGGAATGCTGCTGATTTTGAGATATGATAATTGATGACATACGCTTTACTAGGTACTTCTTTCCGTTGTATAAGCTTTAGGCGAGCCCGCTCAGTAATGGCGCCTTCATCGGTGCTAACAAAAAAGGACAGCCATTGCGACTGTCTACACACTACGAAGAGTAAATTACCCAATCGTTTAACAATGGTCGCCCATTTATATGGGTAATTCCACCACTGCTATAGCGACTTACTGTTCGTAATATATAGACTCTGTAATCATACCATAAAAATGGTTATTTTATTAGTCATTATTCGCTAGACTTTGCAGGGGGAATTGGGTAATGTGTTGTTGTCATGAATGAGAATAGTTATATTGAAAAATATTGCCTATACGCGCGCAAATCGAGCGAATCCGATGAGCGACAGGCGATGAGAGCATAGACTCCCAGATAAAAGAAATGAAAGACCTCGCTCTACGGGAGGGCCTGACTGCCCAGAAAGAGCAATAAATGAACGCGACCTTATCGTTCAGCTTGGCGATTTTCTGGAGGAGAACTGCAACCATATCAAAGTGAGCGATGAGCTAGCGCGGACCATCTCCCATCATATGAACATCGTTGAGTATACACTGAGAGCACATGGCGTTAATTACGACAAAACAAAGCCCCTCGCGGAATATGTGGTCGCTATGTGCTGACGACAGGTAGCTATAGGCAGCAAGCTGAGCTTGTGAAGGGTATTGATGGGGCGTTTAAGTTGAGAAATCGACGATTATCACTTTAGACTAGATTGGGTTCCTGGGATTTTGAATCGTGCAGTGCGTCGCTGAAGCTATCCTTCGGTACAGAAGTTATCCAATCAATTTCTTGCCACAATGCTTCTTACACCCCATACAGAAAGGTTGGCACGTTTTTTTAGATCAGTACATTTAGGTAGTGTTCCCTGTAGAATATTGCCAAGTAATGCCACCACCAGTAATAGTCGTCTGTATCTTTTTAATGTTTTAGCGGGGATGATTTTTAGAAGATTATATTGAAAAGAATCCTGAGCCCTCCCGCTCCCTGACCGAAACAAGCCAAACCGGGGCCGAGTCGTGCGTCTGGGCACCAAATAGCCAACTACTTTACGCCGCGAAGCTTAGCAGAGAAATCATCGTCAATCTTGATAATCAAAGCGATGAGCAGCCTCAAGGCTATAATATATGTTTTATAATGCTTTTCTTCATCTGCCTTGTCCTCTTTGGACATAGCTCCATGCATGTAAATATTTCGAAGGTCGTGTCCACTGCTGAATTCTTTTTGATTTAAGTAGTAGCTAAAATAGTCTGCCTCTGGCTTAGTTAAAAGCGACCCTTCTTTTACAAGCCAACCCCTACTGACCATTGCATCTATCTCAGCTTTACTTTCAGTCGAGTGGCGATGATAGCTTAGTGCTTCCATCTGGAATAGGTTTTTTAGTATCAGTATTTGTCGCTTGTTCTTGAACACTAGACGTTTCGGCGCTTTCTTGATAATCCCCCATGCGATGAGCTTGTCTAGAGATTGTTTTTGGTAATTGTGAAAGTCATGGTATTTAACCTCATAATTAGTAAGTAGGCTTGCGAGGTCCTTATCTTGGAGAGTGTCATTTATATATGTCAACCTCGACTGATCAGAAAAAAGATAGTGTATTACTTCAAAAATCTCAGGACTTTCCGTTACGTACACGTACTTGTCAGATAATTGACTGGGAATTTCCTTATAGTCGGGAGACTTAGATGTAATCGCCAAAAGTTCTTGATTTATATTGCCGTTCTCGGCATATAGCTTAAATTGTTTTATAACACTATCCATTTCGCTGAAAACATGCTTGCATCTTTCGAAGTATGTAGCGCCCGTGCTTGACGCTACATAGCTAAAGCCATCAGCACTAAAGGTATCTTTTAGGTAATCGTTAAAGTACCAGGCAATGATATTTTCAAGCTCTTTACCTTCCGATCGCAGAAATTGTTCATACATCATTACCTGCCCAAACGTACTTTGATCAATAAATTGGAAATGTGCACCCTCAGGATACTCTTCGCGCCCAGTGACTTTCATAAAGCGCTCAAATATCCCTAGTTGTGACGAGTAAGACGGTAACGTAAGGAGCATGTATTTGTTTGCGATCGGGAAGATATGTATAAAATTACTTAATACCGACAGATTATCAGAATTTTCTTTGAGCCATTTTTTACTATAGGTAAACCTAACGGTCTGACCATCGCGCGATATATCAACAGATTCTTTTTGAGTATCAGACAGTGTTATTTCAATCGCAAATAGCAAGCTGCCTTTGTTTTCTTTAAAGAAGTTATCATTCCATTCGGCATATCGCTGCTTTGCAAGTAATTTTATTTTGTCATCAATACCTGCCTCTGGGATTGGTCTCGACCGAGCAATTAGCTGCAGGTAGTTTGGATTTGCGTCTGCACTATTTATATAGCGCTCCAATAGATCGCTTACATCCTCTTTTGTGAGGCTTTGAGGCAAGTGAATATCTTGACGTTCATTTTTTTCGAAATATTTTTGGATAATGCACTCAGCATTCTTTATGTCTGATAGAATAAGCGTTCGTATGTCTTGGTTATATTGCTTTACGATTTGCTTATTGGCCAGTATACTCGACATGGCAACCTTTGAAGAACTGAGTGTTTGAAGCATTATATTTGACGTAATTTTATCGTAGCACTTGTGCTCTGAGAGCATCTTCAAAAGGTCTTCGTGATAGTCGAATTTTACGTCTTTGACTATCTCAAAGACATTATTTTCGTTTATTCTACTGAAAAATAAGCCAATAGCCTTAAGCAGTTTAGGCTTTAGTGCAATGTATTCATTCAGCTTTTTGTCACCGATATCTTTTGGAAGAACCAGGTTATCAACATACAGATAAACGTTGTATAGCTCTAAAATATCGTTTATAGTGTAACCCGTTTTATTTTCATCAAAATTTTCTAACAATTCTATGACTGAACTGATATAGAAGGCAGTTGCTAGGTCTCTAGGGCCATAATACTTAACTTTTTCGCCCATTAATTCTTCATCCTCGGCCTCTACGTATTTATTGTAGAGGGCGTCAATCTTTGATAGTAGAGCCTTGCGAGTTGGGGTTGACTTGCCATTTATCCAGCTATTAAGGGTCACCAAAGATACCCCTATATCATTAGCAAGCGACTGCTGCGAAAGACCACTGGCGTCCACGATTTCTTGTAATTTCTTTTTATAATCCATATTCCTATTATAACTAACTTTATAAAGTTATTTAATACTTTATAAAAGTTTTATTTACAATAGCTGAATTACACTAGCCTTCATTAACCAATAAGCCTTCTTCTCTTAAGCACCTAATCCTAGTTGATTTAAGTATATCTTACTAGGAGGTCACAGAACCTAATCACAAAACAAACCGTCCAGCCATTGCGGACTGGACAGTAATTCCTATTTGGCCAAGCTTTACAACAGAGGTAGTTATTCATGGTAGCTAAAGGTCACGGAACCTTGTCGCTCACTCTGTTATACAGCTTGGCTGGGACGGCAGGATTCGAACCTGCGAATGCTGGGACCAAAACCCAGTGCCTTACCGCTTGGCGACGTCCCACTATTGCCAGGACAATGACGATTATAGCACGCCAGACAGAAAAAATCCACACATCCTGATATAATATAACCTAATGAGAAAACAAATTTTTGAGACTTTAAGATTGGAAAAAATCGTTGGCGGCGGGCAAGCTATCGGAACACTTGACGACGGTCGCAAAGCGTTCGTCTGGGGAGGGCTGCCGAAAGAGCTTGTAACGATTCGCGTGACAAAGAAAAAATCACACTTCGTCGAAGGAATAGCGACGGAAATTATCGAGAAAAGCCCAGAGCGAATTACGCCGCGGGACGAAAATAGCTATTTAAGCACCAGTCCTTGGCAAATAATGCCGATGTCCAGCGAGCAATTCCAGAAAATCTCGCTAATCGAAGAGGCTTTTTCACTTCATAACATCACATTGCCTGAACAAATCAAGGTCTTTTCTGACGGCGTGGAATTTAATTATCGCAATAAAGTTGAGTTCAGTTGGTTTGGCGACACAACAGAAAATAGCACAAAAGAAACTCTGGACTTAGCGTTTTTCAAGCGTGGCGGCAAAGGAAAAGTTATCGTTGACGGAACCAGCTTGGCGCATCCGAGTATAAATAAATTGGCAATTGAAATCCGCGACCTATTACGAGAAAAACCAATCGTCGCGCGCCAATTAAAGACGCTCCTGATTCGCTCAGATAAACAGGGAAACGCCGTCTGGCAATTGTACGTAAAAGATCGAATAGAAAATCTAATTTCCGAAGACGAAGCCAAATTATTATCAGCTAAAGGTGGCGAAATAATCTATTCCGACCCCAAAAGCCCAGCCAGCAGAATCACAGAGCGCTTGAACAAATTCGGCGACACAACACTGAGCGACACGATTTTAGGAGTCGCCTTCAACTACGCTTGCGAAGGGTTTTTCCAAGTCAACATTCCCGTTTACGAAAAAGCCTTGAGCGACATGAAAGCGTGGATTGATTGCAATGAAAAATTGCCGACGCTCGACCTTTACTCTGGAGTTGGAACAATTGGTTTGACAATTGGAGGCGATGACGTGACGCTCGTGGAAATTAACGAACATGCCGTCGCTGAGATGCAGAGGAATATTGCCAAGCTGAATCGACCGAATGCCAAGGCAATTTTGGCGCCGAGCGAAAAATCTCTGGAATATATAACGGGCGAGCAAATTGTCATCGTTGATCCGCCGCGCGCTGGACTTCACGCGGACGTTACTAATAGACTGCTGGAAACGGCGCCACCTCGGATTATTTATCTGAGCTGCAATCCAGTCACGCAAGCGCGAGACGTCAGTCTGCTTCAGGAAAAATACGAAATCGTGCATCATCAAGGCTACAATTTCTTCCCGAGGACGCCACACATTGAGCACCTTGTGGTTTTGGATAAGAAAGCGTAATCTGTAGCCATGAAGACTAGAATATTAAAGCAAGCTACGTTTAGAGGAGTCATTCCTTTTGTTATAATGTCGGCATTAGCGCTCATAATGACATATCAAAAAATTGACCCGTCACAGATTAAGGGGACATTCTTATCTGGCATCATAATATCCATAGTCGCAGCCGCATCTGTAATATACGACATTGAAAAATGGTCATTACTTAAGCAATCCGCCATACATTTTATCGTCATGATATTTACAATTTTTCCTTGTTTATTAATAAGCGGCTGGTACGAGTTAAACTCGTTCACAGACTATTTGAAAGTATTCGGAATATTTTTACTATGCGGTTGCGTTTTTTGGACTATAGGATATTTCGTTTTTGGCAAATTACTGAATAGATAGACAAATTCCTACCGAACAATTCGTCGACCAGCCCAGCGAGCAATGAATAGCTGGGCTAACATCGCTACGACAACTGCGCCAGCAGCTGGCCACATTATGAACAAATTCGGCACGGTGAAGTCGAAGAAATCGCGTAGGAAACCAAAGCTAAAGCTTCCAGCCGCCACGATAATCACCGACAGAAGATAAAGCAGGCGAGCGCGCTTGGCGGATTTATCGATAGTTACGTCCAGCATAATTCCCACCAAGAACACCAAATATACGCCAAACAAAGTCGCGGTAAGCACCGTCATCGTTGCGACTTCTGCAGCGTGACCAGGGAACATAACAGAGGTAATCCAATAGGTGAACGCGACAGTCACGCCAGTAATTAAAGCAATTGGCGTAACGGCCAGTAAAGTATCATACCAAAATCTCTTCGGATTTATTCGATGCTTCGGCACCGGCGGAAACAGCGTCCACATAAGAGTTGGCATCGTCACCAGAAAAATATTCATAAATGTAATATGGCGCGGCGAATACGGATAATTCATATTGATGAGAATCGTCGCAAGAAGAAGCGTCACGCCGTAAATAATTTTATGGAAAAACAGAACAGCGATGACTTCGATTGCCTGCATAATTTGATTGCCCAATTTCATTCCCATCGGTAGAGAAGTGAACGAATTGTTGAGCAATATAATGTCAGAAACTCGACGAGAAGCCGGCGCACCAGCGTACATCGCCACACCGAGGTCAGCCTTTTTCAGCGCCAGAGCATCATTCACGCCGTCGCCGACCATACCAGTGAATTTTCCCGATTGCTGGAATCGATTGATCAAGCGTTCTTTTTGATCCGGCAAAACTCTGGCAAAAATCGTGTAAGTGTCAGCCGCTTTATTAAATTCATCTTCGCTAAGCGCCGCCAAATCCTCGCCTAAAATCGCCTTTTCTGGATGTTTAATTCCAGCCTCCTTAGCGATGTATTGAACCGTGCGCGGATTATCACCAGAAATTACGCGAATAGTTACGCCTTGGCTCTGCAGAAAATCCACCGTTTCAACAACGCCATGACGCAGAGAATTGCGCAGAACAACCGCACCAATTGCCGTTCCAGAGCCGTTTTTCAAGTCTTTCAATTTGGTTTTATCGTCCGAAAATTCAGCCAGCATCAACACACGCAAGCCATTGTCAGCCCAATCATTCAGTTTCTTCTGGATCTCCTCATCTACCGGCGCCAACTTCGACACAAACTCTGGCGCGCCCATCATCAAAGTCCGAATTTCACCGTCAATATTCGCCCTCACGCCAGCCATTTTACGCGCCGATGAAAACGCCATCACTCCCAAAACTTTCGTATTTTTTGGCGAAGTAGCTTCCGCCAAAATTGCACGACCAGTGATATTCCCGCCACTGGTTTCATGAGAAATTAATGCCGCAAAACTGGCGATATCAGAATCCAAATAGTCATTTTCATCACTGAACGCCGCGACTTTTTCAAGCGTCACTTCATCGCTAGTCAAGGTGCCTGTTTTATCTACAGCCAGCAAATTCAAAAGCGCCATAGCTTCAATCGCTGACAATTTTTGTGGCAAGACTTTCGCCTGGGCTAATCGCAGTGAGCCGAACGCCAAAAGCAGAGAACTCGCCAACAACAGACCTTCAGGCACGACTGTAACCGCCGCCGAAGTGATGGTTTTTAAGATGACGACGACGTTATCGCCAGAGAAATAATAGACGATAGCGATAAGTAACGACAGAACAATTGCGCCGTAAGTCAAGAAGTAAATTGCGCGCCAAATCGCCAATTGCAGAGGTGTGAGTTCTGGTTTGTAACGCTTCAGAACTTGGCTAATCGCGCCAGCTTTCGTGTCGTCGCCAATCGCAATTACTCGCGCCGCACCTTCACCAGCCAAAACCGTCGTCGCTGCCAGCACGACATCGCCGTCCTTTTTCTCAATCGACGCAGACTCGCCAGTCAACATACTTTCATTCAGCTCCAAGCCTTTTGACTCAATAACTTTCGCGTCCGCCGGCAATTCATCGCCAGCCTGAATAAGAATTTCATCGCCAATTTTAAGCTCATCATAACCGACCTCGACAACATTTCCGTCTTTCAACAATCGAGCTTTCGGCGCGCTCATCAACTCCAATTGCCGCAAAACTCGCTTAGCCCTTAGCTCCTGAATAATGCCAATCGTCGAGTTTACGACAATCACCACCGAAATAAACCACGCATCACGATATTCGCGAACATAAACCAGCGCGCCAGCCAGCAGAAAAATCACCACGACAATAGGGGAAAGCAGATTCCGCTTAATAATATCCAAGTAGTCGCGCATTAAATTGCCCGAATCCTTCTGTAGCTGAACCTTGCGCCAACTCGCCAATTTCCGTACGCGTCAGAATCGAATTGATATATCTCGCCATTTTTCACTTCAGAAATCAAAACCAAGGCGGGATTATACGGCGCCAAAGTTTTATAAAAATGCAAATCTTCATCCGTAACGTGCTTTCTTCCAGGAAAAACTTCACGGAATTTGCGCTTGCCTATATCTTCAAAATATCGCGGCTGACCTTTTGGTGGAAGAAATAATTCCGCCCGCATACCCATTCGCGAAATTATCTTTTTAACATCAGATAAAATCAACGGCGAAGTCGCCTCCAAATACATCATCAACTGCTTTTTATTCGTCAAAAACACCGACGCCTTAGCCGTGCGACTAACATCGGCGTGCCACAAAATTATCGATTGAACATCAATTGGAAAACCAAATTTTTCCTTAGCAATTCGCTCCAGCGCCAGCTCGTCGTACGTCGCCTTATTCATAGATAATATTTTACCATTTTTTTATGAGGCACGCGAGATGACGAAGATGTGAAATCTAATAGTCAACTTGCCTGACCGCTTCAATTGCTTGACGGGAAATATCCAAGTGGCTTTTACCCTTAAACGCATCTTCTGGATGTTTTTCATTCCAATCATCGACATTTTCTTCAGTACAATCTTTAATGGCGTGATTAACACAAAACTCAAGTCGCTTAATGCTTTGGGCGTTTTCAAGATAATCGATGGAAGACTGGACTGATCTTCGATATTGTTTTTCATTCAGCCAGTAGACTTGATAACTCAAAAAAAATCAACGCAATCGTCAGCACAAACATATATATATGACTAAATCTTATCTTTTTTAAGTTTTTCATTTATCCTCCTTATGCTAAATTTACAACCTTGGATGAATTCTGTAAATAGCAATTTTGATATCGCGTTCTGAAGGCTGCCAACATGGTAAAATAGAACTATGGATTTCAATACTCGTTACGCTAAATTAAACGATAATCAACGACAAGCAGTCGACTACATCCACGGATCGCTTTTGGTAATTGCTGGGCCAGGAACGGGGAAAACCGAGCTTCTAAGTATGCGCACCGCCCAAATCCTAAGACAAACCGACACTTTACCGAACAGTATTTTATGCTTGACGTTTACTGAAAGTGGTGCCACAAATATGCGCCAACGACTCCGCCAGATTATCGGTGAGGACGCGTATAAAATTGCGATTCATACATTTCACAGCTTCGGCACAGAAATCATCAATCAACATCGCGAGTATTTTTTCCGTGGCGCCGACGCTCAGCCGGTTGACGAATTGACGCAATACCAAATTATTTCTGGAATACTCGAAGGACTTGATTGGCGAAATCCATTAAGCGCGAAAAATAACGGGGAATTTGTTTACATTAAAGACCTCATTCGCATTATTTCCGAGTTCAAGCAAAGCGGCTTAACGCCGTCAGAATTACGGGCAATTATAGAGGACAATCAAAGCACAATCGCCGAAATTGCGCCAGACATTCAGCAAGTATTTTCCGCCAAAATATCGAAAAAGACAATTGAAATGTTTGCGCCGATAGCTGAGAAAATTGCCAATTTAGCCGCCAAAAATCCTGACGAGAAAAACTCAAAATTGCCAGCCTCGATCACGCCATACGCCAACGTTTTAGCGCTGAGCATCGTGCACGCCACTCAGGAAGCAATTGACGAAAACTCAACCAAGCCGCTGACTGCTTGGAAAAATAAATGGTGCGAAAAAAATGCCAATGGCGAATTTGTCCTGAAAGATTTTACCGCCGCAGAAAAATTATCCGCCGCAATTGACGTTTACGAAAAATATGTAAATATTTTATCCGAGCGCTCGTTATTTGACTACGACGACATGATTTTATCCGTTATTCAAGCCTGCGAATCTCACCCAGAACTGCGCGCAAATCTCCAAGAGCAATTTCAATTCATCATGGTCGACGAATTTCAGGACACGAACTTGGCGCAGCTACGATTGCTATTCAATCTGACCAGCGAGAATGACGATAATCCAAACATCATGGCGGTTGGCGACGATGATCAAGCAATCTTCAGCTTCCAAGGCGCAGACGTGGGCAACATCCAGCGTTTCCGCCAACATTATCACGACCCAAAAATCATCGTTTTGACCGACAATTATCGTTCCGCCGAAAACATTTTATCATCGGCGCGGGACGTCATCACCCAAGGCGCGGATCGACTGGAAAACACGATTGACGGGCTATCAAAACAATTGACCGCACACGCAAATAGCGAAGGTTCAAAAGTCGAAATCCAAGAATTCTCATCTGTTAGTGAAGAGCGAGCGGGAATTGCCAAACAAATTGCCGAGCTGATAAAAAATGGCGAGAAACCAGAAAACATCACGATTATTGCGCGCCACCACAAAGAACTCATTGAGATCCTTCCACATCTTTATAAGGAAAATCTTTTCGTCAATTACGAGCGCCACGACGACATTCTGGAGCAAGACATAATCCAGATTCTGGACAAATTAGCGCGAACTGTCGTGGCGATTAGCCAGAATAATTTGGACGTTGCCAATAGTTTATTGCCGGAAATTACGGCTCATCCAGCGTTTGGATTTTCTGCACTGGATATCTGGAAATTGAGCCTTCAAGCTTATAAAAATCGGCAATTGTGGCTGGAAAGCATGCTGGCGAACAGCGTATTTAAGGAATTTGCAGAGTGGCTTTTGGAGCGCGCTAAGGACGTACCGAATTTGCCACTGGAAGAGCAATTGGACAATTTATTAGGCTTAACTGACGACGAAAGCGGCGACCTTCAAGTCAATTCTCTCGCCAATTTCTATTTCTCGCCAGAAAAGCTAGATAAAAACCCAGAAGCATATCTGACAATCCTGGAAAGTTTGCGTACTTTGCGCCAAAAACTTCGCGATCGAATCACTGACAAAAACCCAACTCTGGAAGACTTTTTGGAGTTTATTGACCTGCATATTTCGACAAAAACTCGCTTAACGCAAATTCGCACGCACGCAAGTTCACTCAGCGGCGCCATAAATTTGATGACCGCGCATAAATCCAAAGGCTTGGAATTTCCGCACGTTTTCGTGATCGGGGCAATTGACAGCGCTTGGGGCGAAAAAGTACGTACACGCAGTCGAGCTATCCGATATCCCGCAAACCTTCAACTCCAGCCAGCGGGCGCTACTTACGACGAACGACTTCGATTATTCTTTGTGGCGATGACTCGCGCCAAAACCACATTAACCATGACCTATTCCCAAACCAACGATTCTGGTAGCGACACGATAATCGCCAGTTTCTTGACAAATTGCACACCAACCGTCATTCCGACCAGCGATGATCCAGCCGAACAAATTGAACTCGCTGAAACCGACTGGACGACGCGGCTAACTTCGCCGATTGTTCCAGAATTAAAGGATTTATTGGCGCCAGCGCTGGAAACATACAAACTTTCCGCGACACATTTGAACAACTTCCTCGACGTTTCACGTGGCGGGCCGCAGAATTTCTTATTGAACAATTTGCTGCATTTTCCATCCGCCAAAAATTCCGCCGCAGCTTACGGAACTGCGATTCACAGCAGCCTCCAGCAAGCACATTGCTCGTTCAGCGCCGATCACCAATTGCCAAGCACCGAACAAATCCTCCAATTCTTCCAAAAATCCCTCGAGAGCCAACATTTGCCGACGGACGATTTTCAATTGTACTTGGACAAAGGGAAGTCGGCTTTGACCGCGTTCTTAAACGCCAAATCTTCAGATTTTCACGACACGGACTTGGCGGAATTGGACTTTTCAAACCAAGGCGTAATTATCGATAACGCCAGATTGACCGGTAAACTTGACGTCATTGATATCGACAAGCAAAATAAAACCATCTTCGTAACGGATTATAAAACTGGCAAGCCGGCGCATTCCTGGAAAGGTTCGGCCGATTACGAGAAAATCAAACTTCATAAATATCGTCAGCAATTGATGTTCTATCAGCTGCTGGTCGAGCATTCACGCGATTATGGCAATTTCACGTTTACTGGCGGGCGACTACAATTTGTCGAGCCAGACATGAAGACCGGCGATATCCTCAGCTTGGAGGACGCGTTCTCCAGCGAAGAATTGTCCGAATTCGCGAAACTCGTAAACATCATTTGGCGAAAAATCACCACGCTTGATATGCCAGACATTTCTGGGTATTCGCCAGATTATAAGGGAATGCTGCAGTTCGAAAAAGACCTGCTGGCGGGCGAAATATAAAAATTATTCTAGTATATTGTTGCATTTTTTTATAATTAGTGTTATTATATTAAACGCTTTTGTTGGTAGAGCTGATTCTATATCGTGCTCTCCAGGAGCACAGATGAGGTCAGCTCTTTTCTTTAGAAAAGAGGTGAATGGTGTTCAAGTACTACGGGAAAGACACCCCCACTGGTCTGTATACTGTAGGGAAGACCTGCAGCAAGTGTGGAAGCGTTTTCTACGTGGACCCTTCGAAGCTTGGGTCTTGGAAATTCTATTGTCCGAGCTGCGGCAAGTAGCACACCCCTGGGTCCGATTCCCCAGCCGGTTAGTCCGGAAAAGAATCAAGGGACGCGCAGGATAGCCCCTCGATTCTCCACGACGAAGTGGTTAATCGAGGATGAACGGGTTCAACTCCCGTCGCGTCCGCCATCCGGCAATTAAAAAACCTAACGCTGTCGAGCGCCCCAACGGGCGGCGTTCAGGTTCATCAATACTCCCCGCTAGACGATGGCGCCTAGCAACGTGAGCCGGCACGTGGAAGTATTGATGTTTTCTAATTTTCGGGCTCGCGAGATTCACTCGTGGCAGTTTTTCTCGACGTTGAGAATTACTCCGAGCAGAACCGCTTGAGCCCGCCATCCCCCTCATTCTCAAAGGCGAGAGTGAGGGGTTTTCTCCTTTTTGTGATAAAATAACAGAGATGACATCGTTTTGGAATGATTTACCGCAGCCATTTTTCATATTGGCACCAATGGAAGCCGTCACCGACGTCGTGTTCCGTCATGTCGTGAAACAGGCTGGCGCGCCAGATATATTTTTCACCGAGTTCGCAAATGCTACCGGCTGGGTTCACGCCGGCGACAAAGCCATAGCTGGGCGACTAATCAAAACTGACGACGAGCAGCCGCTGATTGCGCAAATCTGGGGTGGCGAGCCAGGGGACATGGAAGCTTTCGCGAAGCACTGCGCGGAACTTGGTTTTAACGGAATTGATATCAATATGGGGTGTCCCGCCAAATCTGCCATTAAAAGTGGCGGTGCGGCTCTGATTCGTCGACCCGATATAGCAATAGCTGCAATTGATGCCGCCAAAAAATCTGGATTGCCAGTTAGCGTAAAAACTCGGCTGGGCTACACTTACGTCGATGAATGGCGCGAGTGGCTGACTACTATCTTACAGCAAGATATCGTTAATCTGACAATTCATCTGCGCACAAAAAAAGAGATGAGCAAAGTCGCGGCGCATTATGAATTGATTGACGAGATTGTTAAACTGCGCGATGAAATTGCCCCACAAACACTCCTGACTATCAACGGCGACATTCGCGACCGAGAGCATGGGCTGGAAATTGCCAGAAAACATCCCGGCGTGAATGGAATTATGATTGGGCGAGGCGTTTTCAGTGATCCGTTCTGCTTTAGGAGGGCAATTGAACTATCCTCAGTCGAGGAGGCTGTGACAGGCGCGTCAAGCCCCGTCAGCCGAACGCCACGGGCTGGCGAAGCCACCCGTAAAGAGTACTCCGAGACAGAGTATAGCTCAACTATTCATCACAAATCTGAGCTGATTGCCTTACTACACTACCACCTCGACCTCTTCGACCACTACCAACCAACCCTCGGTCGACCTTTTGAAACACTAAAACGTTTTTTCAAGATTTATATTCGCGATTTTGACGGCGCAAAGGAGCTTCGGGAGAGATTGATGCACACCACGACGACCGACGAGGTGCGATCAATACTTGCACACAACGATCATCCACATTATACTTATTGACATGACAACAAAAAAACAAAAACTACAAAAACAACAGGCCATAGACACATGGATCGTCATAGCATTATGGGTAAGTGCTATCTGGTTCTCGCTCGCACGCGGATTCATTACTGGCATCGGCGGTTGGGTACTAGCACTACTTGGCCCGTGGGCGCTTATCGTTAGCTGTATCTGTCTTGCAATCATCTCCCGACAAATGAAAAAACGCCATGCATCAAAAGACCATCTCACCACAATAGTACGTGTTTCCTTTATCGTCATGTCAATCTCATTATTTATCTGCGGCCTTGCAATGCCTGATTTTAGCGACATGGAGACCTTTTCAACATTATCCGTGTATACAAATAACGCTATTTCATTTAAAACATCAAAAACTATCGCCATTATCTCAGGGTTTGTAGTGGTTCTGTCTCTATTCGTGGCTGTTACTTTTGGTATCGCTGAAGACAAAGAATAGACGACGGAAGACGTCGCTATTTAGATTAGTATTAATTAGAGTCTTAGTACTATACGCAAATTGATTGAAAAAGTATAGATAATATTATATAATATAGATATGTTATCTTCAGAGATGCGCGCATGCGGCATACTACATCAAGATCAACCAAAAAGGAAGCTGCGTACGGCAATAGAAAATACACCCAGCGGACAACTCCTCATAGTAGATAATACACCGCTGAGTAGCGCCATTCGCGGTCAAAGACTCACATTTACTCCCGTTGAAGATTATTATACAGGACGACAGGACGCAACAAGTGGCATCATGTTCGGAAATATGTCAACAAATGACATAGAAATACCTGTAGCGATTAAGCCTCATGACAATATCGCTTCTGCACTTTCAGAATTTTGTATTACACAACATCTTATTAGTGAAGGACATATTAAACCATACCAACCACTAGGATTTTTATCAGGAAGAGATTCTATATATACGCTATCCGCATTCGAAGACGATGTTGTGAGCTGCGACACGATTACCGACAGTACAGACAATCCTAAAAAAATACAAAAGGTTCTGCTTGTAGGAGCGGCGACTCTCGCGAAGCTACATAAATCGGGAGTTGCACATGGCGACGCGCAAATTAAAAATACCGCATTCAGCGTAAAGACAGGAGAAGAGCGAGCAATAGATCTAACTTCCTCTTATTTTGACAAAAGCGGTCGCGGCATCATTGATGACATGCATTCGTATATAGATACATTACCCGATTACATTAGTCCAACACTAGGCAATAAGTATATCGAGGAATATTTTATTGATCCATATTTATCTCTAGTCGCTGATGCACTATCAAAAAAGCAACAGGATAGTGTTCATCGCGCTACTAATAATCTATGAGTAAATCTGTATAATACCGCACAATACCTTTCAATCTTCACGCCCAGTTTAAGGCATAAAAACAAAACCCCGACGATATCGACAGGGTATTGTCTAATTATTTACGCGCTCAATCCTAGCGTCGTCGCTTACGCCTATGAAGATCAGCAACCTTCAATCGCACCATATGACGATCGATAAGCTGCTTGGCTTTCTCGCGCTCAACTTGATCGCCAGCTTCATCACGCGCCTTAATAGCACGCTCCAGAGCCTTCTGAGTTTCCGCCTCGATGATGTCGTCACCGTGATCAGCTTCATCAACCAGAATTTGCACCGACGAATAGTCAATTTTTACCACACCACCAGAGATTGCAAAATACTCCAACTGATTATCAGAATCTTCTTTATGTCGACGCACGGTAATCACGCCATCCCGTGCAATCGTCACTAGCGGCTCGTGGCTTGGAAAAACGGAAATTTCGCCGTCAGTAGTCGGAATTGACACCGAATAAACTTCTTCGTCAACCTTCGTACCGACAAATGTGACTAATGACAATTTCATGACTATTTAGCTTTCTTCTCAGAATGTTTTTTAGCCTTAGCAGATTCAGCTTCAGCGTCGCGAGCAACTTGATCAGCCAACGTACCCTGGACCATATAGAACCAGTTTTCAGGTTTATCGTCGTATTTACCAGCCAAAATGTCGGAAGCATCGCGAATGGTATCTTCCAATTTAACGTAAACACCTGGATTTCCGGTAAACTTCTCAGCCACATGGAATGGTTGCGCCAAGAATCGCTGAATACGACGAGCGCGGGCAACAATCTGCTTCTGATCATCCGACAATTCTTCCATACCAAGAATAGCGATGATATCCTGAAGCTCTTTATATTGCTGCAAAATTCGCTGAACCTCGCGCGCCACGCGGTAATGCTCTTCGCCGACAATTTCTGGATCAAGCGAGTTTGAGCTGGAATCCAAAACGTCAACCGCTGGATAAATACCAATTTCCGTCAAAGCACGGTTCATCACAATTGTAGCGTCAAGGTGAGCAAAGGTCGTCGCAGGAGCTGGGTCGGTCAAGTCGTCAGCTGGCACATAGACAGCCTGAACAGAGGTAATCGAGCCTTTCTTCGTTGAAGTAATTCGCTCTTGCAAAGCACCCATTTCTTGCTGAAGGTTTGGCTGATAGCCAACCGCGCTTGGCAAACGACCAAGCAATGCCGACACCTCAGCACCAGCCTGGGTGTAGCGATAAATATTGTCGATAAATAGCAAGACATCTTTACCCTCATCACGGAAAGCTTCAGCCATCGCCAGACCCGACAATGCCACGCGCAAACGTGCTCCAGGTGGCTCGTTCATTTGTCCAAAGACTAGCGAAGTCTTGTCCAAAACGCCAGC
>UNSQ01000013.1 GCA_900556885.1 Candidatus Saccharimonadota bacterium
GGCTCGAACGTATAAACCAGCAATTGACCAAATGGCATCTCTACATTCGCCATCTCGGCCTCTGGAACTTGGTCGAGATATTTAATTAAAGCCCGAATAGAATTGCCGTGCGCCACCAATAAAATATTTTCACCATTCTGCAATTTCGGCAAAATCTCTTGCTCAAAATACGGAACAACCCGCGCATAAACATCTTTCAAAGTTTCGCCGCCCGGCACTGGATAATCCCAACCGCGTCGAATACCATTAAAAGCCTCTTCGCCAATCTCCGCTTTAACTTCCCATTTATTTTTTCCAGTCAAATCACCGTAATCACGCTCGTTTAACTCAGTTGCATGCGTTGTTGGTAGATTTTTGACTCCGCACCCTTCGAGTAGCGCAGCCAAAGTTTGTTGTGTACGTTTTAATGACGAAGTGTAAGCTTCATTAAATACCATGCCTTTCAGTAAAGCACCCAATCGCACGGTGTCATTATGACCCTTTTCCGTCAAATTAACATCCGTCCAGCCAGTCCACTTACCGAGTAGATTCCACTCGCTCTCACCGTGCCGACTAATAACTAATATTCCCATTATTCCCTCCAATCATCGGCGCAAAAAAATCTACAACCTCTTTTTTCACGCCGTCATTATCAATAATTTTCGTATTTACGTAACCGAATTTATCAATTGCCCAAAATCTGATCGCCCAGAGTAGCGACATATCTTCAAAATCAACCTCATATTTGGCAATAAATTTACTAGCCACAATTTCCGATTCCTGCAATTTTATCTCAGAAAAAGCATCGTTTTCTAACTTCGTAAAAAACACAAATTGATGCGTCAAAAACTCATCAGAATGACGCGAAGCGACCATGGCAAGATTCAAATCCTTAGGGTCGACTTGAATATCAACTTCTTCTTTCACCTCGCGCACCGCCGCCTCCAGCGGAGATTCTCCAGTGTCAACAATGCCACCAGGCAGCGACCAATGGTCTTTATAACCAGCCTTGACGATCAATAGTTCGCCTTGCTCATTTTCAATCAACACCGCCGCACTAGAAAAACGCCTATCCAAACTTGCCAGCCAAGCCCGTCGTTCTTCATCTGTAAATTTCATTATTTAGCAAACTCAATTGCTCGCGTTTCGCGAATCACGTTAACCTTAATCGTGCCAGGATATTGCATCGTCGACTCAATTTTCGTCGCAATATCTCGCGCCAATTTAATCGCCGACAAATCATCAATCGCCTGAGGCTTCACAATTACACGAACTTCACGGCCGGCAGAAATCGCGTAAGCTTTATCAATTCCCTCAAAGCTCGTAGCGACATTTTCCAAATCACGCATTCGCTCCGCAAAGTTTTCAGCAGAAACGTTACGCGCACCTGGACGCGCAGCCGAAGCCGCGTCACAAACTCGAACAATAATCGCCTCTGGAGTTGTCGCTTCGATATCATCGTGGTGCGCTTCGATTGCGTGAACAATTCTCTCGTCCATACCATATTTACGAGCCAATTCCGCCCCAATGTGATGGTGCTTGCCCTCAATTTTATGCGACACAGCCTTACCTACATCATGAAGAAGTGTAGCAATTTTCGTAATGCGCACGTCCGCACCAATTTCCTCAGCAATCATTCCAGCAATTTGCGCCATCTCAGTCGAATGCTTCAAGACGTTCTGACCGAAGCTGGTACGAAACTTCAGCTCACCAAGCAGCAACAACATTTCCTTCGGAATCCCAACTACGCCAGTTTCGCGCATAGCATCTTCACCAGCTTGTCGAACCTCTTTTTCAATCTGTTTTTTAGCCTTAGTAACCACCTCTTCAATGCGTGCAGGATGAATACGACCATCCTTCATCAGCATCTCAAGACTCAAACGAGCCACTTGTCGGCGAACAGGATCAAAACTCGACAAAATAATCATGCCCGGTGTATCGTCAACTAAAATATCAACACCAGTTTCGCGCTGCAGCGCCTGAATATTACGTCCTTCCTTACCAATAATTCGACCCTTCATCTCGTCATCAGTCAACTTGACTGCAGTCACCGTACGCTCAGCAGTCACTTCACTACTCATTCGCTCCATTGCGGTCACTAGGATCATTTGCGCCCGCTCTTCAGCGTCATCCATTGCGTCATGCTGTAGTTTCGACACCAAACCAACCAAGTCTTGCTTAATGTCGCGCTCAGTCATTTGCATTAACTTGTCGGCAGCGTCTTTTTTCTTCAATCCAGCGATTTTTTCCAATTTCTCCTGCTGCCTGGAGCGAATGTCGCGAATTTCATTCTTAAGATTATCAACTTCATCCTCATGCGCGCGTAATTTTTCTGCTCGTCGATCAAGCTCCTCCAGCTTATTATCCAGAGTCTTCTCGCGATCCGCCAAACGATTTTCGGTCTTTTGCCACTCCTTGCGACGTTCATTTTCAATCTTAAGCGCCTCGTCCTTAGCCTTAAGGACGATATCGCTCGCCTTAGTTTTTGCATCCGCCAGATCTCGCTCAATCTGATTTTTACCGTTAATTTGGCGAGTTCGCTGATATCCAACAAGACCAGCAACGCCCGCGCCAGCTCCAACAGCCGCGGCAATAATTACTTCTATCATTATCATTCCTTTCCGATCAGCCGCCCCTGAGTGTTCGTCTCAAGGAAAAATATCAACAGCCAATCAACTTCAAACTATCTAATTCGGCGAATCAAAAATCACAAACCGCCGTAATTTAATTATACACGGTTTTGACGGTTTGGGCGATAAAAATTATTTTCGCGGCGCAGTGATATTCGCAGCAGCACCGTACTCTGGCATAACAATTTTTTCATTCTCGCCAGAACGCAATTTACCCAAAGCCAAATCACGCCAATTGTCACCCATCACACCAACAATAGGAATATTCAAGCTGTCCGCCAAAGTATTCACAACCGTCAAACCAATTCTCAGCCCCGTAAAACTTCCTGGTCCTTTCATCACGCCAATGCCGCTTATCAGATGCAAATCGCCAGTTTTTTCTTCCAAAAATTTCAACAAATTCCGCGCCAACGTTCGCCCAGCTTCCCATTCAAAATCCTGACGATTTTCTCCATTGACTATTGTCAAAAAACATGTTGATGTTGAAGTATCTAATAAAATTATCACGCTATATTCTCCTTTATTTTTCCCAAAAGTTCATCAGATTTTTTGCCGCCAGGATAAAATTCTACAAGCCGCCCTTCTTCGCTAATCGCAGTAATTTTTATCACCAACCGATCACTCGGCAATGCATCATCGACAGCGCCAGCCCATTCAACTACAACAACCGAATTAGAAGCCGCCACTTCGCGAATCTCCTCGCTCATAATTCCAGCATTTCCCAATCTATAAAAATCGTAATGCGCCAAACTCAGACCGCGAGGCGAATCGTACACGCGCGAAATCGTGAAAGTTGGACTCTGAACTGGCTCGTCAATCTCTAAAGCTTGCGCAATTCCCTTCGTCAATGTGGTTTTCCCCGCGCCAATATCACCGACCAATTCCAGAACTTCCCCGCCAGAAACAGCCCGACCAATTGCCGCGCCCAATTCTCGCATTTTCTCTTCACTAGAAATATTCACTCTTATATTATACTATGCTAGCTTTTTTTTGGCGATGATAGTACAATAACCATAAGAGTTATGCGTGTTTCAGACCAGACAATTGAGAGTATTCTGAAACAAGGTGGGGTTGTTGATGAGCCGCAGCTTGCTGATTTGAAATTGATCGCTGAACGGTCGAAGCAAACATTACAAGAAACCGCTATTGAACAAAAAGTCATTTCTGAGGAAGATTTGACAAAGTTGATCGGCGATTATATCGGTGTGCCTTTCGTGCGAATTGAGCCAAAGGATATTCCCGAAGATATATTGAAGCGAATTCCTGAACATATCGCGCGCCAGTATAATGTTGTGCTTTTTGAGAAAAACGAGGACGACAGTTTGTCGCTTGCGATGGAAGACCCAGACGATGTGCAGGCATTGAACTTTATCCAGAAAGAAATTGGCTACAACACTAAGGTTTTCTTAGCGACAAAAAGCAACATTTTGGACTGTTTGGAAAATTATCGCGGCAATATCAATGCCGAACTTGACGAAGTTATCGCAGTACAAAAAGACGCGTCTGCAGAAGACCAAAACGTTAGTCAAGATGATTTTGCGGAAAATTCACCAATTGCCCAAACTGTTAATTTGTTGCTGGAATATGCCATAAAATCTAACGCTTCTGACATTCACATTGAGCCACGCGAAGATTACGTTCAGGTTCGCTACCGAATTGACGGTGTTTTGAAAGAAGTTAACAAATTGCCACGAAACGTTCACGGCGCTTTGGTGAGCCGCATTAAAATTCTCTCCAATCTGAAAATTGACGAACGCCGCGTGCCGCAGGACGGACGATTTAAGATAAAAGTTTCAGGAAAACAATACGCGCTTCGTGTTTCGACATTGCCAATCGCTGACGGCGAAAAAGTAGTCATGCGTATTTTGGACGAATCCAACCAGGCCGTTAAACTAGATAAGCTTGGATATTGGGGCCTGTCGCTCGCAACCGTAAAAGACGCAATGGCTCAGCCGAACGGAATGATCCTGGTGACTGGACCGACTGGATCGGGAAAATCGACCAGTTTGTTTAGCGTATTGTCTGAACTCAATACTCCAGATGTCAATATTTCCACAATTGAAGACCCGGTAGAATATAAAATCCCAGGAGTCAATCAAACCCAGACCAACGCCAAAGCCGGGATGACTTTCGCTTCAGGACTAAGGGCGTTACTTCGCCAAGACCCAAACATCATCATGGTCGGAGAAATCCGCGACGGCGAAACCGCAAACCTTGGCGTTCAGGCGGCGCTGACTGGACACTTAGTGTTCTCGACACTACACACCAACAACGCTGCAACGTGTTTGCCGCGCTTGCTGGATATGGGAATTGAGCCATTCTTGATCGCTTCAACCGTGAAGGCGGTGATTGGACAGCGACTAGTTAGGCGCCTGTGTATGAATTGCCGCCAAGAATATACTCCAAACGAAGAAGAAATAAAGTATATTACCGAGATGTTTAAGATAGACGACAAGTCAATTAAGAAAATCCACAATCTCGAAGAACAGGCCTTTGAGGATAAAATTGGCGGCGACACACCCATGGGGTCAACAGATTCAGGAATTGAACACTTATGGAAGCCGAACCCAGAAGGTTGCGACGAGTGCGGACATAACGGATTCAAGGGGCGCGTTGGCATTTACGAGGTTCTTGGCATTTCCATCCCTATTCAAAAAATGATTACCGCCAACGCCACCAGCAACGATATTCAAGATCAAGCGATTTCCGAAGGCATGGTAACAATGCAGATGGACGGACTTATTAAATCACTGCGCGGGATCACCACCGTGGACGAAGTTTTGAGGGCAACAAGGGAGTAACATTATGCCAATTTTTGAATATTTACTTGTCAACAAAAAGAAAGAGACCGTCTCTTCAACAATTGAAGCAGCCGACAAACTGTCTGCCATTAATAATTTGAGGTCACGCGGACAATTAATAAAAATTGAAGAAAAAGGTGCAAAAAAAGAGCTTAGTTTTTCTTTCGGCAAGAAAAAGAAAGGTGCCAAGACTGAAGAATTGGTGATGTTTACTCGCCAATTAAGCGCCATGGTTTCAGCTGGCGTTCCTATTCTTCGTTCCCTTAACTCTATGGCAAAACACGCCGAAAGCGCCAATTTCCGAGACACGATCAACGCCGTTATTAAAGATATTGAAGGCGGTATGTCTTTTGCAGATGCTCTGAGCAAACACCCAGAAACTTTCAATGATATTTATGTAAACATGGTTGCCGCTGGTGAGACTGGAGGTATTTTGGACGATATTTTAAAGCGTCTAGCCCTGCAACAAGAAAAAAACTCATCCATGAAGAAAAAAATTAAAGGCGCTATGACATATCCGATCGTACTTTTAATTATTACGATTATTGCGTTCTTCATCCTAATGATCTTCATTATTCCAGTTATCGGAAAAACCATTAAAGACATGGGCGGACCTGACGCCAAATTGCCACTTCTTACTGAGATTATGCTCGGGATTAGCGATTTTGTAGTGTCGTTTTGGTATATAATCATTCCAATATTTGTCGGAAGCATTTGGCTATTGATTCGCTATATTAAAACTCCAAAAGGTCGCGTAAAATTTCACAATATCATCATCAAAGTTCCAGCTGTCGGTCCAATTATTAAAAAGGTGGCAATCGCCCGCTTTACTCGAACCTTCTCTGCTCTTATTGGCGCGGGCGTGGCTGTACTTGAAGCGCTGGATGTAACTTCGCGCGCCGTCGGAAATGTCGCCTACGAAAAATCCCTTAAAGAAGCTACTAAGCGAGTCCAAAACGGTGAAGTCTTGTCAAAAATTATCGCCGAACGAGATGATTTATATCCGCCAATCGTAGCGCAAATGTTATCCGTCGGTGAGGAAACTGGACAAACAGATAAAGTTCTGGTTAAAGTTGCAGACTTTTACGAAGAGGAAGTCGATACGGCAATTGATGGAGTGAGCTCTATTATTGAGCCAGTGATGATTGTCGCAATGGGCGTCGTGATTGCCCTAGTCGCTGTCAGTGTCATGGGCCCAATTACAAGTATGGCGGGTCAAGTTAAGGAATAATAGTTTTTCAAAAAAGCTTATGCTATAATACCGATATATAGGTGGGAAAATAATAACGTGTCGAGCATATTTTATAGAAAAAAACCAATCATCGGCCTAGATATCAGCCGAACAAGCATAAAAGTAATGTCGATTGACAGAAATCGGATGCTGGTTCATGGATATGGATCGATTAACCTCGATTCTCAAAAAAGCGACGGGAATTCTACAGACAACACTGAATATTTGGCGCAGAATATCAAAACGTTATTGAAGAAAAACGTCGTAGGACAAATTAATAGCAACCGCGTGGCGCTGGGCATACCAACCAACCGAACATTCTCGCGAACATTTAGCCTACCCGTGAAAGAAGAAAGCAATATTCGCAGTGCGGTAAATTTGGAAGCCGAACAATACATTCCAGCTCCGTTAGATTCTCTTTATTTAGACTATCGAATCATCAATCGCACGAAAGATGAACTTAGTGTGCTAATGTGTGCTGCACCGAAGAAAATGATCGACAGCATGCTAGACGCCACAAAACAATGCGGCCTGGAAGTTGCAATAATTGAGCCAAACATTAGTGCAATTGCTAGGCTTCTGAAGCGAACAGAAGAAGGAATGCTTCCTACTGTTATTGTTGACATAGGCACATCAACTACAGATATCGCGATTCTAGATTCTGATATACGTGTGACGGGCGGCTTAAATGTTGGCGGCTATTCACTCACCTTAAATTTAGCTAAAAAAATGAATGTGCCAATTGAAACAGCTCATCAATTTAAGGTATTAAACGGATTAAATCCCGGCCCAAGGCAAGCCAGAATCGCAGGAGCCTTGCATCCAAGCCTAGAAAAAATGACCAACGAAGTTAAGCGCGTTATGCGATATTACACAGACCGCTTCCCTGATGAGAAAAAAATCGAGCAAATTCTCATAGTCGGCGGCGGTGGTAACCTTCCAGGAATTGGTGATTTTTTCACAAACGAGCTATTAATGCCAGCGCGCGTGGCAAGCCCGTGGCAAATGCTCAATTTCGATGGACTAGAGCAGCCAACAAAACAGCTTCGCTCCCAGCTATCACCAGTTGCGGGACTAGCCTTAATCAAGCAGGAGGATATTTATGATTAACCTTCTCCCTCCTCAAGAAAAAAAGCAAATCAGCGCCGGGCGAGTAAATGTCATCTTAAGACGATACTGCATCATATCATTGATATTTGCAGGTTTGTTATTCTTAACTATTGGCGGATTTTATCTATTCTTAGAAAATAGCCGCACCTCAGCTCAAGCTAACATTGACGAAGGAAACGCCAAACTTGCTCAATACCAATCGACGCAAAAAGAAGTTAGCGAGTTTAAGAAAGACCTCGACTCGGCTAAGGCAATCATTAGCAACGAGGCTCATTACTCTACAATTATTCCAAAAATTGCACAGTACATTCCATCAGGTATGGTTTTGGATTCTCTAACACTAGACACTTCAGCATTAGATAAACCATTGTCATTAACAGCTCTCGGAAAAAATAGGGACGACGCCATTCGAATAAAAACCAGCTTAGAAAAGTCAGAAATATTTAGTGACGTTCACTTGGAGACCGTTGTTTATAGCGATGGAAACCAATCGTCAGACAAGCCTGCAGATTATCCAATCACTATAACAATTAGCGTTACACCAAAGCCAGAGGTCTTAAAACAATGAAAAAAGTTCTAAATGCCAGCATCGCGCGAATTGTCCTGTCGTTATTATTGCTCATAATATTATCAGCAATGGTAGGACTAGTTATTTTTGCCTATTCATTCTTAAGTAAAACATCAGAAGAAGTTGGAAAAATGCAAACAGAAGCAATTGCAGTTGATGCAAAAATACAAAGTTTGCTAGCATCGAAATCTCAGCTCGACCGCAATTCCGACACAGTTAAAAAAGCAAAGAATATCGTCTCAGAATCGAAACTTTATCAATATCAAAATCAGATTATTCAGGATTTAAATACCTACGCCGACCGCGCTGGCATTCCGATTAAAGCTTTCTCTTTCCAAAACGAACCAACAACTTCCACTAAGACAACGAAACCTAGCAAGCAAACATCCGCCAGCCCCGCTGGAGTGAAAAGTACTTTCGTATCAATTCAATTGGGGGATCATATAGATTATACGAAATTCCTACATTTCCTTAGTCTTATTGAAAAAAATGTCACTCGAATGCAGCTTTCAGGCGTGTCAATTTCCAGAGGCGCAAATAATCATGAAATATCAATCCAATCACTTGAAGTAAAGGTTTATACACGATGAGTCCATCAATATCAGAACAGCTCGAGCCAATCGTAAAATCACTGTCCAAATTCCTGTGGCGATTTCATGTGATAATATATAGCGTTGTCGTAATCGGAGGCGTAGCAATCGCGATATTTCTTTTGAGCGGACTTTTAGCGGTTCCTACCGAAGAACCACAAACTGCATCAATAAGCTTCGATAAAAAAACCATGAAAGTGATTAAAGATTTTCGACCATCAACTTCAACAAACGACTCGTTTAGTCTGCCGGCTGGTCGCTCCAACCCGTTTGCTGAATAGAACACAACCGTTTATAATATAGTTATGCTTATATCCGCAGATCGCTTCCTTGATATTCCCGTCATGAGTCTTCAGACAGGCTCCGAACTGGCGCGAACATCGCGGGAAATTATTAATCCGAAGAATCTGTCTATAATCGCATATGAACTTGAAGGACGACTTTTGGACCAGCACCCTAGTTTACTTCGCATCAACGACGTCAGAGAGATTGGACCGCTTGGTATGATTATCGATTCAACCGATGAGATCATCGGAATTGATGATGTGATTACTATAAAAGAAATTTATGAAATCAATTTTACATTAAAAGACAAGTTGGTTATTGATGAGAAGAATAAGAAAATCGGAAAAGTTATCGGATACACGTTGGCGGCTGGGAATTTTATTATACAACAACTCCGAATTCGGCGACCGTTCTTGAAAAGTTTTGGCGACACAGAGCTACTTATTCATCGTTCTCAGATTATAAAAGTAACCGACGATAAAATTGTTGTAAAATCGGCAACCATCTCGCACATAGCCGAAAAAACACCTATTCCGCAGATAAATTCATACGAAAATCCATTCCGTAAACAGCCTCGTCCGCAACCAGAATCTACAGAAGTTGATTAATCATTTGGGTTTTCAAGAGCCTTCTTAATGTCGTCGTAAGAAAAACCCTGCCTAGCCAAATATTGCATAAACTTCTGTTGGTCGCTATATCGATAACGTTTTTTAGCAATAATCTTCTGCAATTCATCGTCATCAGAGCGAATATTCTCTTTAACTAACGACTCAATCGTTGTATTATCAATTCCCTTTTGCGCCAGTTCCAATTTCAAACGACGAATACTAGCACCTTTTTTCATGAACCGCTGCTCAAACCAAAATCGGGCAAATTTTTCATCATCCAAATATTTTTTCTCAATAAGACGATCCAAAACGCGCTCAGCAATCTCCGGCTTTATTCCAGGGCGTTCAATAATTTTTCCAGTTTTCGCTGAACGTCGACGAGTCGCTAGCGTTTTCCGACGTAGATAATCGCGCACTTCTTTGATAGCTCGCGGACGCATTAAGCAGTACTCTATAGACCTAGCATACAACTTGCCAAACTGGCTATCGTCTTCTAGTTTCGAAATTTCCTCTTCCGTATATTCGCGACCAATCTTAATACCCAGCTCGCCGACCTGAAATACGTCCAAGCTAAAACGATATTTCCCGTCAACGCTTACATTGACACGATTTTTATCACGAGCCTGAAGAGAAATATCGGTGATTTTCATAAAACTATTATAGCGCCAAAACTATGCGCTAGCTACTGGTGGACTATTCGACTACCTCAACCACTTTGCCATGCATGCCGTTATAACAAGCAGCAGCACGCGGCTTAGTAATAACCGGCAGTTGGCGCGGAATGGCGCTCATATCGACATCGCCAAGCGTACCAGCCTCGACAATGCCAAGCGTAATGTGTGGGCGAAATCCATCGATATCCAGCCCCGGATGAATATCATCCAGCATTTCAAGCAACTTCCGACGTACTTCAACCATCCAGGAGGTTTTCTGTACGCGCAACTCAACACAAACACAATTACCAGCTTCATCTGGCAAAAAGTTGACACCGTCAAGTACCAGTTTGTCTAGGGACGGCAGCGCGGCGGCAGCTAACTTGAGACGCGGTATATCCTGCTCAGTCACATTGATTAGCGTTGCGTGCGGAATAAACTCACCAAAATCAAGATTCATTTTTTCCGACAGCTCTCGAAGGTAAGCGGTCTGCTCATCATCAAAAATAAGATTAACTGACGCCATGTGGTGTTCGGCTGAATATCTGGACTCTACTGCTCGCATTACTTTTCCTCCTCCTTCACTTTATCACGCACTTTCTGATCAATTTCCGCCAGAACCTCAGGATTTTCCTTCAAATAAGTCTTCGTTTTATCGCGCCCCTGACCAATCGTTTCGCCGTTATATTTATAAAACGCACCCGACTTTTCAACTATACCGTGCGTTGCCGCCAAGTCCAGAATGTCGCCAGTTTTACTGATCCCCTCGTTGTACATAATGTCAAATTCAGCCACACGGAACGGCGGCGCAATCTTATTTTTCACGACCTTAATTTTCGTGCGGTTACCAATAATATCATCGCCAACTTTAATCTGACCAATTCGACGAATATCAATTCGCTGCGACGCGTAAAACTTCAACGCATTGCCACCAGTTGTCGTTTCAGGATTGCCAAACATCACGCCAATTTTCATACGAATCTGATTGATAAAGATCACCGTGGCTTTTGATTTATTGATAATTCCCGTCAATTTACGTAGCGCCTGGCTCATTAATCGAGCCTGAAGACCCATATGAGAATCACCCATATCGCCATCAATTTCAGCCTGTGGCGTCAAGGCAGCCACCGAGTCGACTATCACCAAATCCACCGCATTAGAACGAACCAACGTCTCCGTAATTTCCAATGCTTGCTCGCCGTTATCTGGCTGAGAAACCAACAAATTTTCCGTATCCACACCCAGACGCTTGGCGTATGCTGGATCAAGAGCATGCTCGGCATCAATAAACGCCGCCGTTCCGCCCTGCTTCTGAATCTCTGCAATAGCGTGAAGTGTCAATGTTGTCTTACCCGAGCTTTCTGGACCATAAATTTCTATGATACGACCCTTTGGATATCCGCCACCAAGCGCCAAATCCAAGCTCAAAGCACCAGAAGGAATTACTTCAACATCGACTTTGTGAGCCTCGCCCAATTTCATAATTGATCCGTCGCCAAATTGCTTGGTGATTTGGTCCATCGCTAGACCAAGCGCCTTAAGCTTACCTTCATCAACTTTTTTATCCGATGCCTGACTTGACTTTTCTGGATTTACTGTTTTACTGTCTGATTTTGCCATAGCATTCCCTCCTTAGTTACTTCCTTTATTATACCGATTTGTCGCAAGATTTGCTATAATTACATTCATGAATAAGCGAAACGGTTTCACTATTATTGAACTTTTGGTTGTAGCGACTTTCTTGATTATTATCGCAATCTTAGGTTTCTCACAATATACAAAATTAACCAACGAATCAAACAACGCCAAAAAACGCACCGCGATTAACGCCATGCATTATAGCCTGGAAGAAGGTTTTTACGTTAAAAATGGCTATTACCCAGAGAAGTTAGAAGAAGGTACGCTTCCGACTATGGATCCCGCATTATTAAAAGATCCGCAAGGTAAGAAAATTGGCGAGAAAGACAGCAGCTATCGCTACGAGTCTTCAAATTGTAATGACGGAAAATGTAAGTCATACAAACTCGTTGCGACGCTTGTCGATGAAGACGACTACGTAAAAGAAAGTCGCCATAAATAATTAGCTAATCATCACAAACAGGGCGGCCATTCTTGAAGTCTTCAATGGCGTTATTGATTATCGCAATTTGCTTGCGTGGATTTGCCACAAAATGGAATATATATGTCGTTTCTTCGCCCTCGGTGCTGAGGCGAATCGTGCCATAATTGAAAAGAGTCTGAATAATGCCTGATTGGAGGAAGCTTGCATCTTCAATACTACCTAAGCTCACCGTTTGCTCGTGCCTATAAAATAAGCTACCCTGGATTTCCTGAATTACACTTTCGTTGGTCATGTAAAAATGATTTTGCAAATATATCCACAAAGACACCGCACCACCAAGCGCCACTATCCCAATAAGCAACATTGCCACGCCAAACACATCGGTCAGCGAAGGCATCGGCGAGATAATTGCGTCACGAGCAATTGATGGATAAAACATCACAAACACCATGATCATCACCACCAAAAAAACCGAGATTCCCGTCGGGATTAGCATGCCAATTGGATGGCGTTTAATATCCAAAATAATATATTCACCTTCACTCAAATTGAGATTCGGGTATTGCTGGACTGATTTTTCATGCTTTTGCTTCAGGTCATCGCTAATAGTAAACGGCTTCGGGTCAATATCTCGCGCAACATGTACGACTTGCGGCTCATTGGCATATTGACTACGCAATCGCGGATCAAAATTCTCCCCATCAATAATTTCTGGTCTTGCCGTCACATAAGAATTCGTCTGCGCCACAACCGGAGCTGGACGACCAGTCTGTGACGGATGATGGTATAGTGGTCGACCATCAGCATCGTACGCAACAGGCTGCGTTAAATCTTCTGACGAGGATGTTTGTGGATTCATGCCTATATTATAACACGACAGAACTTAAGATAATCTTGTTTTTTGGCGATAAACTTTTATAGCTATTATTGCTGCACTGATTGCAACCATTCCAACAGCTGCAGCAGCACCAAGCCACGACGATCCGCCCCTGTTGTCTTCATTATTATCCTCGGATTTCTTCTGAGTTTCCCCCGACTCCATCTCATTAACGCTACTATTTTCCTGAAGTTTTACGTCTTTACCGCCAGAATCTATGGTAGCTATTTCCTTGTTATCACCGTCGTTTACTTTATTACTCGAAGACACGTCAACAGGTTTACGATTTGTATTTTCTTTTTTACTATCATCTTTCTTTGCTTGATTCTTTTCATACTCTAACATCTGATAATAGCCATATTCCTCCAAATATCCTGGATCAGAATCACAAGCGTCACCAATTCCATCCTTGTCATAATCAGCTTGATCTGGATTAGCCACATCTGGACAATTATCAAATTCCCGTTCATGTTCATCGCCGTCATCACTAACCGTCAAAGTCGTCGTCGCTACGTTCATTAATCCAGAACTATCAGTCACCCTAAGCGTTAACAGCCCAGAAAATTCCTTAGTAAACGTATAATTAACAAAGGGCTTATCCGTCGTCACGTCATACACGCCGTCTTGATCGACATCCCATTCATATTTTACGATCTTACCATTTGCCGAATAAGAACCAGCGCCATCCAATTCTAATGTGTCACCAATTTTCGCCACATATTGACGATTTATCCAAGCATTCGGTTTATTCGTCACATTTTCAACCGACGCATTAACTTGATCAACGAGCTTATCATTATCGTCAGCTTGTAAATATGCGCCGCCCGTTCTTTCAGCCAAAGACATCACAGGTGCCATCGCATCATGTCCAGAAGTATCAATAATATATATTTGAGCTGGATCAACAGCATAAGCAGCATCAACGATAGATTGTTCGGTTAGCTCAGTAACTGGTTCTGGATTCTTAGCTGGAGCGTCACCAATCACAATCATAATCTTTTTTACTCCCGCTCGCCACTGTAGATTCAGCCCCGCCTTAATGCCAGAATAAACAGATTCTTCATCATCGCCGCCATTACCGAGTTGAATAGAATTGACAGCCTTATTAAACACCTCGGCACTACTCGTAAAATCTGTCTCAATTTTGGACGGATAGTCTCCCGAGCTTCCGCCACAACACGGATGATCTTGATAAGTAACCAGTGCAAATCTAGCACTCTTCGTTTTCGAACTGATCGACTCAACTATATTTCGAATGTTATTTCTAACAGCATTAATTGAACTACCCATCGAACCGGTCGTGTCAATAACAAATACAATATCAATATCGCCATTCGTTTTCGTTATTGGTTTCACCAAATTAGGCAGTGGTACTTTTTCGCGAAGTGCTGACATATAATTGCTATGCCCAAAGAAGTTTGGATGATACCACGAGCTCATATTGAATGCATTTGGCTCAAGGAATTCATGAATCCAACGATCGTGATTCCTCTTAAATATTGAGGCGTCTGGCTCATGTCCAGAAAACCGCTTTGGCAAACTATCAATAAAAATCACTTTCTCTTTACCGAGGCTTTTATTATATTCTTCAACCACCTTTTTCTGGCGTAAATTACCTTCCAGCCCTAACTTACGCACTTCGCTAGCAACCGAAAAATCGGATAGCTTCTCGCCATTATCAAGTGCTAGTAGCGGGTATCCTAAAAGGACTATTTTCGCGTCTGGACGTAAACGAGAATTAAGCGATGATAAAATACCTCTAAGATTTAGCTCTAAATCTCCCATATTATTTCTTGCGTCATTTATCTTTGTTTTGCAATCTGAAGCAGATCTTATTACAGCGGCAAAACAAGACTTAACAATGCCGTCAAAATCCAAATCATTTCCACCAATCGTCATCATTACCATATCCGTGCTGCGATCCACATTATCAAGTTGTCGTCGAATCGTATAATTACATCTTATATTGACTCTTTTCTGTTTTTTTCCGCGCTTAGAGCCAATCGTACTACTTATGATCCTATAAGCAACTTTTAAGTCGTTATTCGGTTTAATATTGCAAATATCCCTGTCTTCTGCATATTTAATAATCTGTTCATTCGTCGCTAGCTTGCCCGGATCATCACTAATCGTTTTTACAACACTACCCGCATTCTTATCCTTCAAGAAGGCATTAATTTTAGCTCCAGAACAAGCGTGATTTATAAGCGTTACTGACAGTCCGTTATTGCTTAGCCATCTTTTATACATTTCCGCCCAGTTATTACTGTTGCGATGACAGACAGCAGGACCATATTCATACCCATCAGCGCCATTTCCGGCCGAATAAGAATCGCCTAGTAATGTAATCGTAAGTTTCTTTCCTGCGTAATTATAAGGAACAACCTCGCCTTGTGCCGACTGTTGTATAAAAAGGCCAGAAATAATAGCTACAAAGAAAGATAATATAATAACTCTAATTTTCATATTAATCACCCAAGCCCTCAACACTTATATGAACACCATTGTTATACTTATCGTTTAGTATAACGCTAACCCAGAGAGAGTATTCCCTACCCTCTATATCTTTATATCCTACAAAATATTCCTCCCCAGACCTCTCTTTGTCTAGCTTCCAGCCAGAATCTTCAGCGTATCGTCGTAGCCTATTTAACAAATCACTCACCGACTCATTCTGGGGCATCTCATAATATCTATCAACTGATAGAGATGTGCTCTTTTTTAAAAATCCGCGCTCTGTAGGTATGCGATGTCTTTCGCGTGACGATTTCAGCTTTAAGCCCAAAACGCCCTTTTCAGCCATTGGATCTCGTGCCATATTCCGCACTTCTACATACGCTGGCAGCCAAGTTAAAAAATTGACCAGCCACAAACCAGCCAAAATTCCTATCAAAATTATAAATCGTCGTAGCCAGCGCCTAGCTTTAGAGTTCTTAACTGGTGATGTCGTTGCTTGTTTTTTGCCCATGGCGGCTCCTAGTTAAGTTTGTCTGGTTTTATTAAAGCACAAAAAGCCGAAGAATACGATAACTATTTTCCCAAATGCCGCTTCGCTTTAATTGTCACTCGACGACCACGCGGTGTACGCTCAATAAATCCAATTTGCAGCAAATATGGTTCATAAAAATCCTCAATTGTCGTCGCTTCGTCACCAGTCAACGCCGCAATTGTTGTTAGACCAACAGGATTGTCACCATAATTTTCCAGAATCGATTGCAATAAATTACGATCAGCCGGATCCAAGCCCAACTCGTCCACTTCCAGCATTTCCAAAGCGTTGGTTGTAGTTTTTACATCAATTATTCCATCGCCATTAACATCAGCGTAGTCGCGAACTCGTTTAAGAAGCCTATTGGCAATACGTGGCGTCAAGCGCGCTCGCGTCGACAATAAATCCGCCGCTTCACTTCGAATTGACGATTCCAAAATCTTCGCACTACGCGTCACAATTTTCGCAATATCCTCTGGCGTGTAAAATTCCAAACGATAAATATGCCCGAACCTATCACGCAAAGGTGCCGCCAAACTCCCCGTTCGTGTCGTCGCACCAATCACCGTAAATCGCGGCAAATCCAATCGAATTGAACGTGCTGCCGGACCTTTTCCAATCACAATATCCAGCTTAAAATCTTCCATTGCGGAGTACAAAATTTCCTCCACTGATCGCCCCAACCGATGAATCTCATCGATAAACAGAATATCGCCATCCGATAAATTAGTCAGAATTGACGCCAAATCACCCGCTTTTTCAATAGCCGGACCGCTAGTAATCCGCAGATTCGTGCCCATTTCATTAGCAATCACCGTCGCCATAGTTGTTTTACCAAGCCCCGGCGGACCATATAATAATACGTGATCCAACGGCTCGCCGCGCTTTTTAGCCGCATCAATCGCCAAGCGCAAATTACGCTTCAATCTTTCCTGGCCAACATACTCAGCAAAACTCTGCGGACGCAGACTCACCTCAATTCGCTGCTCTTCAGAATC
>UNSQ01000014.1 GCA_900556885.1 Candidatus Saccharimonadota bacterium
ACTCAGCAAAACTCTGCGGACGCAGACTCACCTCAATTCGCTGCTCTTCAGAATCGTCATCATGCGAACTTGTATCAACTATTCTTTCAATTGCCATACACTAATTATAGCATTTATGGTATAATATTAGTATCTACAATTGAACTAGGAGTTTACAATGCCGGAATTTGATGCCAAAAACCGAAAAAAAGACATAAGAGAAGTATATGACCAAGTCCCAGAAGGAATTAGGATAATGTCAGAGGCAGTGCCGTATATTTTGGCTGAGCTAGGCTTAGCGCCTTGCGACGAATCTGAAGGAATTGAGTCGACCAGGGTCGCAATTGATATAGAAAATATTAGCAACACCTTGACTGAGCGAGGATATAGCAATTTAGAGCAAACAAAAGAATACGACCCCAAATCAACAGAAATTGCAAAACACGTAATTAACTTGCTAGTAGGATACCCATTTTTATGGCGCGATAGAATCGCATCGAAAGAAGGCGCTTCTGACAAAGAGCAGGCCGAGACATTTGCACAAAACTCGTGCAATCACCAATTTGATGATCTGCCTGGCTTATATGGAATTACTGGCGAACAAGGTCAGCTATTGCGCCGTAGTGTTCAGAGCTTTCATGATTGGAACAGACTAACAGCCGGCGACATAGAAAGTCTCATTAGAGAAGCAAAGCAGACAGTTAAAGAAGAAAACGAGTCGTAATAGATATCAATTACTAAAACCTCACTTCTTCAAAGCTTCAGTCACCCGCTGAGAAGTTGGCAAATTTATATCGACGTTTTCAAGCGCCTTAGTGGCATCCGCTAATGTATAACCCAAAGCCATCAACGCCTCCAAAGCTTCATCGGAAGTGTTTAATTCAGTCTGTAGCGGAGCTTCCGCTCGGCCGTAATGAGTCGGTAAACCAACTTTATCACTCAAATCGACCACCACTCGCTCGGCGGTTTTTTTGCCGACGCCAGTAGCCTTTTGCACAAAACCACTGTCAGCATTAGCAATAGCGTTGCGCACTTGCTCAGCATCACCCAAGCTCAGAATAGACAGCGCAGCCTTTGGACCAACCCCCTGAACCGTGATTAACATTTCAAATAACTTTTTCGCCGCCAAGCTAGAAAACCCGAACAACTCCTCCGACTGTTCGCGCACGTGATGATAAGTGTAAAATTTTACCTCCTGATCTAATATCACCGCGTCAAAATCATTAGTCGCCACGCTAACTTCATATCCAACACCATGAACATCAATGACTAACGAGCCGTTAAACTTCTCAGCAACTTTTCCAAAAACATGTGCAATCATATTTCAATTATACCCGATTCATCGCCGCGTGTGTAATTGCTGCAGCCAAAGCGTCCGCGCAGTCATCCGGCTTCGGAACATCTTTCAAGCCCAAATTAAGGCGCACCATTTCCTGAACTTGCTTTTTATCAGCCTTGCCATATCCGGTCAAAGTTTGTTTTATTTGCAGTGGCGTATATTCAGCAATCGGCATTCCAGCTTTTCGCCCAGTCAACATCGCCACACCGCGCGCCTCCGCCACAGAAATCGCCGTCGTAACATTGCGCGCAAAAAATAGCTTTTCAATCGACATAACATCAGGATTTGTTTCGGCAATAATCTCTGTCAGGCTATCAAAAATATCTTCAAGCCTTTCGTCAATTGGCGTATGTGCCGGCGTCGTCACAACTCCCGCCGTGACCATTTTGAACTTGCCACGAGAAAAATCAATCACACCAAACCCCAAAATTCCCGTTCCCGGATCAATCCCGATAATTCTCATATCTTTATTATAGCAATTATTTACCGCTTGCAGACCTAACGCGTTCACGGATTTTTCGTACAAATTGCGAAATTTCCCATCGCCACTGCCATACACCATAACCGACAGCCAGTAAACTCACGCCGCCAAACACCCACCAACCCCAAGTAGCACCAGCGACCTGCTTAACTTCAGCAGCCGCCGAACCAACAGTTGGCATATTTGCAGATTTTATCTTTCGACATCGCTTAGTTTGCGGATTACGCTCAAATCCTTCTGGACACTCTTTTGCTATGTCATCGGTAGAAGCAATCTTCTTACATCGACCCGTAGCTGAATTGCGGAATTGACCTTCTGGGCAAGGCTTTAAAGTTTTTGCCGCCGCCGATGCGATAGATCGGCATCTGCCAGTTTCTTCACTACGATAATAACCATCTTTACAGGGCGTAATAGTTTTTTCCACTTCAATTTTTCGACAACGGCGAGTTTCCGGATGACGATATTGACCAACAGGACAAGGACTTTCAACGGGCGGGGTGGCAATTTTCACACATTTGCCCAGCGCATTTCGCTCGTAACCATTCTGACAATCCAAATATTCCTTAAAGATATTCTCAGAATTTTCAGTTATCATAAACGTTTGCGTCCACTCATCATCAATCAAACTCCACGAAGAGCTTTTCGCTAACTTCTCATATTCAGCGGAATCAATTTTCGAGCCAGCCTCGTCTTGTAAATAAACTTTTCCTTTTGTTTTTGGTAATTTCAGCTTCGTATTTTTTATTTTGATCGTTAAAAATTCACCCGGCTTTAATTCGATGTTGCCAATATTTTCACGAACGCCAGAATCACCAACCGTCAATTTACAGCCCGTCGTAATGACGGTTTTTTCGCCAGAATTGATAATTTCAATGAATTGTTCATCCACATTCGACGCGATTTCACTTAACTTCAAACCTTCACATTTATTGAGTTCTCTTGGGGGATTGGAGCCAGGGTTAGACTCTGGCTTTTTGCAGCTGGGACGTGAATACGGCTCAACTTCCTGATTGTTAAGATTTTTATCTGACAAAAATTTCGAATCAATAATATTTTCATCAATAAAACATCGCCAAACAATTTTCACACCGCCCTTAATCGGCGAGCCCGCAGACTTTGAATTATTTCCCCAGCCGACAGTATCTGCGACCGACCCGTCCGAACGCAACAATACGACCGACCCGTCATTCTGAGCCAAACCTAAATTATTATCAAACTTTATGGCATCTGCCGACATCTTATCGTTCGACAAAACCAAAAATCCGTTCGCCAAGATTACTTCATCTTTGAAAATTTTTCCAACGGTTTTAGCGCCAGATCCAGCGTAATACTCTATTTTCCAACCAGCCAAGTCAACATTCTGATTCGTCGGATTATAAATCTCAATGTATTTTTTATCCTGACTAATCTTTGAAATTAATATCGGAGCATTTTCTTCTGTTTTTTCATCTGAATTATCTATTTTTGGTGGCTCAGATTCGGGGTTTGACTCGGATTTTAAAGACTCATCGGTGGCAGGATTTTCGCTCGGACTATCTATAGATGAATTCTCCGTTGGAGCCTCGGGATTTTCACTTGATTGAGAAGGTGAATTGCTATCGATCTGTTCCTTATCGACAACTGGATTTTTCACTTCCTCAGCCGATTTAAGACTATTATCAACAGTCTGAACGTCATCAACTTTCGACTCTTGAGTAGTACCTGAAACGCCTTCCGCAAAAACCAACGGCGACGGCATTATTAGTGCCACGGCTAGTATCATAAGTAGTGTGTTTCGCAAATACTTCATGCTCGCTCCTTGCTTATGGTTAATCATATTTAGTTTAGCGTACTTTTTGTCAAATTAAAAATCGCCCCAGGAAAGGAGCGATTTCTTAAAGCAATGATTTTATTCCGCTGTGATATCCGCGTTCGTATGAACATTTACAACGTCATCCAAATCGTCCAACGCATCAATCATCTTCATCAATTTCTGCGCAGTTTCCATGTCGGCAATTTCTATCGGCGTATTGGCAATATATCGCAGTTCCGCATCTTTAACCTTCAAGCCTTGCTCAACCAATTTATTTCGCACACTCGCCAAATCTTTCAACTCCGTATACACGATAATTTCGCCGTCTTCCTCGACAGCATCTTCGGCGCCAGCGTCCAAAACCGCTAGCAACAAATCTTCCCCGCTGCCTTCAATAGTGATGACGCCTTTGCGCGTAAATTGGAACATCACACTACCAGCATCGGCAATTCGTCCGCCATTTTTAACCAACGCAGTTTTTACCTCTGGCAATGTTCGATTGCGATTATCTGTCGCCGTTTCAATAATAACACCCACGCCGCCAGGACCATAACCTTCGTAAGCAATTTCCTCCAAAGCCGCCGCACTCTTATCCGCCACTCGGTCAATTGCTCGCTGGATGTTTGCACTAGGCATATTTGCAGCCTTAGCTTTTTCAATCGCCATCGCCAAACTTGAGTTCAGCGCTGGGTCTGTGCCGCCACGTGCCGCAATAGCAATTTGATTACCCAATTTCGTAAAAATCGCGCCGCGCTTAGCGTCAACAATCGCTTTTTGTCGGTGAGTTGTAGCCCATTTACTGTGTCCTGACATAATTTCTCCTAAAGTTATTTGCTATTTCAATCTGTTACTATTATACACTACTCCACAATATTTATCTTGGCGAGGTCCAATTTAGTTTGCTTTTTCATCCAAATCATTGCCAAAATTAGCGCCACATATAAAGCCGCACACTGCCACAAATTGATGCTAACTTCCATTTGAGCCCACTCAAATCCAGCCGTCCAATTGGTAACTCGAATCATATAGCCAAGTAGCCACGTCGTTGGAATCGTAATCAACGCGCCAATAATCGGCACAAAAACCATCACGCCCGACATAAACGTCAGCAGCATCGCTAGCGGCACAAACGGCAAAATCAACATATTCGCAATTAGCGCCACATTACTAATAACACCGAAACTCATCATAAGTAGCGGCAATGTCATAATTTGCGCCGACAAAGTTTCAATTAAAATTTGTCGAAACGCGCCCGGCTCTTTATTGCCGAAAAAATAAGAATGTAGAAGCGGCGCCAACATAATTACACCCGCAAATGAAGCAAAACTTAATTGCCAGCCCAAATCGCCCCAACCAAATTGTGGATTTATCAATAGCGTGATTGCTGCCGACACGGGAAGCAGAACCAGCGGATGAATTGTCCGACCATAATACCACGCCGCCAAACTCAGTCCCGCCACCAAACCAGCTCTCGACATACTGGGACTTAATCCAGTCACCGCCATAAAACCAATTATCATAACAGCCGCGCTGAGCATCGCTAAATATTTTGATCGCTTGGCGAATAATCGTCGCGCTAAACGAACTAAAATTGTTAAATTATAGCCGCTCGCCACCACGATATGCGTTAGTCCAGCAATTTTCAAATTGTCACTTAATTCAGTCGGCATAGCACGCCTTAAGCCCAATAAAAATCCCAGCCCCAACGCGGACTCTGATTCCGGAACATGCTCACGGACCCGCCCCGCAAACCAATCACGAACCCCCACCGCCACATCACCCGGAACTGGTCTTTCGGCACTAATAATCTTCGCCCGATATACGCTTGCTGAAAAAGCCCCAAATCCCGCCGTCATTTTACCCTTAACTCTCACAATATCACTGCGCTTAATTGAGTTTTTATCTGGCGTCGTCACCCAAATTTGTCCCGGCAATTTTTCATTATTCATCTGCAAATTACCCAATCTAAGAACCGTTTGGCTATTTTTATCGAGATCAGGATCCTCCGAAACTTGACCTTGGATAATTGCGACTTTTCCGATTAATGAATCATAAACCTCCACGCCTTTTCTGCCGATTTCACCGCGCCAAAGACCAATCAAAACTCCAGAAATAATTGCTAAAATCACAAAAAATTGCCAGCGCCAAATTGCCACGATTACAAAAATAGCCAGCCCGACCAATAAAAATAATGGATTCGCCGCAAACGACCGCGGTATGTGATGGATGGAAATTACGCCAATTGTCAGACCGAGGCACCACACCGCCATCATCCAAGAAATATGCAACTTCTCAAATAGCCAACTATTCATACTTAAAGTATATCTGGATCTGAAGCCATAAAAAAGACTCCGCCAAGGGAGTCGATTTCAAATTTGGAGGGTCCACCGGGGCTTGAACCCGGGACACCCTGCTTAAAAGGCAGGTGCTCTAACCAGCTGAGCTATGGACCCATTCGGAATATCCGCTTTCTTCATCCTAGCACAAACCAACACAAAGGTCAATGCTTAGCGAGTTTATGTCCGCCAGTATGTAGTGAAAAAATGTCAATTAAACCGCACACCAGACCAAACGTAGCCACATATCGCCAATTATTCGCGAAAATCTTATACAGCTCCAGCGCCTGTCCGTCTAGTGAGATATATTTTCCCAGAGGGACCACCAATAGCGCTGCTGTCAAAAACGCGATTCCCACTGCCGAGACAATTCTCTCATGTTTTTTCTGATATCTGGGTCCGCTTAGAAGAAGCATAATTAGCGGAACCAACGTTAAGACTAATCCCGAAATTACACCATTTGGCAATAAACCAGTTTCCAACTTCAAGCTGTCCAGCACCCCCGTCAGCCAGCTACCCCACCATTCTGATAGTAAAAATCCCGTCGCCAACGCCAACGCCAATGGACCGAATCTTCGAGATGAAACAAATGCAACCGCAAAAACCGTTACTAAAATTACTCCAAATAGAATTATTACGCTCATTTATCCTCCTCCAAATCAAATTTTACCTGTGACCCAGCTGTAGCGCTCGCCTGCTTAGCAACTCCCGCCTTCACCTCCAACACATACTTTGCAGGAACCGGTGGCGCATATTTTTCATGCGGCTCAGCGTCTGGCTTGACGTTATGTTTTACATAGACAACGCGCTTTTTATCATTGATCCAAATCATATCAACCGAAAACTTCATATCTTTCATCCACATCTTATGACGATCGTTATGGTCAAAGACAAATAGCATGGCATAATTCTCATCAATCCCCAACCTTCCGGACAGACCTTTCTGCTGCGATTCTTCGTCATTAGCAATTTCCGCCTGAAGCATCGTCTTATTAAGGTAAATCATTTCCGTTTTTGGCGAAACCGTTCGGAAAGCATAAAAAATTGCCCCACCAATAACCATCAGCATTCCGCAGATAAATATCCATTTGATGACAGTCTGAGTTACTGTCGAGTGACGAGGCTCGTCCATAAACCTATTATAACAAGTTTATGCTTAAGCGCCGATTTTATCTTTTTTATTGCCACGCTTGGCGTTTCGATCGATGTATTCGATTATCTTTCCAGCCACATTTCGGCGAGTAATTTTCTCAATTCCAAATCCTGGACTAGCGTTAACTTCCAGCACCAAAGCTCCACGGCTTGATCTCATAAAGTCGACTCCAGCAACCGTCAATCCCATTGCCTTAGCGGCTTTCACACACATTTTACGTTCAGAATCTGTCAATTTTATACTGGTTCCTTCGCCGCCCTTGTGTAAATTGCTACGGAAATCATCGTCCAAACTCTGACGCTTCATACTAGCTACCACTTGACTGCCAACCACAAACGCACGAATATCGACACCAGCCGACTCTCTAATAAATTCCTGAAGCAGCACGTTTGTACCGTCCGAGTTGGTCAAATAGAACGCCTGCAGAACCGACTTGGCAGCCTTCTTAGTTTCCGCCAGAACCACGCCATTTCCGTGCGTGCCGCGCGCTAACTTAATAATCGCCGGCATACCACCAATCTCTTCAATGAGCGAATCAATGTCAGTCGCGTTTCGGGAAAATACCGTCTTCGGAATCGATACTCCCGCTTTTACCAACAACTGCGTTGAACGCAATTTGTCTCGCGCCCTAGTAATTGCAATCGAGCGATTCATGAAAAACGCCTTCGGATACATCATCTCCAATTGACGCAAAACCGCTGTTCCGTACTTTGTCATATGGCTCGCGATTCGCGGAATCACCACGTCAAATTCACCAATTTCCTTACCTTTATAAATAACCGTCGGATGCTTTTCGTCAATTGAAACGTAGCAGTTTTTATACTTAATAACCTTAACTTGATGACCACGCTTTTCAGCTTCCTCTTTCAGGCGAAGCGTCGAATAATTAATGTTGCCGTTAGATAAGATTGCAATTCGCATTACTTTTCTTCACCTTTCTGATGATATTTTTTATAAAATTCGTATGGATTCAATTTTACTTCTTCATTAAGACTAGCAGTTACGGACGGTTTTTTCCTGCGAACATTTTTTCTTGATACATCCACTAGGAATTTTCCAGAAATCGACCGTCTTCCAATTAACACCGGAAATTCATTCTTCGACCGATCAGATAGATTCATCAGCATTTTAATTTTTCGCCCACTAATTTTTACCCAAAAGTGTGTTCGATAACGAATCTGCTCTTGCCCCATTGCGGAGCGCACTCTGGCTACCGAATAATCAGTTCTCTTAAATACCTTACCATTATAATAGGGTGAACCCTCACCGAAAAGAGAGAACTTTAACACGCCGTCCTTATCTATACGAATATTACTCGCCCAAACCGCACTAGAATCAGCGCCCGTATCAATTTTAGCTGGGACTTTTTGCGCTCGCTCGCCGAAATTCACAAACTCGGTTGACCCAATAATGGCTTTTTCTTTCATACGTCAATATTATGGCATAAAAACTATCTTTTTGCAATATCTTGCCTTTTGCTTCTTTGAGCTCTCGCTACCACAATTGTCACCGCTACAATGATAGATATACCAGCCAAAATAGCTAATACATAAGTGTATCCCGACAATAGATATATCAAAGCTAATGTCACACATACAGCACCCCAGGTCGTAATCAGTCGTTTGTTAAGCGCCAACCCCACGACAACCATCAATGAATGCTCTATTAGGAATAATATTTCCATGACGCTGTCTCCTGCAAACGCCAAGATAAGAGTCGGCAGACTAAGCACAGAAAGAGCCAGCACTAGGTGTACCGTAGTAGACTTATGAATATACCCCAACCAACGCCACGACATTACTGCTCCCGAAAGAATTGCCGCTGACCACAAATATGGTATTGTGATAGAGTGAACGGGTAAGGCTAGATTTTTAATAGTAAATAAAACGCCGCACAAAATCAGGATCACACCTGAATCAAAATATAAAATATTCTTTTTAGGAACACCTTCAAACATCAAGGCGATACCATTAATTATCCACACTAGCGCCGCCAGAATCACTGACGCCACAGTAGCGCTAACTGATGTAGTAATAGACAATAAGACTACCGACCAGCCGATGGCGCTATAGAATGAAGAGTAGTACCAACGACTCGACATCTTTCTGATTCGCGCAGCAATAGCCAAGCCGTAAAACACCGCAAAAATGACCAGGGCAACGACTGACATAAATTCGAGTGGAATAGTAAACCATTGAGCTATAAGGCAAAGTAACAACACTAGACTCGGGTGCGCAGCTATTGTCATTATTCGCCAATCTCGTTTAGCAAGTACCGCCATATAAAGAGCTACTACGGCCGCTAGCCATCCCAATACCTTGAACGACAAATCATATGTTGCCAGTAGATTAATCATTGGAAGCGCTATCGCTGAAACTGTAGCAGCGCACAGCGTCATATCACCAATAATTGACGATTGCATATTCATTCGCAACAGCCAGTACAAAGACCCAAAACCAACGAGACTCACCCATGCAGCAATTGTGAGATTATCATTAAACGGTATATTCAACCAATGCAGGGATAATAAAACAAAGATGATTGTCGTAAGATATGCCCCGCCCAAATAAACCTCTCTACGACATCGGTAAAATGCATAGTATAGTAACGCCACTAGCGGCAACCAAACTATCGGATGAATTGACGACAATATAATAAGCACAGCCACACCAATAATAGAATATAGAAGCAGCTCACGACTTTTGATGGCCGTGTTGCCATGACGACGATAAAGCCATTCTACTATTAATAGCGACGACACATTTATCCACGCCATTAAAATAGAGACGTTTTCACTAGACACCGAAAAACCTAAAGCTAGCAAAAATACCGACAACATTAAAGAGGTATGGACTCCAACTACAAACTCATAAACTTTTTCGCGCCATACAGCCACACTCATAATGCCAGCGCCGATAGCTATTGCGCCCGATAGGAACATCAGGGCTTCCTCTGTCGCATAAGTGGCTATCATCGCTGAAGTAAACATTGCCATTAATAGCCAAGTTGACGCAGCGCCATATACTAAAGCAGCCTGACTTTTACTAATATTCGGACGCTTCAAAATTAGCAATCGGCAAATAACTGGCAGTGGCGTCATGGATAGAAAAATTAGATACTGTACGCGTGGTGCTATAGCTATATCAATATTGAGTAGTGTTATACCAATCGGCACCAATAGAATCCCAGATATCACAACCATAACACCGAAGCGGACACGACGTAACAAAAAAAGGATTGCAAGACTAATCGCTGAAATAACACCAATAAAGGTAAAGGCAACCATCATTCGTAGCGAATCTCCAGAGCCGATCACGCCAAACAAAGCACTTAATGACACAACAAAACTAACCCACAATACTATTTCATGATGTCTATCATACTGTTTCTGAACGTACATTGATACAGCGGACCAGATTATATTTCCAAGTGCCACTAACCCTAGAATCACACTTACAACCAACTGATTATCGTCAGATAAATACATTGCGAAACTAGCAGCCATCACCATTAGCAATAAGCGAGCTGTTGTCAATTCATAAGTACGCATCTTTTTAGACTTCTCGACAAGAGCAACCGTAAAGTAATATGCAACGCTAGCAAATAACAGTACACTAATATCTAATGCACCCATATATGCCGACGAGCTAAGCGCGATAAACATCGTCATCGGCACGATAAACGGATTTACAACGTTTAACGGTTCGACAAACTGACGAGGAAAGCGACTAGAAAAATATGCAGCCACAGTCATCAAACATCCAAATAGCAGCATTACAACGTAATACCAGACCAGCTGCGCATGCACGACAGCCGGCAAACTAGTCGTCATCGTAAACATCGATAGTAGCGATACATAAGCAAGAGGTCGACTATTCAATCTCACTGTAGCATCAACACACAAGACAGTACCAAGTACAGAGGTAATAAGCCAGCACCATGTGGGGTCAATACCTAAAAGTAAATTCATAGTCCAGCCACCAATTGGCACAGCTACCAAAGCCGTACCAATAAGTGCTGTCGACGCAGATTTCAATATTGGCAAGCGAGCATACAATATCTGACCAATAATATAATAAATAAAAATAAACAGCCACACCAATCCAAACCTAAGTTGGATAGATAGATTAATTGCCTGAGCTAGAAGCAATATTCCCGCAGTCAGAAGTAGCGATGCCGTATATAGTGCTATATTAATTGTAGTCTTACGGCCCCTCTCCTTTTCTTTGTCATCAATATGTGGTGCTTGTTCAATTGGTAAAGTCAGCATAAACGCCGCAAACAACTTTTCCTTGTCATCAATATGTGATGTCCGTTCAATATTATTCTCAACAGGCACAGCAACCGTATTTACTCTCTCTTCAGCCGTGGAAATACTAGTAGGAATTATACTATCGAGATTCTCATTATTACTGATATTTAACGGAGTATTCGCAAGCCGTGAAGCGGCGCTTTGATTCTCGGTGATAAGCCTCACTTGACCGTTGTCATTCTCAATTTTGGCGCATCCATTTTGTGCATCACGCACGCCATCCCAATATCCCTGCCGATAATCTTCGGAATAATTAGACGGCTGACTATTACCTCTCTGTAATAATTTTATTAGCTTAATCACTACAATAATAACTATTATCAGAAAAATTAATCCCATGCCTTCAATCCCTCTTATGTTAGCTTCAGTATAACACAGGATTTTTTCTCGACAAATGTATTAAGAGAATAGCCCTCGTTTTTTCGCGCCCTTAAATTGCTCCAAAAGTTCCTTCTGCTTTTTGGTCAATTTGGTCGGCGTATCAACAATAACACCCACAATATGCGGACCACGAGATTCGCTATGCAAGTGCGGCACGCCATGACCAGACAACTTGAAGTCAGTGCCACTCTGAGTGCCTGCTGGGATTTTCATCGTTATTACACCATCCACAGTCTCCACGTCAATCTCCGTTCCCAGCGCCGCATCAACCATAGAAATATGCTCTTCGCTAAGAATAATATTGCCTTCGCGAGTGAATTTTTTATGCGCCTTAACACGAATGTGGACATACAAATCGCCTCTGCTACCACCAGCAACCGCTTCGCCACGATCGCGCAGACGAATTGTCGAGCCATCATCAATCCCTGCCGGAATTTTAATAGTGATATCCTGATTCTGCCGAGTCGTGCCTTTTCCTCTACAAACTGAACATTCTTTTTCAGGAACTTTCCCCTTACCATGACAAGTTTCACAAACAACCGCCTGCTGAATTTGTCCAAATAGCGAATTCATCGTTCGAGTTTGCTGACCCGCGCCCTTACAAGTTGGGCACGTTTTCATTCCAAATCCAGGCTCGGCGCCATCGCCATGACAATGTTCACATTCAACATCCAGCATTAAACTAATTTTCTTTTCTACACCAAATACCGCGTCCTCAAAACTTAGTGTTACGCTAGTTTCAACATCACGCCCACGCGAACGACCATTCCCAGCGCCGCCAGAAGCACCACCGAAGAATTGGCTAAAAATATCACCTAGTCCACCATCACCAAAATCAAAGTGAACATTTTGACCGCCAAATCCACCAAATCCCTCAAACGGATTACCGGAAAAACCGCCGCCAGAAGCACCACCCACGCCAGCATGACCAAATTGATCATAACGCTGTCGCTTCTGCTTGTCTTTCAAAACTTCATAGGCCTCATTAATTTCCTTAAACTTAGCCTCATCGCCGCCCTGCTTATCAGGGTGATATTTAATTGCTAATTTACGAAAAGCCTTTTTTATCTCATCTTCAGAAGCGGTCTTTGGAACGCCCAATATTTCATAATAATCACGCTTACTCATACCTTATATATTATACGCGTTTAGCACTCTCAGTGCAAGAGTGCTAAGTTCAAAAAAGGCCACTCTTTTTATCGAGCAGCCTTCTTTGTAAATACGTTAAGTTTATTTTTCGTCGACAATTTCGCCTTCGACTGGCTCGTCTTTATCAGACTTTTTGTCGCCAGCTTCGTCGGCTTTTTTATCGTCGGCCGATTGTTGATACATCTTAGCTCCGATTGGCATAATCGCGTCGTTCAAGGCTTTAATTGCAGCATCCAATTCGTCCTTATCTTCAGAATCTTTGTGCTTTTCAGCCTCTTCGACCGCCTTTTCAATCGCTTGCTTGTCATCGTCAGAAATTTTATCCTTGAACTCGTCCGGCATTTTCTTTGCCTGATAAATAGCGTTTTCAAGCTGATTCTTCGTATCGACAGTTTCGCGCTTTTTCTTGTCTTCGTCCGCGTGAAGTTCGGCTTCTTTTTGCGCCTTCTCAATATCTTCCTTACTCATATTGCCAGAGTTTTGGATAGTGATTGATTGCTCTTTACCTGTTCCCTTGTCTTTAGCCGTAACGTTAAGAATACCATTGGCGTCAATGTTAAAGGTCACTTCAATTTGAGGCACACCGCGTGGTGCTGGCGCAATACCGTCAAGCACAAATCGACCCAAACTCTTATTGTCATTAGCAAACTCGCGCTCACCTTGAAGAACGTGAATTTCCACCTGAGGCTGATTGTCCGCAGCTGTCGAGAAAACCTCACTCTTGCTTGTTGGAATCGTCGTATTTCGATCAATCAACTTCGTCGACACACCGCCCATCGTCTCAATTCCAAGAGAAAGCGGAGTCACGTCCAGAAGCAACACATCCTTAACGTCGCCAGCCAAAACGCCACCTTGAATCGCAGCACCAACAGCCACAACCTCATCTGGGTTCACGCCTTGCATTGGATCTTTTCCAAAGAAATTCTTTACACGCTCGACCACAGCTGGCATACGAGTCATTCCACCAACCATAACTACATTGTTAATGTCGGACCTAGAAAGTTTGGCATCCTTCAAAGCCTTTTCTACTGGACCATCCAAGCGATCCAATAGATCCTTAACCAAATCTTCCAACTTAGCGCGACTCAAGCTCATCTCAAAGTGCTTTGGACCATCAGCATCAGCAGTAATAAATGGAATATTGACTTCATATTCCGTAACCGTTGACAATTCTTTCTTCGCCTTTTCAGCCTCATCCTTTAGGCGCTGCATCGCTGCATTATCCTTGCGAAGATCAATTCCCTCCTTCGACTTGAAGTCATCCAAGAAGTAATTGACAATAACATTGTCGAAATCTTCACCACCAAGGTGTGTATCACCATTGGTTGCTTTAACCTCAAACACGCCGTCACCCAGCTCCAGCACAGACACGTCAAACGTACCACCACCAAGGTCGAACACCACGATAGTTTCGTCGTTTTTGCCTTTCTCCAGACCGTACGCCAAAGCCGCAGCTGTTGGTTCGTTGATAATACGCTTAACTTCCAATCCAGCAATTTTACCAGCGTCCTTAGTTGCTTGGCGCTGTGAATCATCAAAGTACGCCGGCACCGTAATCACTGCTTCCGTTACTTTTTCACCTAAGAAAGCTTCGGCGTCAGCCTTGATTTTACTAAGAATCATTGCTGAAACTTCTTCTGGTGTATATTCCTTATCACCCATCTCGACTGCCACGCCAGTACCTTTTTTAACAATCTTGTACGGCATGATATCCAAGTCTTTTTGAACTTCCTTATCGTCAAATTTACGACCAATCAAACGCTTAACGCCGTAAATCGTGTTTTTTGGGTTTGTTACACGCTGACGCTGAGCAACTTGACCGACAAGTCGTTCGCCCTTTTTATTAACCGCAACTACAGATGGCGTAGTACGATTACCTTCGGCATTAGAAATCACCTCTGGTTTTCCAGCCAACATATACGCAAATGCGCTGTTGGTTGTACCGAGGTCAATACCAATAATTTTACCCATATGATTCCCCTTTCTGTTATGATCACATCTGGTCTATATCTTATATTCATTCTAGCACTCTTTCGTGGCGAGTGCCAACTATCTCAGTATAAATAATTAGCACTCTCATGTCAAGAGTGCTAATAGCTGTTTTTTACAATTTAATTGCCAGAACGACGATACGGCCAATAAGTTCCTGGTCTTGTCCAAAAATCTATTTCAGGCCTTCCCCAATCAACTTCCGCCCATTCGGTTTTTCGCCACGGAAAGTCTGATACATCAAATGTTCTAGAGCCATATTCTCCTTTTGGATCAAGTACCGAGAACAGCTCGCCAGTCTCCCACGGATCAGTACCAAAAACCGCCTTTTCTTGATAGCCACATTCTGCATTAAATGCATGACACCAAGCGTTTGTATCTGTAGCAACAAGACCATATTTCTTAGCGGCCTTAATTAATAGGCGTGTCATCGGGTTGTACGGCTGAGATGTATTAGGGTCATAATCAGGATCAACATCAGCAGACAATCTTGCCCATTGTCCGTGTCTTGGCGAGAAAGGAGCTTGATCTTCCGGAGCCTTGCCGTCCGATAATTGCGCTGGCCACGAAGGTTCTAATCCACGTGCAAAATTCGCCGTAGTAAACGCCAAAGCGTGATCAATATAACCTCGACGTATTTCCGATATGCCAATAAAACCAAGCGAGTTGTGCATACAAACTACAGCAGAACCACCGCCCTGGCATTGCGTAGCATAATTCGTCTTAGCCAAATCAACTAAACCAGGTTTTGCCAGAGAAAATCCTCCGGTAGCAGCAGTCCAGTGCTTTGGTGTACCATCCCTTGCGGGTTCCACAAAAAAATACTCACGCATAATACCTGTAGCTATGTCATAAATCGCCATACCAAGGTCACCATTCTGAGCAGGTTTTGCAAAATGCGGCCACGGAATCTTACCTAATAAATAATGCGATATTTCATCTGCAGTAATTCCGTAACCGCGACATTTATCCATATATTGATATTCACAACGAGGATGAGACGAATCAACCAAATAGGTTGCAATTGGTCTAGTGCCTTGCGCACTAGTATTTATACCAGTCTTTGCGCCAAACGCACCCTTACCCCATGGAGTTGGAGAATTATCGTCCATCCATTTTGCCATCGCGTCTGAGTTAGGGGCTAATGGCATGTTGCTGACGTCTCGCTGCCAAATTGTTCCTTTGCCTATATAATTTGGCGCATACATTGACTCTAAAACAGCTCCAGGAAATTTATCAGCGTCTACAGTTACCCATTCACCATTTCGGAATATGCATGGTTCAGTCGCTAACCAACGACCAGGAGTCGATTGCCAAACTCGCATTGTCATCTTATATAACCCCCAACACCTTAATGCCACCTATACGTAGAACACCACCAGGTGATGACCACATAAGAAACTTGATCCTATCGCCCCAAGAAGTCGTATCGTGAGTGCCATCATATGACATAGAAATCCCTGTAGGTGACGTTACGCTAATTATGCGACCCTTACGACGAACCTTCCAAACGCCAATAGCAGATGCATCTCTCCTAAAAATTCCGCCTGGTATAGGACGAACATGTATTTGAGTTCCATCTATAAAAAATTGAATTTCTGGACCACCGCCACCACTACTGGTAGTCGTCATATTCAACGCGAATCCTGATCCACGAGAAGTTGGCCACTCTTTAACGTCGATATCTATTTCAACGTCGTCTGTTAGTGGCTCAATAATTTGAAGCAAATGAGAGTTGGAACTACTACGGATCTCATTATTGCCCGCTAAAGCTGAAACAGCCGTATAGCCTTCTGGCGCACACCAACGTATTCGACGAGCACCAACGATAGGAAACTCACGACCGTAACGTACACGATGCACGGTAGGCGCACTTGCCGGAACTAAAGACTCACCAGCTGTACCACGAAAATCATCAGCCGAAAGCAGCTGAAGATTTGTTGGCTTACCATACACTCTCGTCCAGGTTGCATCGCCAATCGATAAATATCCCGGTAGCGCTTCAGCTGTAATTGTTACCGTGCGCTCACCACTGCCAGGCACTGAAACCTGGCCACTTATAATATCTTGCCCCATTTTATAACGGAGGCCGACCATACTAGGGACAGTAACTGTATTGTCGGCTATGGAAAAGACGGTGGACTGGCACTAACCGGTATAGGCTGAGACATACCTGAATCTCGAGCCCAAATAACCGGCACACCATATTTGGTCGTTTCTGTTGGAGGAGTAGATCCGTAT
>UNSQ01000015.1 GCA_900556885.1 Candidatus Saccharimonadota bacterium
TAGCCCCAAAGTAATTACCTATGTGGATGTTGTTGTTGGCGCGCACGCCAGTGAGGATGACGGGTTTTGATGGTTTCATTAAGTATATTATAGCATTATTCGATCGTTAAGTAATGGGACGATAGTTGTTGCTTTATAATCTTTAAAGATTTTTTATATGTAGACGCTATATCATTTTCTATCTTTCGTATGGCTGATACATCACTTTGGGATGTTGCTATGCCATCAAAGTTACTTGCTAAATCATCCCAGTCAATTGTTGGATAGTCAACTTTATCGCAGTCAGTCAATCTCGCCATTGCAAAACACAATACATCAAGCGACACGGCCGTCCCGATTTTGTCTTGTGAATCTCGGTAGAGATCAATGATTTCGCGAGCAATGATAGTCTGTCGTATACGGTTATTATCAGCTTTCATGCATCTATTAAATAATCCCGCAGCATCGCGAGCCCATCAACTTTCTCAATTATCGTCAGATATTCCTGCCATTCTTCGTCGTTCAGTTCTGCCAAACTACGGCCAGGAAAGCTCGGGTGTCCATAAATATATAACAATTCCGTCCAGCCATGGAGATTATTGCCACGTGGCTCGTCGGTGATAAATCCCTCTTCGTTAGCTACGAAAATGTGGTCTTTTTCGCCGTCAAAATAGCCAACCGCAAAAGAAAAGATAGCTCGACGATCAGTCTCGCCTTTCATCAACTTGATAATGCCGGGATAACTAAAGCTATTCAGTAGCAATTTAACAAACGGCCCCGGAAATCCTTTCAGCGCCGGAATGAAAAAACCGCGGTCATCAACGACCAGGCGCTTGTTTGGAAACGCTTTCTTGGCTTGAGATAATTTGCTTTTTGCAATCGTCTGAATATCTAGTCCTCGCCCTTCGTCAAAATCATAATCGAGCTGCCTTAAATCAACACCAAGCGGCTGGAGGAGTTCTTGAAGACTGGTGAATTTGCTGTGATTGGAAGTGATAAAATAAATTGGGCTATTCTCTTGTTTCATGCTAATAAGTATACGCTAGCTAACGTTATTTTGCATATTTCTAATGCTTGTGTCGTACGGAATATGAATGAGGAGATTAGCCACCATTTTTCCACTGCCTGGCACGTTGCAATAACTTATCGACATAAGCTGCTTTAAGTTTTTTATACGCTGACCTGTCGTAATTTGCTTGCTTGGCATATTGATATTTTATCTTTGAATATTGATCAGCTTCGTCATTGTGAGACCTTAGATAATCTCTGATAATTAAGAAGTTATCGTGCGTTTCAGTATTCGCGACCGCGAGGTGAATATGAATATCGCCCCCTCGCCAGTTTCTTCTTGTCGGGACGCCAGGAAGATATACCCTTGACGGGAACTTGGATTTAATGAAGGAAAATATCCAATTGCTACCAATTTGTCCCGCAGCTCGTTCATGTGCTCGCTATCTTTAGCAGAAATAAGGATATCTAGGATATTTTTACCATCCAAACCAAGTACCGCGGTACTGCCGACATGATGAATTTGCGAACTATCCGCAAGCACTAGCGCTAATTTATTTTTCACGCGCGTAAAGACAGCCGATATGTCTTTTTTGGATCTTTTAATTTCAACCGACATAAGACCTCCTAAATTTAATCAAGTATACGCTAACTAACGTTATTTTGCAGATTTCTAATGCTTGTGTCGTACGGAATTTTCCATAATTTGCCGTCAATGTTCAGGTTTTTCAGAAAATTGCACATTTGCTGCTGAATGTTTTTTACGTCGGCACTATCTTCGGTCAAAACCTCCAGTTCAATAAATAGTCCTAGTCCAGCAACTTCGTCGATGCAGATCGTATAGTCCTCAGTTTTCGATTCAAGGCGGACTTTATCAACCGTAACGATTTCTTGCCAGCCCAGCGCTGTGAGCATTTGGCGCGCCGTATTTCCGTCATCAACTACAAATTCATATTCATTAGACGCCAACTTCGTCTGTCCTTCAACTTTCAGCGTCATCAGGCTCCGTTGCAGCTCACCAGTTTCCGGATTAAGAACATCGCGCACTCGCATAATTTTTGAGCCAGGAACAATTGGCGCGTCAACTTGTTCGGGCAATAAAAACACCGTGTCAATTTGGCGTTTGCTTGAGATGGGCACGATGAATTGGCTTTTTAGTATGGCGATGAGATTATCGCGAGTAATATCAGACGCTAATTTGAATTTGGATTCGATTTCAATCATAAGCTTCCTCGTTTGGGCTTCGCTATAGGGCGATTTGTTTTTGGTGAATATTTTCCCGCCAAATACTCTTTTATAATTTCCGACAATTTCTTCGCATATTTGTCGGTTATTTCATGCCGCTGAGTTGCCATTGACGTATGAGTGATATTGTTATGATCTTTTGCTAATTTCTTCAGGTTTCTCTCTACAATCAGCGGATCAAGCTTTCCAGACAAAATAGCAATCGGAAGAGTGAGCTTAGCAATGTCATTCATTGTCGTCTGATTGATAATCGCAGTGTTCAGAGCGATTAAAAACGACTCGGCGGTAACTTCATCAGCCTTAAATCCAGCATCAGGCCAGATATTGTGCCGATCAGCGAATTGCAAAAAACGTTTCGAGCTGCGCGGATGACTATTGAAAAACTCATAAAGCGCACGCAAAATCTTCTCTGGATGATGATTTTTTTCGTCAACCCTTGGATAATATATCGGCGGACTACACAAAATCAGCGACTTGCTTAACTTCGGATATTGCTTGGCGAGCTCTACGGCAGCCAGCGACCCCATAGAATGACCGATGATAATATCTACGTGATTTATGAATTCCCTACGCAAAGTGGCGACAATACTTGCGGCTTGGTCGTGAACATTGTAGGATTTCCAATCAGGCTTGGGCGAATTGCCAAATCCCAGCATGTCAATTGCTATAACTCGCGTATCCTTCGGTAAATACGGCTCCAGCGGCGTCCATGTTTTCCAGGATGTGCCTAATCCATGAATAAGTAAAATCGTCGCTTTCGGTTTTTCCGGACGAGAAAAATAATGCACGTTCAATGCATATGGAATCCGTAACCAGCGATGAATAATCTTGTCCAACATATTTTTAGTATACTATGAAAATACTCCGCCTGCATGTGAAACGGAGTATTTTGTGATAGCCTTTTCTGTACTAACGCTTAGAGAATTGTTCGCGCTTACGAGCAGAACGAAGACCGTACTTCTTGCGCTCTTTCTCGCGTGGGTCGCGCTTCAATAGTTCAGCCTTCTTTAGAACTGGACGCAGATCGGCGTGAGCAGCTGTCAAAGCCTTTGCAATGCCAAGCTTGATAGCGTCAACTTGACCAGCTAAGCCACCACCCTTAACTAGGATAGTAACGTCGAATTCTTTTTGCTTGCTGACAATTGCAAGTGGATCGGTTACTTCTGCTAGAAGAGTTTTGTTGCCATCCAGGTACTCAGCAGCAGGCTTGCCATTGATTGTAATGGTGCCTTTGCCAGGAAGTAGGCGAACGCTTGCTGAAGCACTCTTGCGTCGTCCTAGGCCGTAGAAATAAGTATCAGCAGCCATATTACTTTACCTCAACTTTCTCTGGTGTTTGTGCTGTGTGAGCATGGTCGCTACCAGCAAAAATGCGTAGACGCTTTAGGCGCTCTGCTTGCAATTTATTCTTTGGCAACATACCTTTAACAGCTTCTTCAATAATTCGCTCTGGGTGGCGTTCGCGCATTTCTTTGAATTGCGTTTCCTTAATTCCACCTGGGAAACCACTGTGGCGATAGTAATACTTATCAGTTTCCTTGTATCCAGTAACAACTGTCTGCGCAGCATTGATAACAACTACGTAGTCGCCACCGTCAATGTGAGGAGTGTAAGTTGGCTTGTATTTACCAGTCAAATGCTTAGCAATTTCTGTAGCCAAACGTCCAAGTGGTAATTCGCTAGCGTCAAACAATACCCAACGGCGAGAAACTTCAGATGGTTTTTGTGAATAAGTCTTCATCTTATTTTCCTTCCTTTGGCATTGGTTTAATATCGTCAACAAACTCGATAATCGCCATTTGAGCGCCGTCGCCGACTCGCAAACGTGTTCGTTCAACGCGAACGTGTCCGCTGGTTCGACCACTTAGCTGTGGCGCGATTTCATCAACTAGTTTGTAAGCAGCGGCGCGTGTGCTTAATGCCGCAATCACCTGACGTCGGCTAGCTAGGTCACCCTTTTTAGCCTTGGTGATGATTTTTTCAATGTGGCGCTTTAGTTCCTTAGCCTTTGGCAAGGTGGTTTCGATTTTTCCGTGCTCAACCAGACTTGTAGCCAAACCCTTCAGTAAGGCTCGTCGCTGATCACGCTCGCGGCCGAACTTGCGCCCTTGATATCCGTGTCTATGCATAGTTAAAACTCCAACTCCGCCATCTTGTCACGTACTTCGTCTAGTGCCTTTGAACCGAAACCTTTCAATTCTCGCAAATCTTGCTCAGTCAAAGTTACCAAATCGCGAATAGTGCGGATTTCATTGTTAATTAGCGCGTTCGTCGTGCGGGCGCTTAAGTTTAGCTCTTCGATTGGCATTGCTAGCTCTGACTCTTCGTCTTCCTTAGCTGCACCAAGTGCTGGCGCGCCAGTTACCATCGTGTTGCCAGCCAAAGCTGTGTATTGATTGACGAGGATCGCTGCTGCTTCTTCGAACGCCTCACGAGGTGTGATTGTGCCGTTAGTTTCAACAGTGATTGCCAATTTGTCCAAGTTTGTCTCCTGACCAACACGAGTTGAGTCGACTTTGTAGCGAACGCGTAGAACTGGTGAGTACATTGCGTCGATAGCAATCATGTCGCTGTGCAAACGCTTTTCGCTTGACTCTTCAATTGTCTGATAACCGCAACCTGCCTCAACTACCAAATCCATAACCAAATGCTTGTTTGGGTCGTCGATTGTAGCAATTACTTGCTCTGGGTTAACAACTTCAACGTCAGCATTAGTTTTAATGTCAGCAGCAGTTACTTCGCCAGCGCCAGATTTCTCAATGCGTAGTTCAACTGGATCGTCAGTAAATACGCGTAGGTGAACGTTTTTCAAGTTCAACATAATGTCGACAACATCTTCTTTGATGCCCTCAACAGTAGTAAACTCGTGAGTTGCGCCTTCAATTTTGAAAGCCACAACCGCGCCACCGCGAACGCTTGACAATAGAACGCGTCGCAATGAGTTACCAAGAGTATTACCGTAGCCTGGGTGAAGTGGCTCGATTAGAAAAGTAGCACTGGTTTCTGAAATGTCATCAACGCTCGCGAGTGCTGGATTGTAAATTGCTTTTGCCATAATTCTTCCCTAACCCTTCTTTTATCGTGAGTAATACTCAACAATTAATTGCTCGTTGATGTCAGCTTCTGCTTCCTCGCGCTTTGGCAAACCAGTTACTTCAATCTTCAGCTTCTTGCTATCAGCTTTTAGCCAGCTTAATGGACCTTGGACTGAATTGTTGATTACATCGTCAATTCGTGTAAAGTACTCTGACTTGGTACTCTTTGGACGAACCGTGATGACATCGCCAGCTTTAACACGAATCGATGGAATATCGACGCGTCGGCCGTTCAATTCAAAGTGTCCGTGGCTAACTAGTTGACGAGCTGCGCGGCGTGATACGGCAAATCCAGAACGATAAACAACGTTATCCAAACGGCGCTCTAATAGCTTCAGCAAGTTTTCGCCCGCCAAACCTTCTTGGGCGCGTGTTGCTTCGTCCATCAAGCGAGCAAACTGCTTTTCAACTAGGCCGTACAAGCGACGAACCTTCTGCTTTTCACGAAGCTGCGTAGCATATAGACTTGGCTTATTCTGTCGACCATGTGCGTGTTGACCTGGAATGCCAGATTTCTTCGCCAAAATTTTATGTGCTTTTGGATGAAGCGCATAACCTTCGCGGCGGCTTTGCTTGACAATTGGTGAATTATCTCGTGCCATAATTATGCCCTCCGTGCCTTTCGTGGACGAACACCGCCGTGAGGCACGCCAGTTACGTCCTTAATGCTTTCTACTGAGATGTCGAAGGCGCTGACCGCACGAATAGCGGCATCACGTCCCAAACCGACACCTTTCACGAAAACGTCAACAGACTTCAAGCCGTATTGAGATTTCGCAGCTTCAGCAGCTTTTTCAGCAGCAACCTGTGAAGCATAGGCTGTACCTTTTTTGCTTCCACGGAAACCACATGCACCAGCTGATGAAGCGGTTAGCACGTTACCCTTCTTGTCGGAAAAAGTAACGATAGTATTGTTAAATGTTGCCTGAATGTGCAGCTGACCAGCTGGGACTGATCGGCGCTGCTTCTTCTTGGTAGATTTTGCGTCTGCCATTTCTTAGTCCTTTCTTTAGGTCTTACTTGCTGCTTTTGGTTGTGTACCGCCCACGGCGATGGCGCGACCCTTGCGAGTTCGTGCATTCGTACGAGTCCGCTGTCCGCGTGTTGGCAGTCCTGCTTTGTGGCGAAGACCGCGATAGGCGTTGATGTCCTTCAAGCGCTTAATATTATTTGCCACCAAGCGCTGGAGATCACCTTCAACGGTGTATTCGCTGTCAATAATTTCGCGAATCTTGTTTTCTTCAGCCTCGGTGAGATCTTTCACCCGAGTGGTCGGCTCAATTTTAGCCGCCGCAAGGATGCTCGAAGCGTGCTTTGGCCCAATACCGTAAATATAGGTGAGCGCAATTTGCACCTGCTTCTCTGTTGGGATAACTACCCCAGCAATTCGAGCCATGCTTAACCCTGCCTTTGCTTGTTCTTAGGTTTTTTCTTGTTGATGATATATAGTCGGCCTTTGCGGCGAACGAACTTATCATCGGGACTGATTTTTTTCACACCTGCACGAACTTTCATAAAGTGCTTAAATCTCCCTTCCCGAGTAAACCCGAGATTACCGTTAATATTTAACTACCGACCTTGAGGTCGATCGTCACGTAGGCGGAAGCTGATTCGTCCCTTTGTAAGATCGTAAGGGGTCATCTCAACCTCAACCTTATCACCAGGCACTAGACGGATATAATGCTTGCGCATTCGTCCTGAAATGTGCGCGATGATACTATGGCCATTCTCCAGTTCCACCTTAAATTGAGTATTAGGCAGTGCTTCCACTACCTTTCCTACCATTTTGATGACTTCCTTTTGACTCGCCATAAGTTACAGTTGTCAATTATACAGTACTGAATACAGTTTGACAAGGGTTTTCGCCGTAAATTCACGTGCTATAATTGTGTTATCAAATTTAACATAAGGATTTTTATGGCAAGCAAGAAAAAACCAGCAAACTTTAAGGTTACAAAATCGAAGAATGAGATAATGACCGCGGTGCTAATTGGTCTGGTAACGGCTTTGATAGTGATAGTTATTGGCGTAATTTTATTGCACACCAACCAAACTTCCGACAAGACGTTTCAAACAGTCGAAAATGTTGACGGTGGATCCGTGAACTTGGGCTCTCTAGGCTTCCGAATTGAAGGAGATAAATTAGTTATTCGTAACGATTCAGTCGCACAAGAGATTCGCTATTTTCTGAAGACAGAAACTAAAAAATCAGGCTGCAAGGATAACAACAGCGTAACTGTGGTAATTGCCCATTCCCAAGATGAGAAACAGTTGTTGCTGGGCTATGGTTGCGGCAATTCTGAGGCACGAATATTTGCAGTCAAGAAAGACGGCGGATGGAAAGCGATTTCCCCAACCAACCAATTTAATTCGTTCGACATTCCGAGCTGTAAGATGGTTGATGAAAATAACATTAGTAATGAAATTGCGCCAGTCTGCCAAAATGAGAAAAAAGTTGGCGACAATTTATCTTACGATTACAAAATACGATAATCCATTCACAAAAAGAATTCCCCGCTTTTCGGCGGGGATTTTTAATGTCAATTATTTTTTCTTAAACAAACGACGCTTCTTGCTCTTCTTTTTGTCGCTATCAAGCAGCTCGTCTGGGTCAAAGTCGTCATATGTAACCATCAGCGCACGCGAGTTGACTTGTCGCAGGGTTTCAAGGGCAACTGATACGATAATCAAGATCCCTGTACCGCCGATTGACAAACGCAAACCTTGCAAGCCTGTTAAATTGTACGTGAGATATTCCGCGACGAATGGCAAAATAGCCACGATCCCCAGGACGATTGAGCCGAACAAAATCAAGCGATTTACAGTTTTCATAAGGTATTTTTCAGTCTGAGCGCCCGGACGCACACCCTCAATAAATCCGCCCTGCTTCTGCAAATTTTCGGCAATTTCGTTAGCGTTAAAGACAATTCCAGTGTAGAAATATGTAAAGGCGATAACCAAGATGAAGTATAGAGTTGGGTAGATAAATGCTTCTGCGGTACTGCCGGTGAATGAGCCCGCGTTTGGAGCTTGGAACCAAGTGATCAATTTGTTGGCGGTCGGTAGAAGGTCGGCGTTACCAGACGCTTTCATAACTTGACCGACGAATTGCGGCAAGCTTAGGAATGCAACCGCGAAGATGACCGGAATAACTCCCGCCGCAATCAATTTAACCGGCAAAATGCTTTTTACATCGCCATAGTTACTGTTTCCATGAACGCGCTTTGCGTAGTTAATTGTAATGACGCGCTGAGCTTCGTTGATTTTAACTAGGAAGTAAAGGACGATGAGTCCGGCAATTGACATGATTAATATCGTCCAGAACATAACTGGGTTTACAGGGAGAGTGAACCAGTTGAAGACGTTCAGGCTGCCAGATGAAGTGTTGAACAGCGAGGAGATTAATGACGCGAGCATTTGTGGCAATTGGCTGATGATACCAGCGAAGATTACGATAGAAATACCGTTGCCGATTCCTTGCTCAGTAATCAACTCACCGAGCCACATCAGAAGGACAGAGCCTGCTGTCATTGAAGTGATTGAAACAATCCACTCCATCATCGTAGGGTCGGCCAATGTCGTACTGCCGCCTTGAAGAACTGTTTGCCTTAAGATGAAGATGAAAGCGATTGACTGGACAATAGCAAGCGGCACGGTAATGACACGCGTCCATTGCTGAATTTTCCGACGTCCAGATTCGCCGTCTTTATGCAGCTCCTCAAGCCTTGGAATGGCTTTGGTCAGAAGTTGGATGATAATACTGGCAGTAATAAATGGACTAAGTCCGACCAACACCAGAGAAAAGCTCGACAACGCACCACCAGATAGCAAGTTCAAAATTCCACCGAGGTCAGATTGCCCAAGCACCGACGAAATCGCGTTACGCAGCTGCGTTGGTTCCGCCAATGGCACTGGAATGTGCGCCAATAATCGATAAACAACGATTATTCCCACGACGATAAATAGTCGTTTCTGCATATCTTTATTTTTCAGTGAGCGAAAAATTATTCTCCAATTCATGTTTTAGCCCCTCATAGTCACTAACAATTCTTAACTCTGTTAATTATACATTACCTTAGCGGATATTTCCATACTAAAAACATAAAAGCGTATGCGTTATAATTGAGTCAATAACATAATGTAAATGAGGTATTATATGCAACAGCAACCTGAAATCCCATCAACTCCACCAATTACGCCACCGCCAAACCCAGAATTGCCCCAAAATTACCCGCCAAAGAAAAGTAAATTGTGGCTATGGGTTACACTGGCAATCGTGGGAGTGCTGGCGACAATCGGAATAGTGGTGGCAATTATTCTTGTGTCAAACAAAACCGCGCCTTCAAAGAATACGAATATTTCACGGAAAGAAGCAATCAAGCCTAAGGGCGAAGAAAAGAAGAGTGAGGATAAGAAACAGAATTTAGCTAAATCAAATTCAAAATGTTTAACGTCTGCTGATTTTCGAAAAGCCGGCTATGACTATATGAAAGACGGCTATTTTACGCTTAGCGACGGTAAATATAATTTTAAAAATGTTTTCTTCAATGCGGATTCGACGCAATATACATACGAAGAAATTGCCGTTGACGAACTAGCTAAACTGGGGTCGCTATACAAATCAAATAGTCAAAAGGAATTTTCAATTGAGCTGATCGGTCAAACGTATGAAAGTTCAAAGACAAGTGCTGGCACAAAATTAGCCATGGAACGCGCCGATAAAGTCAAGCAAGGATTAGTCTCGCAAGGTTTTCCTGAGAATAAGATTATTATCTCTGAGCCAAAAATCGCCAATCACGACAATAGCGATGACACCGCCGACAGAAATGTGACTATTTATCTAGTCGTGCCGCAAGAATGTAGCGAAAAATAGTCCAAAATATCAGGGCAAAAGAAAATCCCCTTCGAAATGGAAGGGGATTTATCGTTACCGAGAAAAAAATTATTTCTCTTCAGCTTCTTTCGCGCTTTGGCGTAGAGGTGTAGCTACTTTCTCGAATGAGCCACCAGCTTTTTCGATAGCAGCAACAACTGAAGCTGAGGCAGCTTGTACTTTCAAGTCAACCTTAGCCTTCAATTCACCACGAGCAATCACCTTAACCGTGTGGAAAGGAGTTGCAATGTAGCCTTCAGTGAACAACAAAGCATTGTCAACGGTCTTACCGTCAAATGCGTTTAAATGATCCATGTACACAACTTGGGCTGGAGTTCGCAAGCTCTTGAATCCGCGAGCCTTTGGTACAGCTTGAGCTAGTGGACGCTGACCACCTTGGAACATTACGCGAAGCTTCTTACCTGTTCGGGCGTTCTGACCTTTAGTACCGCGACCAGCAGTTTTACCTTGACCGGCAGCAATACCGCGACCAACGCGCTTTTTATTCCTGTTTGCTGAAACTTGGAGATCATTGTACTTCATTATTTAGCCTCCTTTTTAGCAACCTTTTTTACAGGCTGAGCGCTTAGCCATTGATCGCGTGGAACTAATGACTTTAGAGCTTCAATAGTCGCGTAAGCAATGTTAACCTTGTTGGTTGAGCCAAGAGATTTGGTCAATAGGTTGCGAATTCCTGTTACACCGATAATTTGGCGAACTACACCACCAGCGATAATACCAGTACCAGGAGCGGCTGGCTTGATCAATACGCGTGCGCCAGAGAATTTAACTTCGCTGTCGTGCGGAATTGTTTCGCCGTTTAATGGCAATGTAATCAAGTGCTTTTTAGCGACTGATGTAGCCTTAGCGACTGCAGCTTGAACGTCTGCACCCTTAGCAACACCGACACCAACTTTATCTTTGCGGTTACCAACAACCACCAAAGCCTTAAATCGGAAGCGGCGACCACCTTTAACCACACGAGAAACGCGGTCAATGTTGATTACCAATTCTTCAAACTCTTTTGGTGCGTCATCGCGCACATTTCGCCGGTCATCGCGGCGACCACCACGTGGATTTCGAGGTCGACGACCTTCTGCACGTGGGGTAGTATTTGCAGCTTGCTCTGCCATACTAAAACTCCAATCCTTCTTGGCGCGCAGCATCAGCCAAAGCCTTTAGGCGGCCAGCGTATTGACGACCATTTCGATCAAATACCACTGCGCTAATCTTAATTTTCTTTGCTTTTTTAGCAATTTCAGTACCGATAGCAGCACTTTTTTCAGTCATCGTGCCAGTCGCTTTCGTGCCAACTGTAGTTGCTGCAGCCAATGTTTTACCAGCCACATCATCAATCAATTGCGCGCTAACGTGCAAATTGCTAATAGTAACTGTCAAGCGTGGACGCTCTGCCGTGCCTGAAACCTTAGCGCGAACGCGGTTTTTGCGAAGAGCGCGGTTGAGTAGCTTCTTATTTTCAGCCATGATTACTTACCTGTCTTTCCTGCTTTACGCAAAATCTGCTCGTCGACGTACTTGATACCCTTGCCCTTGTATGGTTCAGGTTTCTTCAAGGCGCGGATTTCCGCTGCAACTTGGCCGACTTGTTGTTTATTGATACCGCTAACAACGATAATCATTTTTTCGTTGGTAACAGTTACGCCTTCTGGGGCTTTGTATTTGACTGGATGTGAAAATCCAAGTGCCATTTCTAGCTCATTATTGCTTGAGCTAACACGGAAACCGACACCGTTAACCTCTAGGCGCTTTTCATAACCTTTGGTTACACCGATTACCATGTTGTTAATTAGCGCGCGCATCAGACCATGCTGACTACGGGCTACTTTGGACTCGTCCTTAGGATGTACCGTGACTTGTCCATCTTCGACTTTCACCTCAACTGCTGGTGTGATGAATTGCTTCAATTCACCCTTTGGTCCTTTAACGACCACATCACCAGAGTCAACCGTGATTGTCACACCGGCCGGAATAATCACCGGCAGTTTTCCGATTCGACTCAGACTCATTACTCACCTTTCGTGTGATTTGATATTAACTTCAGTATTTTAACACAGACTAGAGGTAAAATGCAAGGTTCTCAAGCTACGAATTAACCTCATATATATCCAACTCGATTGAATTGATCATTTGCCTTATTCGAGCACTATCCGCCATTTCCAGCCAACCTTTGCCGCCAATAATACACCCTCCAAGGATCGCATTTAGCGTGCTCCTATTTAATATAACCTGTTTATGATTGTCCGAACATCGAACAAGAGCTTTTCGTAAATTATCACAAAAGACGGACGACGATAAGCTTTTTATATATTCTAAGAAATCATAGCTCAATTGATTAATTATTTTGTCATCTTTCTTCAATAGTCCAAGAAACATTCTGTATCCAACCGAAATTGACGCCTCAGACCACTGATCGCCACGATCATATACGGTATATTTTTCTCGTACAACCGTCAAGAAATTGAGAGTCACAATCTGCATAACAATTGCCGCCAGAGCTTGATCAACCGGCGTCTGTATGTGACTTTCATCAATCGAATACTCCAGAACGCATTCACGAAAAAGATCATCAGACTCTTTACTGTATTTTATATACGAAGTACGAAAAAGCGTATTAACAGAGCTCTCATCGTGAGCCTTACGATACGCCATATCAATTTGCTTACGCCACGGAGAAATCTGAACTTCGCGTAGCTTTTTACTCAGTTCACTTCGGTCGACTTCTACTATATTTCGATTCATTTCTATCCCACACTCGCCAGCAGCCCTCAAAATATCATCTTCTGGAATGACTAATTTATCAAACTCTCGCAAGACCTCGTCATATGTCTTTTTCGCTTCTGGGCTATATAATTCAGCGTCCATAAAACAAGTGTCGCCATATGTTTTTGCAGACAGTATGATATCGCTCAGAACAAAGAACTCATTGTCTTGAAGACACTTCAAAACGTACTGAGCTAATAAATGTTCATAAATATGAGCGATTAGCCCGTCGTTATCGGCTATTTTGTATATGGATGAAATTATCATTGCTTGGTTCGATGATATTATAATACCGTCAAATTAGCAATTTTTCGATATTTATGATAGTTGATATAATCATACTCAATGACAGCAACTATACTTTTCGCCACCAGAAACTCAGGCAAATACGCAGAATTCGTTGCCGCGTTTCATAAATTCGCTCCGCAAACGTCAATTATTTCGTTGGCAGATTTGGATTATCAAATACCCGACTGCATAGAAACGGGCGCAACATTTGAACAAAACGCCCTATTGAAGGCGCGACACGCAAGGAATCATTTACGCGGAAATGATAAAAATCTGATAATTATCGCCGATGATTCCGGCATGGAAATTGAAGCCTTAAATGGCGAGCCTGGCGTATTTACAAGACGTTGGAATGGTCACGAGATGAGCGATCAAGAAATCGTAGATTATTGCCTGAAGAAGCTTGAAGGTAAAACAAACAGGCGAGCTCAATACACAACATGTCTTGTAATAAATTTTCCTGATGGTCGTGAGGAGGTAATTTTTGGAAAAAATTCTGGCGTCATCTTAACTGAGTCACGCGAGGAATCTCGGCTCAAAGGCATGCCGTTTCGGGAATTATTTTTCGTGCCCGAACTTAATATGATGTTTCACGAAGTGCGCGAACTGCCGAAATTGAAGCGCAATGGATATTCACTCGGGCATGAAGTTGCAGTCGAAAAATGCGCTAGTGTGGTACGGGAAAATTTATTTGACTCTGTATAGCGGCTTTCAACTCCGCGCTCTCACTTGCCCATGGAATGTGTTGTGTGAGTTCATCAACTGTCACAAATTTAGCATACCGTATCTGCTCTTCCCATATTTGTTCTTCGTCCTCGTTCTGTTGATGTAAGATATACTCATCGGCATTCTTATTAAGTTTCAGACTAACCCTAAGCTGTAAGTACTCGTCATCATTTTTTAATCTATCTGTTTCCAAGATATCGTAATAGCCAAAGAACTTATACTGACTAGACACGCTGTCTGTATTAATTCCCGTCTCTTCAGCCACTTCACGTACAATGGTCTGCAAGTAAGTCTCGTTCTTATTTGGTTTTCCACCGGGCAGCTGCCACTTTCGACCATCTTTAGAGACGATAGCTATTTTATTATCGTGAGTAAAAAGCCAAGCATACACCTGATTTACTGGAAGAGCCTGATCTTCTGGGTGAATTTCTTTACCGTCCTTCCAGGTGCGTGCTTTGATAGTTTTTCTTATGGTATCCATGATATCTCCTAAATTTATTGCCTGGGCTAGCCAGCCTAATCTATTATATTTTATATCCCCGGGTGTCAGAAAGTGTCCTGCGTTTTCTTTTATAGCACAGAGCGACATGAGAGCATCTTCAGTGCTGTCTGCCGTATGGAAAGCATAGAAATATTTCTCTCGAAAGTACTATCGGTCAATTTGATATATCTTTAAAAGATTGCCAATCAGCGTAGAGTCCAGCTTTTCTTGCTTGATTTCATGAATATCGAAATAGTTAAAATTTGAAACTTCATCTGTTTTACGAGGTGTCGTTAATAGAGTAACTTTGTAGGCAATAATCAAAACGGGGTCGTCGAACTTTGTATTCCAAGTTGGAATAATCAAGGGATTTTCTGCAGCGACTTCGATATCTGTCTCTAGCTCTTCCAGAAACTCTCGTTTCAACGCTTCTGTAATATCCTCACCATGTTCCAGCCCACCACCAGGAAGGTCCCATGAGTCACTTCTCTCTTGAACGAACAGCAGTCTACCTAATTCATCACGCACTAATCCCTTTACTGCTACTCGGTATGCCGACTTTATGTCTTTTAGCGTTCCAGCTCCCATATGATAAAAGTTTATCATAAAAAATAAACACCCTGCAATGAGGACGTTTATTTGATTTGCGTGAGGCTTAGTAAACCTTCAACAACAAAATAACATAATCAATCTTTTTGAATAACTCGTCATGCATTAATGTTTCATTAAAATTTTTTATTAACGATACACTATCTCCTTTTCTTTGCCATGATTTTGCTTTAAAGCTGTCAAATACTTTTCAAAATATTCATATTTATGTTTAGAGTTATACTGTATTATAAATCTCGGATGTTCCAAAGGTATGATTTCATCAAAAAAATTATATTTTTTGTTTATTTTAGATAAAAATGTATAATTATCTCCACTTCCTATGCAATAACACACAGAAGTATCGATTCCAAAATCAATTTGCGCCTGTATTGAACTAACAATCAAAGAATACAATGTTTCTTGCAATTTTTTACTATCATAATAATTACAGTTAACCTCATTTCCCTTTGAATTGGTCCTAACTATACCAACAGGACAAACAAAATTCATATAAAAATCCGAATAAAACTTTTTGCATCCACCATATTTTTCAATTACATCATATAAAAAACCTGAAGATGATTTGTTAATATAAAACTTATCAATCAAAATACCAGTTTCTTTTTGAAGATGTTCCGCATCCTCAAATGGTACCCCTGTAACAGCTGTTCCTCGACGTGCTGGTGAACTTCCTAATATTATACGACGTTTATTACAATCATTGTAAAACCTTCTGTAGAACGTTGTTGAAATTTCATTTACTATTTCTTTTTGACTTCCATTAAACGGATTTATAATTTTAAAACCATCCGGTAATTCCATTGATATTTTAGATAATTTTTTATTAAATTCTATTACTTTCTGGCCGAATGTTTTCTGTTCAATCATTTAGTACTTCCTTTAAAATTTAACATCATTTTTTTTACCTTAGCTGATAAAAAAGTTCTACATTTGTAGGAAAAAATCTAATATTTTCAAAACAATTATTACGAAGTTCCGTTGACAATTTTTTTACTATATCAAAACCTCTATAAATATCAATAAATTCTGTTCCTGGAATTATATATTGATCCTCTGGGCGTAAAAAGCCATTTGCAATAGAGATAATTATACTACTACCATTCTTAACACTACAAACTTTTTAGAGTGAATATGATTTAAAGACATAAAAATAAGAACCTTTCAGATCTCATCATATTTACTCTTCAAACTGCTTGTGTTTACTAAAATTTTCCGAACAGTTATTTTATCAATTTCTTAACTTTTTCTGCATATTCATTTGGATGATTAATACTTAAGTCTCCATGATAATAACCACTTAATATTTCTAATTCACTATTAATTAATTCATCGTGTATTATTTTTGCAGATTTAATCATAATTGGTCTTTCTTTACTTCCTACTACCACTATTGATTTTGATTTGTTAGTTTTTATATTCTTAAGATGATAATTGGAATTAGCTTTTAAAAATGAAATCATATTATCTTTTGTTATATTAGAACTATCAATATAATACTTATTAAATAA
>UNSQ01000016.1 GCA_900556885.1 Candidatus Saccharimonadota bacterium
GCATTATAAATACATAAAAGGTATATCCTATTAAACCATATTCTTGAATTAATTTATAAACATTATTCTTATAATCCTCTATCTGTTTTACAATTTTCTCCTCTATTTTAATGGGAAATTCATCACTTGAGCATTTCTGCTGCTCGTCTTTTATGCCTATCTCGTAACCAATAAATATTGAAAAAGCATCATCTAAAGAAAATTTGTAGTTTCCTTTTTCTTCTGGATATAAAAGCACATTCAAAATTTCTTTCTCATCTTCTTCAAAAATATCTGACTCTACATTGCTGGATATTAATCCCTTTTCAAAGCTTATGCCACTTTTATCATTACCTTTTGCATTTACCTCATTAACAAACTCACTAATTGATTTAAAAGCATTATTAAATGCACGATTCAAATCGTCATAAGTCTTAGACTCACCAAAAATCAGTTGATATTTTTTATCTGAGAGTTTCTTCAAATGCACTCCATCTGACCCATTTACATAAAGCTGATTGGATGTTTTTAATTCTAGTTTTGTTAATATCTTAGGAGCATCTAAATGTCCCTCCAAAAAACAAAACAATAATAATTCTCCTAGCTCTCCATCATTTTTTGCAGCTTCTTTAAATTTTTCTCTTGCTTTCTTACTAAGAGTCATTACCTTATCTTTATATTTATCTCTAGTCTCCCGTGATAAGGCGTAATCGGCAACAGATTCCATTAGATTGTCAGAAACAGAATTATAATCAAAATTCCTTGCATTAATAGGAAGTAAAAATAAATCTAAAAATCCATCATCTTTATTTCCAGATATAGATAAATGCTTAATATGTTTAAATTGCCTTATTGCATTTTTAGAGTTTGGCCTTATTCTCATTATCCCTCACGATAAAAAATGATCTATCTTATTTACAGTACTTTTAAAATCCCAACCATCAACCGAACCTCTCAGCTCATTTGCAATCTTCCAAATAGTATTATGCAATTTGGTACGTTCTTGTTCTTTACGATTATCACCTGTTGTCATATTAAATATTATACTATGTCCCATTCTTATCTTATGATTATTTCCTGTTTTATCGAAGAGGTCTTAATAGCCAAAAAACCTAGCAATTCCACTAAAGGTAAAAACATATTGACGCCATAGCTATTCGAAGTCTTATCTTCTTCCGGATTCAACGGGCTATCATCAGCCCAAAGCCCCGAATAAACGCCGGATATATTTGTATTATTGGCGACGTCTTCGTCACAATTATAATTAACTTTTTCCTCCGATGAATTATCTGGTAGAGTAGGAATTTCCTGAGAAACTGGAATATTTAAATCCTCTTCTTTCAAAACATTATCAATGTCATTACAATAATCGCTCGATCCTTCGATTTTTACAGAGTATTTTGACTCATCACAATCATCTGTAGTAACCAATTCGCTATATTCTTCAGGCAATTCAGCTTTTTCTGCAACTTTTTTTACAGCCTCATCGACAATATTATTCTGACTAATTTCATCATCGGGAATAAATTGTCCTATTACTTCAGGCTTGCTGGTCGACAATTCTTCCAATTCACACACACCTTCTTCATCCAACTCTACACGATCACCCAAATCATCCGATTCACGCGTAGCTTCTTCGCTCAATTCTATGCAATCACCCAAATCATCCACCGCATTATCCGTTTTGCTCACAGCCGCACGATCATCAAAAATCTCAAACGTAGCAACATTCTCCGAATCTTCGAAACATACTTTACGCTCTTCAAAATTACGTCGCGGTAAAATTGGCGAATTCTCCTTGTTCTCTATCGACTCAACAGATTCAACACTTTCATATACAGTCTCATCACTCAACCCCGTCTCAATTGGCGCATTATTATTGTCATTCATCGCCACATCAATTTTATTATTGACTTGAACAAAATCACGCGCAGGCGAGGAGTTTGCCTCGTTAGAAATAACTTTCTCAGCCAAACCTTCCTTCGGAGCAGAATCTTCCAAAATCGGTGCAGAGTTTATATTATTTTCATCCCCTACATAGATATCTTTCTTTTTAGGTAATTCTCTCGGCAATTCATCCTCTTTATCAACAGCCGGAGCTTGATTCTCAGAAGACACATCTTCTTTATGAATGTCTACTTTTTCATTGATGTCTTCCGAATCCACCAAGTTAATTTGATTAATCGCCTCAGTCTCGTCCGGATCTTCGTTAATTTTCGGCGGGATATTTTCTTTGACTATTTTCACGCTCGGAATATCTTCCGATGATACACTTTTATCGTCCAAACATTCATCGTCCGTCGGTTCGTTCGCCTCATTACTTTCCGCCGACACGCGCATCAACGCATCATCATCGCTCACTTCCGACTTAACCGCAGGTTTTTCTGGTATAGATTCAGCCTTCTCATTTTCTGATGAACTATCTTTTTCAATCGACTCGGATGCCTTCTCTTCGTTATCAGCACTAACATATCCAGCAACAACAAAATCACAACCACCCTCCTTCATTAAGTCAGACAAGTAACTCTTCGGCTCTTTTGCTGCCGGCTGTAAATTCTCTTTGGCAAAATTTCGCATTCTTAGTATTGGACAGTTTCCCGCCGCAGCGCAACTGTCGCACGCTGCGCTAGCTACGTTTTGGCAAATTTCCGATCGTCTTTCAGCGTCCAAACATTTTTCTGTTGCTTCCACTTCACTTTCTTCGGCAAATGACGTATCAATTTTCTCACCACTAGCAACCGCTTTTACCAAATTTAATTCAGTCGCATCATCATCAATTTCTGAAGATAAATCCTGAAAATTAACATCACCATTCAACGCCGAGAAAACATTAAAATCGCCCGCTCCATCCGCCAAACCTTCGTTCATTGCTCAAAAAACGTCTCCGTTGAAATTTTCAATTCATTCACACCGGCGGCAGATAATTTTTGCCAAACATCTCTAACAAACGGCAAACTTCCACAGACCAAAAAATGCGCATCTTCTGGCGTTTCATGAACAATTTTTTCCACATCAAATCGACCGTTAAACCAACCATCTTTTTCCTCGATCTGCTGGCGAGTACTGAACTTCTTCACTTTAATATTTGACGCCGCTAGCTCATTTTCAAAAACCATATATTCTGGCGATTTTTGACTAAAATATAAAAACGTCGGCTGGCTAGAACTTGCCATAACGCTCCAAATTGGACTAAGTCCGCAACCTGCAGCAATTCCGACCAAAGGACTTTCTGTTTGCGGATTGAAATCGCCATAAGCGTGGCTAATTTGTAATTTATCGCCAACATTCCGTGAACATAAATAGCTAGAAAATTCACCACCAACATTCTTCACAGTAATCGACATTAGCTCATCGTCAGGAATAGAAGAAATGCTATAAGCCTTCCCTTCACGCACGCTACTACCATCAATAAAAACCGTAATATATTGTCCGGCGGTAAAGTCGAACGGTCGCGCAAAATATAACGTCTTCACTTCAGGATTTTCCTGACGGACGCGCACAATTTCAACCTCTAATGAATCACGCATTCTCCAACATGCCTTTCCATTATTTTCTGAGCTTCTCTAAATTCTTCGTCAGTAAAAGTGTGGTAATTCGCAAACTTTGGACTAATTGTCGTGCCGGTGCGAAAATGCTGCAAGGCAAATCTCTTCGCACCCTTAACCAACTCGCCAATCTTCTCAAAATCGCTAACTTCCAATTGCTCGCGGACAATTGTCGTACGAAATTCGTGATCAATCCCCGAATCAATCATCAACCGAACATTCTCCTTAATCGCCTCCAAATCAATCGGTCGCGCCGCAATTTCAACATATTTTTCCAGCGGACCTTTTACGTCCATCGCAATAAAGTCAATCAGACCTTCTTCAACCATTCCGCGAACTATACCTGGATGCGTACCATTGGTGTCCAACTTAATGTCAAAACCAAGTTTCTTAATCATCCGACATAATTCCGGCAAATCTTCATTTACCGTTGGCTCACCGCCAGAAATCACCACGCCGTCCAGCCGACCAACTCGCGATTTTAGAAATATCATCACTTCATCAACTGGAAGGCTCGGCGCCAATCGTTCAGGCAATACCAATTCAGGATTATGGCAATAACCACAGCGCATATTGCAACCAGAGAGAAACAGAGCTGCCGCCACGTGCCCTGGATAATCCACGAGCGACAGTTTCTGAATTCCACCAATTGACACTTTAAGCTGCCGCGACGGCGCTAAGTCGCTGGTGTTCGGCGGCATCGTCATAATGCTCCCTCATTTCAAATTCCGCTTGCTTGCCCTTATTCCATTGAGAAACTGGACGCAAGAAACCAACCACACGTGAGTAAACTTCAGTCGCTTCACCACACTTTGGACATTCTGAATGTTCGCCGACAATATAGCCGTGATTCTTACAAATTGAGAAGCTTGGACTGAACGTGAAGTATGGCAATTTGTAATTTTCGCAAATCGTTTTTACTAATTTTTTCAAAGTTTGCGGATCGTCCATGCGCTCACCTAAGAAGAAGTGAATCACCGTGCCGCCCGTGTACTTGGTTTGCAAATTGTCCTGAAGATCCATCAACTCAAACAAATCGTCCGTGTAATTAACCGGCAAATGGCTAGAGTTGGTATAGAACGGACATTTAACTTCCGCGCCAATTCCGTTGGCAAAATGCGCTCGATCTGGGAAGCTAGCTTTATCAAGTTGTGCCAATCGATACGTCGTGCCTTCAGCTGGCGTTGCCTCGAGGTTGTAATTATTGCCAGTTTCCTTCTGATATTCCACCAAACGATCGCGCATAAAATCAAGCGTTTTCTCAGCAAAAGCTTTACCTTTTTCCGTGCCAATATCAACGCCTAGTAAATTAAGCGCCGCCTCGTTCGTACCGATCAAACCAATGGTTGAAAAATGGTTCTTCCAATATTGATTGAAACGCTGTTTAATGTTTCGTAAATAAAACTTAGTGTACGGATACAAATTAGCATCGGTCAATCGCTCCAAAACTTTACGCTTGGTCTCCAAACTGTCTTTTGCCATATCCATAAGTTCAGCCAGTCCCTTAAAGAATTCTTTTTCGTTCTTAGACTTTAGAGCCAGTCGTGGCAAGTTTATTGTCACTACGCCAACCGAGCCAGTCATTGGATTTGAGCCGAACAAGCCGCCGCCACGATATTCCAATTGACGATTATCAATACGCAATCGACAGCACATCGAGCGCGCATCTTCTGGATCCATGTCAGAATTGATGAAGTTTGAGAAGTACGGAATGCCGTATTTAGCGCTAGCTTCCCACAAACTTTCAATCACCGGATTATCCCAATTGAAATCCTTGGTGATATTAACCGTTGGAATTGGGAAGGTAAAGACTCGACCATTAGCGTCGCCCTCAGAAAGAACCTCCAGCAGCGCCTTGTTTAGCATATTCATTTCTTCTTGATATTCGCCATAAGTCGTATCCTGCATCTCGCCACCAATAATCACTGGATTATCTGCCATATGCTTTGGACATTCAAGGTCAAGCGTGATGTTGGTAAACGGCGTCTGGAAACCAACACGAGTCGGCACGTTGACATTAAAGACGAATTCCTGTATTGCTTGCTTTACTTCTTCATAGCTCAATTTGTCGGCACGAATAAACGGTGCTAATAGCGTATCAAAATCAGAGAAAGCCTGCGCACCAGCCGCTTCACCCTGTAATGTATAAAAGAAGTTTACAACTTGACCAAGTGCTGATCGGAAATGCTTAGCTGGCTTAGAGGCAACCTTACCAGCCACGCCAGTAAATCCTTCTTGTAATAAGTCAGTCAAATCCCAACCAACACAATAAACGCTTAACAAGTTAAGGTCGTGAATATGCAAGTCGCCTTCTTTGTGAGCTTGCCCAATCTTCGATGTATAAATCTTATCCAGCCAGTAAGTCTTCGTAATTTCTGCTGAAACATAGTTATTCAAACCCTGCAGGCTGTAGCCCATATTAGAGTTTTCATTAACTTTCCAGTCCAAATTTTCCAGATATTTATCAATCAAATCAACGTGCGCATTAGAAGTAATTTCGCGCAATTTTTTATGCTGATCGCGGTAAATAATGTACGCCTTTGCTGTTTTCTTAAACTTAGAGTCAATCAACGCATCCTCAACAATGTCCTGAATATCTTCAACGCTTGGTAGACGCTTTTGGTTACGAGTTTCCAAAACACCCAAAACTTTGTCGGTCAATTCAACTGCTTGAGCGGCGTCAAATTCGCCAGTTTCCAACCCTGCCTTTTCAATTGCTTTTTCAATTTTTTTTCGATCAAATTTAGCAGTTCGACCATCGCGTTTTTTAATTGATTTATACATTCCCCCTCCTTGTTTATAAAAATAGCAAACTAGCCCAACCTCTCCAGTGGGTACATGTTGCAAAAAACGTTATTTATTTTCTAAAACACCATATGTAGTGCTTAATATTGAATATACACGCGATATATAGCGTCTGTCAATGAAAGTACATTGTATTATTTACATTTATAATTTCTTTACATAGATTGCAGTAAATCATAAGCAACGGCCGCTGATAGCGCCTGCATTTGACGAAGATTATCACCCGGCTTGAGCGGTGGTTTTAGGCTACGTGTAAGGAAAAATCCGACAAATGACGCCAGCATTTCCACGTTCAACTCACCTAGCCACGGCGTTACGTCATGGCCATGGCGCGCCATATCAACCAGAAATTCTGTCGCACCAGATCCCTGGGGCGCATAGGAAGCCCAGTTCCAGTCAACCAACTTCAACTCACCAGTTTGCGGATTAAATGCCAAATTGTCACTACGAACATCCGAATGATTAAAGCAATCTTCCGTCTGCTTGGCAAATTCTTTAGCGCGCGCCGAAATATCAATCAACTCATCGCGCTTTTCTAACAGCTCAATTATAGCCTGACAACGCCGCTGATTAATCTCCAACTGACTTGGCAATAGTTTTTGATAATTATCAATCAACCGACGACGAACATCAGCGTCAGCAATAATCTGATCAATCCCATCATCTAAGCCAAGCTCTCTCGCCACAAACGGTTGTAATTGCAATTCTTCAATTAACTCCTGCGGCAATTTTATTTTTTCCAACTCGCGAACCGCGGTTATCACCGTCGAAATATAACGTTCCGCAACAGAGTTATCCGTCGGAGGTCGCCACAACCACCCATCTGACGAAGCGTAACTGCTCGTCATCAACACGTAACCGTCATCAGCCAATTCAGTCCAATCAGCAACATATTGCGGATAAGTTTTCTGTAACAAACGCGTTACTGCATAATCTTTTTTTAGCCAGCCTAGTTCCCGCTCACCCTCATCCGACAATAAATTAGTATCAACTTCTTTAACGAAAATCGTTCGACCACCAGACGACACTAACGCTCGGCGATTAAGCGAAAAGCCGCCACTTACTGGCGTGATCCGTAATTCAGATAAATCAACGTTTAGCTCCGTCGCCGCACGCTGTAAGGCTCTGTCGGTTAATAATTGATCGTGATCTGGCAATGTTCCCATGCATAAATTATAACATCATAATCATCAGGAAGCAGTTCGATAGCCTTCATTACCATCATGCACCACATCAACCGCATACGACTCATCTTCCAAGCCTTCTTTTAATAGTCGAGCAATTGTAACGTCATCTTCTACTAGTAAAATTCTCATTAGCCAACTATCCTCTTTTTTACTTTAGCACAGGCATCTGAAAAATTGCTTAAAGCACCCCATCCAAAATCGCCTAGTCGCCACAACGAATGACAATTTTAGCACCATCTCCCGCTACAACCTTACATTTACCGCCAACCGGATACGTGAACTTCGGATCAGTGTGACCAAAATCAAGATTGACCACCACTGGAATTTTTGGATCGATGTTCTTTGAAAGAATAATGTCGCTAATCATGCCGTCGGTCGCCCGAGATTCACCCTGAAAACGCCCAACCAAAATTGCTTTTACTTGACGAAAGAAAGGCTGCTGCATTAAAGATTGAATATTTCGTTCAACTGTTTCAGGGATTGAATCATAGCTATCGTCTTCAATACACAAAATAATATCACCTTCAATTTTCGGAAAATATTCCGTACCGTTCAACAGATTCAAGCTACAAAGATTACCGCCAATCATTATTCCTTCAGCCGATCCGCCCTGCACGACTCGCGGCCCATTATTTTTCAAAGCTTGGCGCGGCGAAGTTTCGTCATAATTCCACGGAAAATCGTAAAATATCTCCGATTGTTGAACAACAAATTCTGCTGGCTGATCTGAAAGCAAACACAGCCGAAAATACTCCAACGAATAATTAGCTTCTGGCAGCAAACCAAAACAATAGAAATTTGGCATCGCATAAGTCACCAGCCCAGTTTTTGCCAAAATCGCGTGATTGAGAACGGTGATATCAGAAAAGCCACCAAAAATCTTCGGATTGTCTTTAATAATTTGCCAGTTAATTTTGCCTAACAACTGATTTGAATTAAACCCGCCGATAGCCGCCAAAACACATTTCACATTACTGTCCACAAACGCTTCGTGTAAATCTTCAACCTTTTCGTCGTCCGTCGGGCAGCCTCGCTGACTCCGGGAAAAAGCATTTTTACTAAACGAAACACTTAGTCCAAGTGACTCTAACGCCGCTTTCGCTCGATCTAAAACTCTTTCATCAATATCACTTGCTGAGCGCGCTGATGCAACTACTCTAATTTCATCACCTGGCTTTAATTTATCTGGTATCATATATTTCCTTTTCTAAAATTAATCAATCAAAAAACCTCCCGCAGGAGGCATACCACAACAACAAAACACCTCCTGTCTACACGTGGAGATGATGGTGATGTTGCAAAAATAATTTCGTCATGTAACCTATTATACCAAAGATTGATTCAATAAGGAAATAGGCGGTAACCTCGCTTGATTATGTAATCAAAAGCGAGGTTACCGCAGCTGATAGGGACGAGTCAGCCAAGGATAGTCAACACTCGGCCGAGCAACTGCTCGGAACCACGAGTGGACACAACCCTGCCATCAATGACTTCAACCATCGCGTCGAAAGCACGATGCTTGAAGTAGGAAGTGATGTCGCCGACAACTACCCCTCCAAGAGAGACGTAGTCAGCGGAGATTCCAGCCTGTCGCAGACGCATGACAGCATCAACGGAAGCCTTCATGCCATACTGTTCTCGAGAGACAACCAAAACCTTCTCGGGGATTTTGATGTCTTCAATCATGTGCAGCATAGTCATTGCGGTCAAGATTCGCTCCAGACCAAACGCCATGCCAACAGCAGGCTCCGGCTTGTCGCCGAACTTACCAACGAGGTTGTCATAACGACCGCCACCCAACACTGCTCCAACCGGAACAGAAGTGATGACACCTTCGAGAATAAACCCCGTATAGTAGTCAGCACCCCTCGCCAGCGTCAGGTCGACAGACGTCTTGCCAAGGATAGAGTCAGGCACCATCTCAAGGATAGTGCGAAGCTCATCCACAGCAGCAAGACCAGTTTCGGAAAAGTTAAGAGCCTGCTCGACAGCAGACAACTTTTCCAAGGCGTCGATACCATCAAGAAGAATCATCTCAATGATGGTATCGATGACATTGTCTGGCGCACCGTAGTCAACCAGATCGCGCCTGATTCCCTCAACTCCCGACTTGGTAACCTTGTCGGAGAAGTCGAGTGCGCGCTGCACCATCAGCACGCCAGCATCATCAAAGACTCCTGCCTTCTCGGCGATAGCCTTGATAATGCCGCGGTGATTGACACGAATGGTGAAGTCGCTGAAGCCCAACTTAGACAGACCGAAGTGAGCCACGTTGATGACTTCTGCGTCGGCCGAAAGGCAAGCGTTACCAATGACATCGCCATCACACTGGGTAAATTCACGGAAGTGACCCAGGTCAGGCTTGTCATCACGGAACACAGTCTCGATCTGGTAGCGCTTGAGCGGACGCGGGATCTCCGGGTGAGACCCAGCAAACCTCGCCAAAGGCACCGTCAGATCATACCGGTTGACGAGCCGTTCACCCTGCGAGTCCGCAAAAGTAAACAGCAGTTTCTCTCCTTCGCCGTGATGTCCGTTAAACACTTCAGCGTTCTCGAGAATCGGCGTATGCAACGGCTCAAACCCGAAGGTTTCGTAGACGCTGCGGATTGTGTCGATGACAGCCTGTCGCCGTCGCATGTCAACACCGAAAATCTCGCTCGTGCCGAGCGGAATATCGTGCTTCATGACCGGATCCTTTCTACTAGTCGGTCAGTTGAAGAAATTCATCAAGTGTCAGTTCTCGCTTCTCGCCAGAGATCATATTCTGCAGTGTAAATGTTCCCCGAGACACCTCGTCGGCACCGATTACAATTACCTGCTGAATACCAATCTTATTAGCATACTTAAACTTCTTCTTGATTGTGGTTGATGCAAGAAATGTATCAACCAAAATACCACTATTTCGCAAACGACTTGCTAGGTTAAGTGCAGACTTAAACTGGTCATCTGTCAGTGGAACAATCAGCACTTCAGCAATTGACTTCTTCTGAGGCTTAACTATACCCTGCTCGACTAGCTGACTAAACAGCCGGGTCAAACCAATAGACACGCCAACCCCAGGAAGTTTTTTGTTGATATAGTGAGACGCTAAATCATCGTAGCGACCGCCAGAGCATACCGATCCAAGGCGAGGATAATTATCCAGCGTTGTCTCATAAATAGTGCCGGTATAGTAGTCGAGACCTCGTGCAATCGTTAGGTCGATCCTGAAATAATTATCAGGAATTCCCATATCACGCATGAGCGATACAACCGACTCAAGCTCCTCAATACCCTTCTGTAGCTCTAGGCTATCAATTTTGGCGGCACGAAGTGTAGTCAAAATACTGTCCGAGTCACCCTTGGCAAAAATGTACTGATTCAGCAAATCAATCTGATTGGTATTCATACCAAGCTTTTTCAGCTCAGCGATAAACTCTGTTCGACTGATTTTATCTACCTTGTCAATGACACGCATTACTTCAACCGAAGAACTGCTCAATTCAAGATGCTCAATCAATCCAGAGAGAATCTTTCGGTTGCTCACTCGAATAGTGAACTTACCGAAATCAAGTTGCGAAAAAATTGAGTAGATTACTCGTGGTATTTCTGCATCATACGCAACTGACAACTCCCCTTCACCAATCACATCAATATCACACTGGTAAAACTCGCGGTAACGACCCTTTTGAGGACGCTCTCCACGGTAAACCTTGGCGATATGAGATCGACGGAATGGAAACGTTAACTCGTTGTAATGATCTGCGACATAGCGGGCCAACGGCACAGTCAGATCAAAACGCATCGAAATATCCGAATCACCCTTGGTGAATCGATAGATCTGTTTTTCTGTTTCGCCGCCAGCTTTTGCTAGTAGAATCTCGGAACGTTCCAGTACAGGCGTGTCGATTGGAGTAAACCCAAACGAGCAGTAAGACTCCTCGATAATCCGTTTGATCCTGTCGAATTCAACCTGCATGTCTGGTGTTAATTCCATAAAACCAGACATCACTTTCGTGTTGGTCACGAGACTCTTTCCTTTCTTGTAGTCGTTGGCAGCACATCACTCCTAATTGTTAATGTGCTCAAGCCCCTATGGCTTCGTGACAATTTATGCCACAGGTCGAATATTACTCTCTCTCTTTTGATTTGTCAAGATTTATGTTACATTTTATGATATTATTGCCGTAAAACAGAAAGTACACCGTTGCATAGCGCTTAATTTTCAAACCATAATGGTTATTTAATTTTGCTGTAAAATTGACTATTCTACTTTTATTTTTATTGCGCTTGTTGTTATAATTGGTTTCTAGCATAAATTTAAGGGGAGTGTATGTTAATAAGAAAACGCTTTTTAAATACAAAAGTTAAGATATTAACTGGAATGATAGCTGCTGGACTATTCATTGGCGGGTCGCTACTTACCTTGCCAACTGGACAAGCTAAGGGTGTCGTCAGCGATGATTATCCATTAAATGATAGTACTCACTGGAACACAGAACCTGTTTGGCGTGATGAGTTTGATGGCACATCGTTAGATAAAGATTCTTGGAATATATACGCCAGCGGATGGGGCGCTAATAACGTCCAAAGCTGCTACAGTAGGAGCGAAGAGAATGTGAATGTTAAAAACGGCAGTCTAAACTTAGTCGGACTATACAAGCCTGGCGCGCGCTGCACAGGAAATGAAAAAAGCGGCAACTTTACCTCTGGATTCGTAGAGACAAAAGGTAAAAAATTTTGGACTTACGGCTACATCGAGGCGCGTATAAAAATGCCAAATAATAAGAGTACTTGGCCTGGTTTTTGGATGAGTCCTGCAACGAAGGAGTATGGAGACTGGCCTCGCAGTGGTGAAATTGACATCGTAGAAACTAAAGGTTCTAACTTAGATTACGCGGCAGCAGACGCTCACTGGGGACTTTCAAAATACAATAAGAAACACGCCCAAGGCAAGGATTTGCCAGCTGGATTTAAAGACACCACTCAATGGCACACTTACGGCGTAAAATGGACTGAAGGAAAATTGGAATATTACATTGATGGCGTAAAGTTTCACACCGTCAACGGATTCAATCAGCCAAACGCAGCAAACACACCTTATGGTCCGTTTGATCAACCATTCTTCCTACGACTTAACTTAGCAATTGGCGGTGACTACATTGATGGTAAAGGCGGTAAATGGTCAAACGCTTACAACGCCTTAGCTAAATATCCAAAGTCATTCCCGGCAACTATGTCAATCGATTACGTCCGCGTATACGAAAGACGAACAGCTAAGGAAATAAACGTGCCAGATAACAATTTGCGCACTCAACTTAATAAAAAATTGTCAACAGTACTTAGTACTAATCGTAAAGACGATCAAAAAATTGCTGACGTAGAGTTAGAAAAATTGACAGACCTTAACTTGGATGCAGCCGACAACGCGTCAGAAGCAGATAAGATTCACGATCTAACAGGATTAGAGGCAGCTAAAAACCTTAAGACCTTATCTCTTAAGAACAACTCTGTCTTCGACCTAAGAGCAGTTTCTAACATCAAATCTCTAAAATCAGTAAACCTAACGATTAATCGCTAATTAGCTTAAACGTTTACAGAAAAATTGTCATCTCATTATGGGGTGGCAATTTTTTATTTCAGCTTAAAACCTCAGTATTCAGCGTTTCCACAGCTCTGTTGTTAAAATAACTACATAATATTCTTTACTTTTATTCCGCTTATTGTTACACTAGCGATGGATAAAAAATATTTGGGAGAAAACAAAAAATGTTAATAAAAAGACGTTTTTTAAATACAAAAGTTAAAATAGTAACTGCGGTAATGGCTGTCGGTATTGTTGTTGGTGGTGCGTTATTTACCCTACCAATGGACAATGCCAAAGGTGCAGGAAGTCCATATCCGCCAACAGATAGTGAAAACTGGAATCCAGAACCTGTTTGGCGTGACGAGTTTGACGGAAATTCGCTAGATGGGACCAAATGGACAGCTCTTAATGGCGGATGGGGAGACGAAGGTCAACAAGTTCGAAACTGCTACACGAGATCAGATGAAAACATCAATGTCAGTGGTGGTAGCTTAAATCTAATTGGACTATACAAACCAGGAGCAACCTGTACTGGCGGTAACACTAAAACTGGTAACTTTACTTCCGGATTCGTACAGACGAAAAATAAGGCATATTTTAAATATGGCTACATTGAAGCTCGCATAAAAATGCCAAAGAATAAGAGTACTTGGCCTGGTTTTTGGATGAGTCCTAATAACTCTCCGTACGGTCCTGGTTGGCCTGATTGGGGCGAGATCGACATCGTAGAGACAAAAGGCTCTAACCACCAATTTGCTGCATCCGACGCACACTGGCGAGACAAGAATACACCGACCGGTCAAACCGGAAGTCACAGAAATCGCCAAGGCGTTATTTCACCAAGTAAGTTCGGCACTGGTAATGACACTACAGAGTGGCACACGTACGGCGTAAAATGGACTGAAGGAAAACTTGAATACTTCATTGACGGAGAATGGCATCACACAATTACCGAATTTAAGAATTCAAACTCCACAGGAAGTCCTAATGGTCCTTTTGATCAGAACTTCTTCTTACGACTAAACCTAGCCATTGGCGGCAATTACATTGATTCGCCATGGGATGATCCTATCAACTCAGTAGGAGCTGCAAATGGAGAGGGCTTCCCGGCAACTATGTCAGTCGACTACGTCCGCGTGTACGAGATGCGAAAACCCAAAGAGGTTGAAGTCAAGGACACACAACTGCGCAAGTTGCTTAATGACAGACTGTCAACAGTATTTAGCACTAATCGTAAAGACGATCAAAAAATTACTGACGTAGAGTTGGAAAGATTGACAGATCTTAACCTAAGTTACTCAAACATTTACGACCTAACCGGAATAGAAGCTGCTAAGAATCTTCAGAACTTGTTGTTAAACAACAACTATATCTCAGACCTAAGCCCACTATCTGGTCTAACTTCTCTAAAAATTCTATCCTTAAGAAATAACTGCTTCGCCGATATAAGTCCGCTAGCTGGATTAACATCCCTGACTTCCCTACGTCTTGAAAATCAGCGAGTTAGTGTTAAGCCTAACGACAAATCATTCGCTTCACCGCTGAAGGATTTGGTAGGAAACACGGTTTCTGTAACCAACTCAGCGGAAGTCGTCAACGACACAGCAACTCCTGGAAATATTCAGCTACTATCACTACCAGCCAGCGGAGCATCTCCTATCCTGAATGCTCCTTGGACCAGAAGCGTAACAATCGGAGCAATTTCAGCTACGTTCAGTGGTACTCTGGCTGTTGACACATCAGCAATCCCTAGGACAGCACAGCCACAACCACAACCGCAACCACAGCCACAGCCACAGCCACAGCCTGGAAATCCGTCAGCTGCCGCTCATAACCCAGCTAATAAGCCTCAGGATGCTGTAAGCGGACTACTCGCAAACACAGGATTTAATGCCTTCTTAGGTGTTATCGCCACCCTAGCATTAGTTGCCGCAGGACTATTCATTCTACGCTAACCAGAGGCTACATAAAATTACCACCCCGTGATGAGGTGGTAATTTTTTATTGAGAAGTTGGT
>UNSQ01000017.1 GCA_900556885.1 Candidatus Saccharimonadota bacterium
TGAAAATGCTAGTACCATATCAGATTTTACTAATTTTTATGCTTACTTCGCCGATCGATAAGACGCACCGGACTCTAATCTTTCTTTTCCAAGTATAAATATTTATTCAGCCATTCATCCGTCGGTTCAAGGTGTTTGTCGTCAATCTTTTTGAGCGGCATATTTTTTGCCATATCATCTGCAATTTCCAATATTACGTCCTTGAGTTCAATATTATCCTTGTAATAATCTGGTATGTTTTTATAACCGACCCTCGCCCCAACGATATTTCCAGTTATTGCCGCCGTTGAGTCCGAATCTCCGTCGTGATTTGCCGCCGCAATAATCGCCTCCTCAAAATCATCTTGGTACTTGATCGAGCAATAAATAGCAATCGCAACCGACTCTTCGGCGACCCAACCCTCTCCGAGTTGATAAAGAGCTTCTTGATCTTCAACGTCAGATTTGGCTAAGCGAACGGCGTTATTAAACAGTTTGGTCAGCTCAGCTTTTTCGCTATCACAACCAATCTCAAAAGGATCTTGATCTCCATAAACCTTCTCGGTAGTCCAGTCGTTCATTTTCTGAATTGCGATTTGCACAGCTTCTTCTATCGATTTTCCGTCCAGTGCGTAATAAATTATATATCCCAGCGCGTATGCGGAAAGAATTGCCAGAGGATGTCCGTGAGTCAGCGCGCAAGATTTGGCGGAAATTTCACCGACAACGTCTTCTTTGCAATACAAGGCAATCGGCGCAATTCGCATAACTCCACCGCAGCCTTTACTGCCATTGAGACCGCCTTCTAACGTTCCCATCTCCCCTGAGGAAAGTGAATCAAGGCACGTCATTCCTGGACTTCGCACGGCGTTTAACTCCGGAATATTTTTTATCCAAGCTACTGGCGCGTGCTCGACTTGTCCAGCTTTTTGTTGCGTATCAAGCCAATCCAAATACGCCAAATATATCGCCCTCGATGGAAGCGGCGCTATGCCACGCGTTTGAAGTCGCGTAGATCGCCATAAAAGTCCGCAAGCTGTAAATAGCGTCATCTGCGTATCGTCCGAAATCACACCAATTCCATCCGTGAATCGAGTCGTTGATCTCGGCACTATGTCGCGCTCAAACTCTATTTGATAGCCGAGCGCATCGCCAATTGCTCCGCCCAGCATTGACCCGCGCACTTTATCAATTCTCTGCTCTATCGATTGTCTCATCATAACACCCTCCTAACCTTGTTAAGATTATATCATTAGCTCAGTTTTTAACGGTCGTTTTATAGTATAATTAAGATAAGGATAGCTTGTAATTTAACCGTGGAGAAAAACTCAAATGGGTCTATTTAACAAAGAGCCTTCAGATACACCAAAGGCGCCAGAATTTTTAGACAACGTCAATAGAAAAGTAATTGATGATTTAAAAACGACAATTAAAAAAGGTAGTAAGGTTTCTATAGCAGCAGCTTCTTTCTCTATTTATGCATTTGAAGCCTTAAAGAAAGAATTAAACTCTGTCGATGAATTTCATTTTCTTTTTACGGGAGAAACATTTACAAAAGAAAAAGCTCCAAAAGAAGCTCGCGAGTTTTATATCCCAAGACTCAATCGTGAGCGCTCTCTTTATGGCACCAACTTTGAAGTTCGGCTTCGAAACGAACTTAATCAACAAGCAATAGCGAAGGAATGTGCAGATTGGATTCGTAAGAAAGCACATTTTCGCTCAAATATTTCTAATGAAATGATGTCTCCATTTATGAATATAGAAAGTCCTGAGGGAGATGCTACTTATAGTCCGTTTGCGAACTTTACTACTGCCGAACTGGGTGAAGATCGAGGCAATAACGCATATTCTACGATAATCAAAGTTCATGCTCCACTGGCACAACAATACATTAACACTTTCAATGAAGTGTGGAATGATGAAGATCGCCTGGCTGATGTAACTGATGCTGTGCTTGAAAATATTACAGCAGCTTACAAAGAAAATTCGCCAGAGTTTATATATTTTATTGCTCTTTATAATATTTTTAGCGAGTTCCTTGAAGATATCGATGACGCCTCGCTTCCCAATGAAGCTGTTGGCTTCAAGCAATCTAAGGTTTGGAATATGCTTTACAATTTCCAGAGGGACGCCGTAGTTGGATGCATTACAAAACTTAATCGTTACGGTGGATGTATACTTGCCGATTCCGTGGGTCTTGGTAAAACGTTCTCTGCGCTAGGTGTTATTAAATATTTTGAATTCAGAAACCAGCGAGTTCTTGTTCTTTGTCCGAAGCGTTTGAGTGATAACTGGAATACTTTTAAGGGTAATTATAAGAATAATCCCTTGGCTGATGATCGCTTGAATTACGATGTTCTTTATCATACGGATCTTGGTCGTGAGCGCGGCACCTCTAATGGAATTGACCTAAGTCTTGTCAATTGGGGCAATTATGATTTGGTGGTGATTGACGAGTCGCACAACTTCCGTAATGGTGAACATAGTACTCGTAAAAGTGATGAAAATTACGAGAATCGCTACCGTAAACTTATTCGAAAAATCATTAAGGCTGGAGTGAACACGAAGGTTTTGATGTTGTCTGCTACTCCGGTGAATATAGATTTTACCGACCTTAAGAACCAGCTGATGATTGCGAGCGGCGGTAATGAATATGAACTTTCTGGCAAGCTTAAAGTCGGGGGTTCACTCGAGAAAATATTCCGTGATGCAAATAACGCCTTCAAATCTTGGTCTGAGCTTGATCCAGAGAATCGCACGACCGAGAAACTTCTGGAGATGCTTAGCTTTGACTTTTTTGATCTGCTTGATAGTGTTACGATTGCTCGTTCCAGAAAGCATATCGAAAAATATTATAATGAAACAAACCTCGGTAAGTTCCCTGAAAGACTCGCGCCGAAAAGTTATCGCCCTAACCTAACCGACCTCGAGGACATAGACTTTAACACGCTGTTTGAATATATTGATAAACTGAATCTCCAGATTTATACTCCGCTCAAATTTGTGCACAAATCAAAATTAGCAAAATACGTTGACTTGAATTCATCCCAGGGTAAGTCGTGGGAGAACCGTGAAGCTGGTCGAAACATTCTTATGATAACTAACCTCTTGAAGCGTGCGGAAAGTTCGGTGTATGCGTTCCGTGAAACGGTTGAGCGCCTTGATAATCTCATAGCTGACACAATGGACAATATAGACCGATTCGAGCAAGGTCGTACGACAAAATTCAACTTCGGTAATGTCATGGAGCAAATTAACGAGATTGACGAGGATGACAATGACTCAGATTATACAGTTGGTAAAGACCTGAGGATTGAACTTGGTGATATGGATCGCATTTCTTGGCGCCAAAAACTCTCTGATGATCACGAAGTATTGTCCGAACTTATCGAAAAAATCCGTCTCATTACTCCAGATCACGACCTTAAGCTGCGTGAGCTTGAAAAAGTTATTAAAGAAAAGCTTGAAAATCCGATTAACGGCGATAATAAGAAAATTGTTATCTTTACGGCGTTTGCTGATACAGCGGATTATTTATATGGTGAAATATCAGGCGCCATTAAAGATAAGTTTGGCTTAAATACTGGGGTTATTACTGGCAGTAGGAATCCAGAAACCAATTGTGCGGGAGTGGCAAAAGATTTTAATAGCATCCTAACCTGCTTTAGTCCGAAGTCGAAGAATCGAGACGCGTTTGGGGCTGCTCTCGCTGATAAGGATATTGACATTCTCATTGCCACTGACTGTATTTCAGAAGGTCAAAACTTGCAGGATTGCGACTATTTAATTAACTACGACATCCACTGGAACCCAGTTCGTATTATTCAGCGTTTTGGTCGTGTTGATCGAATCGGGTCGGATAATAAACAGATTCAGTTGGTGAACTTTTGGCCAAATGTCGACCTCGACGAATACATAAACCTTAAAGCACGCGTGGAAAATCGCACAAAACTTATTTCTATCACTGGCGCTGGCGGCGATGTGCTTGAAAATACAGATCCAGAACTTGAATACAGGAAGGAGCAGCTTGAGCGACTTCAGAAAGAAGTAGTTGACCTCGAAGAGATGAATAGCGGTGTTTCAATTATGGATCTTGGACTTAATGAATTCCATATGGATTTACAAGAACTCCATAAGAAATACGGTGACGCGGATCATATACCATTTGGCATTAGCGCAACTGCTGGCGCTATTAAAGATGAGGCTCCAGCTGGCGTAATTTATATTCTTAAAAATATCAATTCTGGAGTAAACATTGATAAGCAGAACCGCCTACATCCGTTTTACCTTGTTTATATTAAAGATGATGGCGAAGTATTCGTAGATCATCTCAACCCGAAGTCTCTTCTTGATAAAATGCGTTTACTTTGTAAAGAAAAAGACACTCCAAGTCGTGAATTGGTAGCAAAATTCAACCTTGAGACCGAAAACGGTAAGAAAATGGATGTATATTCGAAGCTACTTTCTGACGCAATTCATAGCATCGTAACGATTAAGGACGAGAAAGATGTCGCAAGTTTATTCAAAGCCGGCGGCACTACTGCCCTAACTAATAAAATATCCGGACTTGATGACTTTGAGCTAATTAATTTCCTGGTGGTTAAATAATGATAACGTTTCCAGAACGCGCAAAGGTCGGTAAAATTGTCGCCAAAGAATACTTTTATAAGAATATTGACGCTGCTACAAAAAACCTCTTTCAGAGCGAAATTGCTCGAATAATTTGGGAATATAAACTTGCGCCCAACACAATTAACCTCCCAGTAAAAAAGTGGGCAGAAATCGAAGTTTTTCGTATAGTGCTTAAAAATGGTGAAATTCCAGAAAAAGTTTTGAGAACTATTGATTCAGTAATTCCATATCCGATTCTTTTCATTATAGAAAAAGGTTCAGTAAAAAAAGCCGCCATTTGCTACAAAGAGCAAAGTCAAAAAAATGAGAATGCTGTTAAGGTGGATACTTACTTTTACACGGAGTGGAATGATGAGAAGCTCCAGAACATTAAAATTGAGGGACTTAATATAGATACAGTTTTTAGCAACTTCGTGCGCCAAATTGCCGGAGATAAACTCACTACAACAAATAAAAATAACAAAGAAAAATCCCCGAATTCCATTAAAGAAGATATTGAGACTCTGAAAGAACGTGAAAGGATTATGAAACAAGTAGCAGTGTTGAATCGAAAGATTAAGATGGAGCCGTCGCTTGGTAAGAAGCAATCGCTGGCAGAAGAGCGTTACAGATTAAAACAGCAGCTCTTATGATATAATTGCAGTAAGGATATTTATAACAAACCGTGGAGGGAATCTTATGAATGATAATGTCGAAAAGGTCGACTTGAACCGCGTAGACTGGAAAAGCAGCCGCGAATTCTTTGAATCGTTGGGTGAAGCGCTGAATAAGCTGGAAGATAAAGATGAGTCGTACGACTTTACTTGGGTTGGTAAACGAAAGTCCATTATTGAGGCTGGCGCGCCAATTGATAAGATTCTCCGCCCAGACGTGGAAGCTTCCAAAGATTTTGACAATACAAAGAACATGCTAATCGTTGGCGATAACCTTGACGCGCTGAAACTCCTCCAAGAATCCTACCTCGGTAAAATAAAAATGATTTACATCGATCCTCCGTATAATACTGGTCATGACTTTGTGTACCATGACAACTTTACGGTTAAAAAAGCCGACTTTGAGGACAATTCTACGGATTCTGATGGCAATGTAATTATCTCTGAAGACGAGTACGCAGAAAATTCAAAGGCAAACGGCAGGTTCCATTCAGACTGGCTGTCGATGATGTATCCGAGGTTGAAGCTGGCGAGGAATTTACTGACTGATGATGGGGTTATATTTATCTCAATTGATGATAATGAGCAAGCAAACTTAAAGAAACTATGTGATGAAATCTTTGGAGAAGATAACTTTATTACAGAGTTCGTATGGCATAGCAATAAAAAAGGTCGCCAGATGGATAAAAATATCAAAACGACCAACGAGTTTATCCTTTGTTATGCTAAAGACGAACAAGAAATGACGATTTTTGATAAAATAGTAAAAGTCGATCGTTCTGGCAAGGTAGAGAGAGACGAAATCTCTGAATATCAAAAAGGATATCCTTTACATAACGGAACGGCAGCTTTCCATATCAATAATCGTCCAAATCTTGCATATTCAATTTATGTAAAACCAGACAATACGGACGTCATTACGCTAGACGAAAAAGTAAAGACCAAAAACGGCTATGTGATACAAGAATCACAAAAAGGCAAAGACCTTGAATCCAAGGGGTATATTCGAATAGTGCCAAAGAGAAACGAAAAATACGGCACCCAAAGAGTCTGGAGATGGGGGTCTGAAAAATTCTTAAGAGAATACAATACTGAATTAATTCTAGCTAAGGAGTTGGACGGTTACTATTATTACCAAAAAAATAGAATCTCAGAAGACGGCAATACTACCCAAAAATATACGAACTATATAGATATCGATTCTTCTAGAGGCAGAAACGATATCAATGCGCTCTTCGACAACAAGCCAATATTTGATTTTTCGAAGCCCGTCGACTTGCTATCTATTCTGATGGATATAGCTACTAACAAAAGTTCAACGGTATTAGATTTCTTCTCCGGCTCCGGAACTACTGGTCATGCCGTTATGGACTTAAACGCTGAAGATGGTGGAAAGCGTCAGTACATTTGTGTGCAGCTTGATGAAAAAACTGATGAAAAGTCAGAAGCCAGAAAAGCTGGATACGACACCATTGACCAGATTACTGCTGAGCGTCTACGTCGTGCTGGGGAGAAAGTTAAGTCTGAGCATCCAGAGGCGGACATTGACACTGGATTCCGTGTATTCCGCGTTGATGACAGTAATGATAATGAAAACATTCGTAAGCCACTGGGTGAAATTGATCAGAGTGATATGTTTGACATGATCGATAACGTTAAAAAAGACCGCACGCCGTTGGACTTATTATTCGGCATAATTTACACCTCTGCCCTGCCGTTTGATCTTAAGCTTGAAACGCGTAAAATTGGCGAAAATACGGTTTATATGTATGGTTATTTGGATGAAAATACGGGTCTTATTGCCTGCTTTGATGACGAAGTTCCGGAAGAAACTGTTAAGGAAATTGCCAAATTAAATCCTCTGACGGCAGCATTTAAGGATTCGTCGTTTAAGGATTCTGCTGAAAAAATTAACCTGTCTGAGCACTTCCGTATTATTAGCCCTGACACGAGAGTTAAGGTGATCTAATGAAGCTAAGATTCAAGCACCAAAAATTCCAAGAAGATGCCGTTAAGGCGACTTGTGATATTTTTACTGGGCAAATAAAATCCGAGCATCGATTCCTGGCGGATCAGGGTGACAGCATGAGCTTTGTTGACATGTATGGCTTTGGTAATGAGGACATTTCCCTGCAGGATGCGCAGTTAATTAAGAATCTGCACGAAGTTCAGGGGCTGCAGAATATTCCCCGTAATGCAAAAATTGAGCGTCTTAATAACAGACCGGTGTTTACAATTGAGATGGAAACTGGTACTGGTAAAACTTATACGTACATTAAAACGATGTATGAGTTGAATAAACAATACGGCTGGAGCAAGTTTATTGTTGTGGTGCCGAGTATTGCGATTCGCGAGGGTGTTTATAAGACTTTTCAGACGACTGCGGATCATTTTGCTGAAGATTATGGTAAGAAGATTCGTTTCTTTGTTTACAATTCCTCCAAGCTGAGCGAGCTGGAGCAATTTTCTGGCGATCCAAATATTAACGTCATGATTATTAATACACAGGCTTTTAACGCCCGTGGAGCCGACGCCAAGCGTATTACGATGAAGCTTGATAGTTTTCGGTCTCGTCGTCCGATTGACGTGATTGCCGCCACAAAACCAATTGTAATTATTGACGAGCCGCAAAGTGTTATTGGCACAAGTAAAAAAGCGAATATCACCCGCTCTTCCATCTCCAATTTCAACCCGCTATTTTTCTTAAACTATTCCGCGACTCATCGTGAAGATTTTAATAAAGTTTACCGTCTGGACGCTGTTGACGCTTACCAGAAGCAGCTTGTGAAGAAAATTACAGTTAAGGGCATCACGGTTAAGGGTGGTACTGCGACTAACGGATATATTTATATCCAAAAAATTAATACTTATCCGAATAAAAAGCCAACCGTTACGGCTATATTTGAGTTTGATTCAAAAGCAGGCACTGGAATACGCCGTAAAACGAAGACTCTTAGCTGGGGCGATGATATCTATAAGCATTCAGGCGAATTGGAGGCGTATCACGATGGATATCTAATCACGGAGATAAACGCCAGAGAGGGCGACAGGTATGTAGACTTTAAGAATGGGCTTCGTATTTATGAGGGCGAAGTCATTGGCGAAACTAATGCTGAGGATTTGCGCCGTATTCAAATACGTGAAACTATTATGTCTCACCTGGAGACTGAGCAAAAACTCTTTAAGAGAGGAATTAAAGTCCTTTCTCTATTCTTCATCGACGAGGTTGCCAAGTATAAATATTATGATGAAAATGGCGAACATAAAGGTTCTTACGCGAAGATATTCGAAGAGGAATTCACAAAAGCTATAGATATTTACCTGAACCAGCAGCTTCAATTCGAAGAAAATGCAGATTTTCGTAAATACTTAGAAAAATTTACCCCGTCTGAAATACATTCCGGCTACTTCTCTATTGATAAAAAAGGTCACGCCATCAACAGTAAAGAGGGGCGCGAGGGTAACGGCTCTGATGATGTTTCGGCGTACGATCTTATTATGAAGAATAAGGAGCAGCTGCTGGACTTGAAAGAGCCGGTGCGATTTATCTTTTCTCACTCTGCCCTGCGCGAAGGATGGGATAATCCAAATGTCTTCCAGATTTGTACACTTCGTGATTCTGATGCTGAAATTAAGAAACGTCAGGAAATTGGTCGTGGACTTCGATTGTGTGTAGATCAAAACGGTATTCGTCAAGATGCGGAGATTCTCGGTGAAAATCTCGTTCATGATACGAATGTACTTACTGTCATTGCGAATGAAAGTTATGAGAGTTTTGCGAATAGTCTTCAGTCTGAGTTTAATGAAATTATTGCAAGGCGCCCAAAGGATGCATCTGCTTCATTGTTTAATGGAAAGATAATACAGGATGCTAGTGGCGAAAAGACCATTACACTCGACGACTCTGCTGCTGCGGATATATACATGGGACTGGTTAATACTGGACTTGTTGACAAGGTTTCAAAGCAGTTGACGGATGCATATCATTCATTAAATGATGAACAGAAGGTTCAAAAAGTTCGCGAAGCCGTTGGCGAGCTGTACGCTCCGTTTGCAGAGAACATTAATAACATCCTATCTTCTGTTTACGATTCAAAGCGCGGGCGACTTGTGACTAATAATCGCAATAGCGAGAAACTTGAACTTGATAAAGAAAAGTTCGCCTCTAAGAAGTTTAAGGAGCTGTGGGACAGTATTAATGAAAAGACTTATTATACCGTGGAGTTTGACGACGGTGAGCTTATAGAGAGGTGTGTGGATTCTCTTAATAGAAATATGTGCGTAACAAAGACGGAAGTTATTATTACCGAAGGTTTGTTAAAGACTGCCGGTAAAGATAAATTGGAGATGTATAGAAGTAAAATCGGCATGCCAATCGCTGTTTCTGAAATTGCGAATGAGACGGTTAAATACGATATTATCTCTGAGCTTTCCAAGTCTTATAGCGATGGTGGTACGGGTCTCACGCGTAAGGCTATAGCAAGCATTTTATCTAGAATTGAACCGAGTGTATTTCATTCGTTTAAGACAAATCCTGAGGAGTTTATCCACAACGCAATTCAGCTCATAAATGACCAAAAAGCCTCGACAGTAGTTAAACATATTGAATATGACAAACTAAACGAGAAATGGGACAGTGGAGAAATTTTCATTAATGAAAGTATTACCGGTGAATATGGCTACAACCTCATAGATACTCCCGATCATCATCTATATGACAAATTGCGCTACGATTCTGAAATTGAAAAGAACTTTGCGAGAGAACTTGAAAAGAGCGATGCAGTAGAAGTTTACGTGAAACTTCCAAAGAGATTCTACATAAATACTCCAATGGGCAATTACAATCCAGACTGGGCAATTGCGTTTAAGGATGAAGCTGGAGCAAAGCACATTTACTTTGTGGCGGAAACTAAGGGCGTGAGCGAAGGACAACTTGATGTCGGTGTGAAAGGTATTGAAAAAGCTAAGATTGAGTGTGCCAGAAAGCACTTCGAAAAGATTAGCAATGGCGACCGTATTTATGGAGTTTGTAACTCGTACGAAAAATTGCTGGAGTTGGTAAGTTACTAAGACTTTGTAATCCTTCCGTGGCTTGAGCTATATGATATAAAAAAGATCCGCATCTCTGCGAATCAGTGTTTCATATGGAGCCACGATCGGGGCTTGAACCCGAGACCTCATCCTTACCATGGATGCGCTCTACCAACTGAGCTATCGCGGCGTAACAGGCTTAATTTTAACACATTAAGCCGTGTTTAATCAACTGAGTTATTTTTTACGAGTGGATTTCTTGGCTGGCGCGCTGACTTCTTTTGGCAGTTTTGGCGTGACAAACGCTTCTATTATTCCCCACGCTATGCTATTGACCAAGAACGTAACGAACAATATTCCTGACGCTGATGCTGCCAGGTGTGCTGATGAGGCGTTAAATAATGTCAATAATCCCGCCACGGCTAGCCCAATTATAGCCAGCATAATATAAGCGTATTGTAATTTCAATCGTTGGTTTTTTTCGCTATTCCATAATGTCAGAATAGATTTTGTAAATTCAAGCATGCTCATATAATAGCATATAAATTATCAAAAGTCAATGGCGCTCAGCCTGACGTCTTGCGACCAATTCTATAAAAATATCCACGTAAGAAAAATATTATTTTCCGGACTTATAATTTATCAATTAACTCTAGTAGCTTTTCCCATGAGGCTCTGTCGGTGTGGTCATTATCAACGGTAACAGCGTATACGCAAACTTTATACAGGAGAGGATATTCTTGTGAATTAATCCAAGTCTGCATCTCCAAAGGATACGCTAACTGGTCGGAAACTCCAATAGCCGCACCATAATCAGTAGTCAATAAGTCAAGCCCATCATGTCTAATTTGATCTGCCCAATATTTGCAGTGCTCGACTGCTTGTTCGTAAGTCATTTGAGGGTATTGGCTCTTCTTATTATTCATATTTGTTATTATATAACATGAAAAAGTCCCAGGCTAATAATAATATAATATTAGCCTGGGACGGTCGTCTCCTTTCTATTTATCGAGCATCTTCAGGTGGATTATGTCTGTCAGGGTGACCGTATGGAAGGCTCTGGTTTGTCTAGTGATGGTCTTTGTTAGATTCTCCGTCGGTGTTCCACGAGATGCGGTAGTTATCTTCGTAGTACTGCGTCACATGCAGATCTATCTGGCGATTCCTATCGTAGAACACTCCACTGCGATCATTGGTGTCGTTGTCGCGGTTTCTCACACCTAGCGGTAGCGTATCTCTCCGGGCGCGGCGGTCATACAGTGCTCCCCACCAGGCTCATCGGTGAAGTTCTGCGCACCATGCGGTGCGAACGGATCGCGCCTGTATGTTACGACTCCGTTTCGACCCATGACGTAGTGTCCGTGACCAGGACCATCAGGCTTGTCAACACCACCGAAGTAGATGTTGACGTTGCCGTTCGGCTCCATCGAGATCCATACATCGTCCTGATACTGAAGCGGAACTCCAGCCTTTGCGGCCAACTCCTTACGCTTCTTTCGGCTTGCCGACTTCAGTTCATCGAGCCTGGAGCGGAAAGCCTTGGCGCATGATTCAAAGTCGGCCTTGGCGCGCTTTAACTCAGCCTCCGCTAGTTCGTGCTCTGCCCTGGCAGAATGAAATGTCTGCTGCGCACGAGCAAACTCATCCTTAGCCGACCAGAAGGCTGGCTTGACGGCATCGAACCGCTCACGTGCGGCGCGAATTTCAGAGACAAGCTGTCGCCGTTCGGCGGCAAAGGCTTGAGACCTTGCCTTGTGGACATGTCCCTGATTTGCATACATACGCGCGCTAGCGTCGTCGCGCATGTCGTGGGCTAGTGAAGCCGACTCGAAAGCCGACTTCATTTCCTGGTATGCTTTCTCTTGCTGATTATCCAGGATTTCGATTCGCGGGCCGTTGGTTAGCTTTATGGACATGTAGGCTTCCCATGCGGCTTGCTGGTCTGCATAGGCGGCTTGCTTGGCCTCCCAGGCACGGTTCATGACTGCACGAGCCAAGGAGCGGCGCTCCCAGGCTGCTTGCTGAGCTTCCCAGGCTGCCTGCTGTCGCTGGCGGGCAGACTCACGGGCAGATTTCAAACGGTCAAGCTCGGCGTCTCGCTGACGAGACATGATAATATCCTCTCTGTAAAGGAGCGAAGTCACAGCGATTACTGCAACTTCGCTATTTTGCAACATGAAGAGGGTTTTGGCAATAGTCTATTTAATACAACAAGGACCCAGTAGATTAACAGATATATTATTTCTATTGAGCATTTAAGGTATGACGAATGCTTACCATCTTTTGAAATAGCCCTTCTGAAGACTTGCGTGATAGCGGTGGCGCGATGCCTTATCGCGGAAGATTAATTTATAAAGAGTCTGTTAGTATTATAAAAAGTCGCCCGAAAAGGCGACGATGATTCAAACTTGGTGCTGGAAGTAGGACTCGAACCTACGAAGCCTTACGGCGGGAGATTTACAGTCTCCTGTGATTGCCACTACACGATTCCAGCGTGATGTGGAGCCGCTTCTCGGGCTCGAACCGAGGACCTACGGTTTACAAAACCGTTGCTCTAGCCAACTGAGCTAAAGCGGCAACTGAATTTATTTTATCAATTTTTTCTCTCTGTGACAAGAGTTTACATAACTATTTTTCGTGGTTGATGTATTTTGCGCTGTTGGCGTGGACGTGGCGCGTCAGCTTTCTTTGATGATGTCGTCGGAGTTAGCATTTTTGTGGCTTTCTTACGCAATTCTTCAGCCAGCTCGGTCTGTCCAGCATTGTCATACGCTTCTGCTAAAATCTTCAATGTCTGAGGAATCGGCTCTAATTCGACAGCTTTTTCTAGGGCGTTGATAACCTTCTTTGTGTTTCCTATTTTTTCCTGAACCTTAGCGTAAGCGATATAACGTGCAGCCAAATCGTCTTCCATTTCCAGTGCTTGCTCGAACGCTAGCGACGCCTTTTCATAATTCTCTGTTTCGTAGTAAATTAAGCCGACGTTATGAAGGCTGGAGGCGCTCGGCTCCAAACTCTGGGCAATCTCAAAACACTCGATGGCGTCTTTATATGCGCGCTGCTTGGCGTACAAAATCCCCAAACGGTTGTACGCCGTGGCGTTTTTCTCGTCGACTCGCAAAATTGTCAATAAAGCCTTTTCCGCTCGCAAATATTTATTCTCACGAATTGATTCCTGGGCAATTTCCCATAATTGATCAAGTTTATTAGTAATCTTAGTTGGCAAATCGCCAGTTTCTTTGATTGACGGATGATAAAAAATCGCCCAAATCATTAAAATCAGAATGAGGAGTAATCCAAACATATCTATACTATTATATCACAAGTTGTGTCAGTGCCAGCCTGACGTTGGCGTTGGATTTTAACGCGCTCGCAACAGAGGTGGTTTTTTCAAGTTGCTCCTCAAGCGACGAATTCATCCCGCGAGATAAAGCCTGAAAACGAATCATATTCACTATAATATCAGTCAGTAATATCGCTTTTTGGCGGTCAGAAAAGTATTTGACGAGATTCTTAAACGTGTCGTATTCTCGATTTGTGGCTAAAATTTGCTTTGCGTCGGTGGCTAATTGCCGATATTCGGCAAATTTTTCTGGATTTTCCGCCAATTCTTTAATTAGTAACGGTCGCCCTGCAGCTAAGAAAAGAATTTGCTGGCTAGAGGCGGGGTCTAAATTGTACTTTTCAAGCAGTTTTTTATCTTGGGCGGATGTCGTTTTATGAAGCGTCAACGTCTGACAACGAGATCTAACAGTATCGAGCATCAACTTCGGGTTTTTCGCGACAAGGATAAAATTGGTATTTTTATTCGGCTCCTCCAGTGCTTTCAGGAATGCATTTTGCGACGGCTCGGTCATCGAATCGGCTTCGTCAATGATAATAACTCGACGATTTATGGCGTAAGTTCGGAGCGTAGAGATGAGTTCGCGGATTTGATCAACAGATATGGTCTGCTTTTCTGGAAGCGGTTTCAGGTGAAAAGTATCGCTATTTTTTGCTAACATTTGAGCTACGCCTAGTCCATCAAGTCCGTAATCTGCAATTACCAAAAGTGCGTGCGGTAATTGCGATGAAATCTGGCTGATTTTTTGAGCATCTCGAGCGGATATGATCACTTCAGACATCTATAAATCCTCTGGGAAGAATTTCTTGAATTCGTCAGGAACTGCGGCTTTAAAAACTTTTCTCTCACCAGACGGCAAAGTTATCTCTAATTTTTGAGCATGCAACATCATACGACAATCCG
>UNSQ01000018.1 GCA_900556885.1 Candidatus Saccharimonadota bacterium
TGGTATAATTGCCAGGTAACTAATTTTAATGACACAATCCGTTTCACACTCCAAATCGTGGGCGGATGAGGCAAAAGGAGAAGAGAATGTCTGTAAAGGTAGACATTAAGGCTTTGCTGGAGTCAGGTGTTCATTTTGGACACAAAACCAGCCGCTGGCACCCAAAGATGGCGCCATATATTCACAGTAAGCGTCAGGATAGTCACATTATTGACTTGACTAAGACCGTTGAAGCTTTGGACAAGGCTTTGCCGGAATTGACAAAAATCGCCGCATCAGGTCGTAAGGTTCTGTTTGTTGGCACCAAAAAACAAGCCAAAGACGTTGTTCGTGAAGCAGCTGAAAAGATCAACCAGCCATACGTAGTTGAGCGCTGGATTGGTGGTATGTTGACTAACGGTTCAACTATTGCTCAGCAAATTAAGAAACTGAAGAATCTTGAAAAGCGAATGGCTTCAGGTGATTTGGAAAAGCGTTATAACAAGCTTGAAGTGCAGCGTTTCCAAGAGGAAATCGACAGCTTGAATATGAAATATGGCGGCATCAAGGATTTGATGGGCAAGCCAGGCGCTGTTGTTGTAGTTGACGCATTGACCGACGCAAATGCAGTTCGTGAGGCTCAAACTTTAGGTGTGCCAGTATTTGCAATTGTTGACACCAACGTTAACCCAACAGGAATCGATTACGTAATTCCAGGTAACGACGACGCTGTTAAGGGTATCCAATTGCTATTAGACTACTTTACTGCGGCTGTTGCTGAAGGTGCGGGTAGCGTAAAGGTTGAAGAAAAACCAGCTAAAAAAGAGGAGAAATAGGATGGGCGTTTCTGTTGACGATATTAAAAAATTGCGCGAATTGACCGGCGTAGGCTTGACTGACGCTAAAAAAGCTTTGGTTGAAGCTGAGGGCGATTTCGATAAAGCTTTGGAAGCTATGCGCAAAAAGGGCTTGACGAAAGCTGAAAAGAAGGGCGATCGTGAAGCTCGTGAAGGTTTGATCGAAAGTTACGTTCACTCTGGCCGAATCGGCGTTATCGTTGAGGTAAACTGTGAAACCGACTTCGTGGCTCGACTTGACGATTTTAAGACGTTGGCGCACGAAATTGCTATGCAAATTGCAGCGATGAGCCCAAAGTATGTTTCTGAAGCCGACATTCCAGCAGAGGAGATGGATCGCGTTAAAGCTGAGCTTATGGCGAGCGAATCTTTGGCAAGCAAGCCTGAAGAAATGCGCGAAAAGATCGTTGAAGGTCAATTGAAGAAGCATTTTGCTGAACAGGTTCTTATGAGCCAGGCGTACATTTTGGACGACTCTAAGACTGTTGAGCAGCACGTTAAGGAAGCAATTGCGAAATTAGGCGAGAACATCGTTATTCGTCAGTTTAAGCGAATCGAGCTGGGCGTAAGCGAATAGATTTTCACACAGAGAAGAAGTCGGCTGTAGTAATGCGGCCGATTTTTTATTTTGTCAATATTTACCACAAGCATATTGACAATATCGCAAATATGTGCTAGTATGGTTACATATCAAAAATGATAGTAAAAACAAAAAAGGAAAGATATGAACGAAAAGTTCGACCAAAATCCAAATAATAATACAGATAATTCTCCGGAAGGAGGTTCCGCACAAGGTTCTTCTTCGAAAGAAGTTACATCATGGGACGTAGTAGCAGCTGCTGGAGAGGCTCTTGAGCGTGAAGCAGAAGCGACTGCGGAGCAAAATCAAGACGAAAATACACCTGCGGAGCAAAATCCAGACAAACCCAAGGTGGTGAAGGTTAATTACAGGGGCGACGCTTACGGGGAGACGAAACAATATCCGACGACTATGGAGCCACAGAAGATAACGCGCGATGAGCGTATTGCTGACGGCCAAGAGAAAGTTGCTGCGCTGAAGAATAAGGCTAAAGAAGGTCTTGGTCGCGTATGGAAGGGTTTGAAAGATAGTTTTTATATTGGCGTGAGTCGGGGTTCTGAATTACCTGGACAGATTGCTGAAGGAGCTGGACGCGCTAAGGAGCAAATAGGCAATACTTTGTCTGAAGCAAAGAATAAGGCTGCGGAATTGTTTGCGGGCGGTCGAGAGTTTATTCTTCAGAAAGCCTCAGAAGCCCGTACGCGAAAAGAAGAAAGGCAAAAAGCTCGTCAAGAACGCAAGGAAGCTCGGGCTAAGGCTAAAGAACAGCGCGAGTTGGATAGGCAGAAATATAACGAAGCACGAGAGCAGGATAAGCAGGACAATGCGACAGATAAGTCGACGATTGATAGCAATAAAGAGACTGTAAAAAACTCTAAGCAAGAACAAAAAGAGGCTGCCGCCAAGCTGGAAGAAGCAGAAAAGATACGACAAGAGGCGGAAGAGAAGGCTAAGAAAGCTGCCGCTGAGTATGACGCCGCAAAGAAGGCATTTGAAGCTGATCAAACGAATGAGAAGTTGCGCTTGGAGGCTGACAAAAAGCGTAATCTGGCTGGGGCTGCCGCAGCGGAGTTGAATCTTGCTGAACTTGATGTTAGTGAGCAGAAGAGTAAGATTGATTCTGCCGAGGAAGAAATTGATAAGGCTAAGAGTGAAATAGATAAAGCTAAGGAAACCATGAAGGAGCGTGCAGAAAAAGCCCGGGAACGTAAAAATGCACGACGACAAGCTCGCAGAGAGGCTCTCGGCGACAAATGGGAATCTGCCAAAGATAAACTGGCGCGGGTTGCTGGCAAGGGCGCGAACTGGATGATGAATCTTGGTAGAAATGCTGTTGCGGGAGCTGGTAGGGCTGTCGGTAGGGCTGCTAGGGCGATCGCCAACAAACTTGACCCAGTTGAGGCAAATAGCGAATCAAGCAACGATAAATAAGCATAATTGATAATAAAACATAAAAAGGATATTATAAAATCATGAATAACGACCAAACCCAATTAAACATTCGAGTAACAATAGTCACCAAGGCGCAGCTGAATTCAATCGGTATCAATCTACCAGAAGATCAGATGCAAGCGCTGATTCAGCACGTAGAAGATACGATCAATAGCCAAATTGGCGAAGAAATCGTTGAATCTCTGGATGATGAGCAGCTGAAAGAATTGGTTCAGATGCAGGACAATGGTGCATCGGCTGAAGAAATTGACGCATGGATTCGTGAGCGAGTTCCAGAATATGATGAGATCATTGAAGATAACGTGGCGATTGTTCTGGGTGAATTAGCTAATAATTCTGATGCGATTCAAGCATAAATAAGCCTAGGAAAAATAAATCCGCCTTCACGTGAGAGGGCGGATTTTTATTGTGTGGAAATTATTGAGCAGCCGTCTTTTTGGTGGCGCGCATCTGTAGTGGTGACGATAAATTGGTGATTTTGGATGGTTTCTTGGAGGAGTTTTTCGCGAGTGGCGTCTAGTTCCGAGAAAACGTCGTCCAGTAAAATGAGTGGTCGAGATTGACTAATCTCCGTCTGCATTTCAAGCTCTAGCAACTTGAACGCCAGCATAATGGTTCGCATTTCGCCACGTGAAGCAACTTTAATAGCGGGCTGATTATGGAGGAAAATTGTGAAATCTTCACGGTGTGGGCCAGCCGAAGTAAATCCTGTGACTATTTCATATTCGCGGGATTTTCCTAAGCGATTGAGTAGGGCTTGGTCGTAATTTTCCAGAGGTACAATGGCGCCATATTCAATGAATAATTGCGTGTCTTTTCCTGCCAAAGATTCGTATAAATTTTTTATGCGGGGTTCGTTTATCTGGATAAATTTGGCTCGTTTTTGGGCAATGTTGGTTGCGTATTGGACAAATTTTATATCCCAAGCAAACAGGTTGTCGCGCCAAATTGATGAGTCTTCTTGGTGGGATTTTAAGAGTTCGTTGCGCTGTAAAAGAGTGCGATTGAAAGCTCTTAAATCCGTGTCGTATTTGGGGTCAAGTCGGGCAATTAAGCCATCCAGAAAGTCGCGTCGTCGGGACGGCGAAGAGGAAATTAATCTTAGTTCGCTTGGTTCAAATAAAACGACAGGCAAGCGGTTTTTTCTGGTTAAGACCTTTGATTTATTGTCATTGATGATGAATTCTTTGTTGATTTTTCCGGAAATTGAGTCTAGCTTAATACGTCGCTCGCCGAAATCGCCTTCCAGATGAACAATTGTTTGCGGAGCGTTCAGTGTCATACAATCGCTAAGGCTGCCACGAAAACTACTGCCGCGTAGCGCCACATAAACCGCCTCAAGCAGATTCGTCTTGCCGGTGCCATTTGGTCCAACGATTACCGTCCCAGAATTGCTAAAAGTTGCTTCGTGCAGATGATAAGACCGAAAATTGTATAGCTTAATCTTAGAAATCACTCTGTTATTATAGCACGGGGCGTAAGGCAAGATTAGCAGACAAGACGCTTGAAGTTTGATATAATAACGGATAGATAAATTGGAGGAAATATGTTCGACACAAACCCTTACGAAGAAAAAATGAATGCAGCGTTTAGCTTTTTTCAAGATGAATTGAAGAAGGTGCGAACGGGCAGAGCGCACGCTGGAATGCTCGACGGTGTTATGGTTGAGGCTTACGGCTCAAAAATGCCGCTTAATCAGGTTGCAAACGTAACCGCTCCAGAGGCACAAATGTTGCTAGTTACGCCATTTGACCCGAGTAATATTACAGCAATTTCTTCTGCAATTCGTGATAACCAAAGCCTAGGCTTTAATCCGTCTGACGATGGGCGAGTGGTTCGCGTTCCAGTTCCAGCTTTGACTGAAGAGCGCCGCCACCAACTAGTAAAACAGGTTAGCGAGAAGGTTGAGGAAGCTCGAATTGCGATGCGTAATATTCGCCAAGACGCTCTTAAGGACGCTAAGCGAATGAAGGATAATAAAGAGCTGAGCGAAGACGATTTGAAGCGTGTAGAGAAAGAAATTGACGGCTTAATGGGTAAGATGCAAACGCAAATTGACGAGGCGTTTAAGGCGAAAGAAAAGGACGTCTTAACCGTTTAATGAGCGAAACTTTTGCCGACAAAGTGAAAGCGTTGAATTTGCCGTTGGACCAAATTATTGTTATTGGTAGCGGGATTTTGGATCAATTGGGGATTCGTCCAGCTAGTGATATTGATCTTGCGGCGAGTCCTGATTTGATGAAAAATCTCTCTGAGAAGAGTGGCGATTGGATTAAAAAGTTCGACGATAACCAGCGTTTTTATTTTGTAAAAGATGACGGTTCGGCTGAAGTTTGGGACGGCTGGGTTTTTGATGGGCAGGCTGTTAGCTATGATGATTTGCTTGATTACGCAGTAGAATATGATGGTGTGAGGTTTGTTGATTTGGAATTTCTGCGCAAATGGAAGAGTTGGCGTGGACGTGAAAAAGACGTACGAGATGTTGAGCTAATTGACGAATGGAGGGCAAATAATGAGTGAAAATGCGAATTTACCGCAGCACATCGGGTTTATTGTTGATGGAAATCGGCGGTGGGCAAAGCAGCATGGCTTGCCGACATATGAAGGACATCTGGCGGGCTATAACGCGTTAAAAGACGTGGCGTTGGAGGTTCTTCATCGAGGTGTGAAATATGCGAGCGCTTACGTTTTTAGTACGGAAAACTGGAAGCGGTCAGAGGAAGAAGTCCGACATTTGATGAAATTGCTATTGAATATACTGAAAGCTGATCTTCCGATATTTATTGAAAACGAGGTTCGCTTGAGGGTTGTTGGGTCTAGGGAAGGCTTGTCGGATCAATTGATCAAAGCGATTGACGAGGCTGAGGAAAAGACTGCCGATTTGAAAAATGGAGAATTGGTTTTATGCTTGAATTATGGCGGACATTTGGAAATTGCTGATGCGGTTAAAAAAATTGTTCAATCTGGAGTTTCTCCTGAGGAAATTACACCTGAGTTGATTGCTCAAAATATATACGCGCCAGAGGTGCCGCCGTGCGATTTGATTGTTAGAACTTCTAGCGAACAGCGGCTTAGCAACTTTATGTTGTGGCGATCAGCGTACAGTGAGTTGATGTTTATTGAGAAGAATTGGCCAGACATGACAGTTGATGACGTGTCGGTGATTTTAGAAGAATATGCTAATCGGAATAGGCGGTTTGGAAAATGATTATTTGGGGAGTACTTTTAGGGCTATTTGTTCTCATTTTATTGGTGGTTTTGCATGAATTAGGTCATGCTATTGTCGCTAAGAGAAACGGCGTCAAGGTTGAGGAATTTGGGATCGGATTTCCGCCTGCCGCAAAAAAATGGAAGGTAAAGCGAAGCTTCTTGGGTGAGGACGTAACGTTTAGCTTGAATTGGCTGCCGCTTGGTGGTTTTGTCAGATTGAAAGGTGAATATGATTCCGCAAAAGGCGAGGGCACATATGGCGGTTCGACGTTTTGGGTGAAGACGAAAATCTTGCTGGCTGGCGTCGTGATGAACTGGATAACTGCGATTGTTTTGTTCACGATTCTTGCGGTAATTGGTATGCCGAAAATCCTGTCGAACCAAGTTCAATTGCCATTTGACACAGAGGTTAGGCGTTCACCAGTGGCGATAGCGAAAGTTACGCCAGGTTCGCCTGCCGATAAAGCTGGGCTTAAGATTAATGATCAATTGATGCAAATAAATAATCAACCGCTTACAGAGGCGGGAAAGTTGCCAATTGTAACGAAGGAGAATGCTGGCAAAAAAATCAATGTCAAGTACAAGCGTGACGGCAAAGAATCGGCTGTTGACGTCCAGCTGAATGATGAAAAGTCCGTGAAGGGAAGCGGATATCTGGGCGTTATTCCGGGGCAGACGGAGAAAATGTATAGCACGTGGTCGGCGCCTATTGTGGGTGTGGCGACTACTGGGCAATTGTCATACGAAACAGTCAAAGGCGTTGGTGTGCTATTAGTAAAAACCGTGCACGGATCAATTGGGCAAATATTCGGTTCTGCAGAATCAAAAGAATCTGCAAGAGCTGATTTGGCCTCTGTCAGTGGGAGCGTAGCAGGACCAATTGGCATACTGGGAGTATTATTCCCGTCAGTCGTTAATTCTGGAATTGAGCAAATCATTTTCGTAGCGGCGTTAATTTCACTGACGCTGGCTGTGATGAACATTTTACCAATCCCAGCGCTTGACGGCGGTCGCTGGTTCACGATGACAATTTTCCGCTTATTTAAGAAAGATCTGACGAAAGAACGTGAAGAAAATATTCAGGCAACCGGTATGTTGATCCTATTAATCTTAACAATTTTGGTGACGATCAGTGATGTTGGAAAACTCTTCTAAGAAATTAAAAAACCGCAAATGGTGGCTGATTTTGGCGCTCCCAGCTTGGGTTTATGGCGTATTTTTGGCGGTGGAAGTTGTTGTTTCATTGGCGGTCGGTGCTTTGATAAAAATCGGCGTACCTCTCAATTCTGCGAATCCAGTTGTTGTTAATACGGTGCTTTCGGTTGTCGCATATATTTTGTCGCTAATTATCGTGATTGGTGTGCCGTTTTTGGTTAAGAAGCGCCGAACAACTTTGAGCAATTTGGGCGTGAATGACTGGCCAACGTTTTTGGAAATATTCATTTCTCCGTTTGCTTTCGTGGCGTACTTTTTACTAACAATGGTCACGATGAGTATCGCCAGAGTTGTTTTCTTAGTGGATATGCAGCAAAAGCAGGTCATACCATTTAGTCAGAGCATGCTGGCGACTCATTGGCAATTTATCATGGCGTTTGTTGTGTTGGTGGTGCTGGCGCCGATTGTTGAGGAGCTTTTATATCGCGGATATCTTTATGGCAAGTTGCGTAATTCTTTCTCGATTTGGCTATCAATTATCGTAACAAGCATAGCGTTTGGCGCGGCACATCTTTGGGTTGGTCCAGATTCACCATTGCAATGGGCGGTGGCAGTTGATACATTTACTTTAAGCTTGGTTATGTGTGCGACCAGGGAATACACTGGCGCAATTTGGGTGCCGATTATGATGCATATGGCGAAAAACGGAATAGCTTTTTATTTCTTGTTTGTCAATACGGGCGCAATTAATCAGACGGAATCGTTATTGCCATTTATATTTATGTAAAGGAGAAAAATATGCGAATGACACAACTTTTTACTAGAACTTTGAAGCAGGCGCCAGCTGGCGAGGTTGCACGAAACGCCCAGCTTTTGATTCGTGCTGGCTACGTGCATAAAACGATGGCGGGCGTGTATTCGTTTTTGCCGTTGGGTTTGAGGGTTCTTGAAAATATTAAGCAAATTGTTCGCGAGGAAATGGATAAGGTCGATAGCCAGGAATTGGTGATGAGTACTTTGCAGCGAAAGGAATTGTGGCAAGAAACTGGTCGTTGGAGTGATGAATTGGTCGACGTTTGGTTTAAGTCTAAATTGCAAGACGGCACGGATATAGGCTTTGGTTGGACGCACGAGGAGCCGATTGTTGATCTTCTTCGCAATTACTTAAAGAGCTACAAAGATTTGCCAATTAGCGTTTATCAATTCCAGAATAAATTGCGAAACGAACTTCGCGCTAAGAGTGGAATTATGCGTGGTCGTGAATTTGTGATGAAGGATATGTATTCGATTCACGACAGCAAGGAGAGTTTGGATAATTATTACAATTCAGTCATCGAGGCGTATAAGCGTTGTTATGATCGATTTGGAATTGGCGATGAAACGTATGTGACGTTTGCTTCTGGCGGCGCTTTCACGAAGTTTAGCCATGAGTTTCAGACGATTTGCGACGCTGGCGAGGATTATATTTATCTTCATCGTGGCAAAAATATTGCTGTTAATGAAGAAGTTTTGGACGAGGCAATTGAGGAGCTAGGCGTCGATCGTAGTGAGTTGGAAAAGGTGAAGACTGCCGAAGTTGGCAATATCTTTAATTTCGGCACGCAGAAATCCGAAGAAATGAAGTTGGTATTTACTGACGCCGAAGGTAAAGAGCGATACGCTTATATGGGAAGCTATGGCATTGGAATTACGCGAGTTATGGGCGTGATTGTTGAGAAGTTCGCTGACGATAAAGGTTTGGTTTGGCCAGAAAATATTGCGCCGTTTAAGGTTCATATTGTGGCAATTGGTGAAAAAGGACAGGAATTGGCGGGTAAGTTTTATGACGAGATGGCTAATAACGGCGTCGATGCGCTACTTGATGATCGCGACGAGCGTCCAGGCGTGAAATTTGCTGATGCTGAGCTGATGGGATTGCCGTGGCGGATAACGATTGGCGATCGAGCGATTGACGGTGATGGCTTGTTTGAATTGACGGAACGAGCAACTGGCGAAACGCGAAAAATGGATTATCAGCAATTGATGGACTTTTGCTTGAGTCGGTAATGCTGATTATATTGACATAATAAATAGCGATTGATATACTCAGATAGACTTAATCAAGACTAATTAAAAACACTATATTTAGTGTAGACCGTAAGACTAATACCACTACATACAGTAGAGGAGGAGATTTTTATGAAAAAAACTTATCAAATTACAGAAGCCGGGAAGGCTGATTTAGAAAAAGAATTGGCAGAGTTGAAAGGCCGACGTGGCGAAATTGCTGAAAAAATTGCGGCAGCGCGAGATTTTGGCGACTTGAGCGAAAACGCGGAATATGACGCTGCGCGCGAAGAGCAGGGCTTGGTGGAAACGCGAATTTTGGAAATTGAAGATATTCTGCAGAACGCCGAAATTATTAAATCCAACGGCAGCTCAAGCGTTGGCTTGGGTAGCACAGTCGAATTGCAATGCCCAGAAAGAACTGTATCTTACACGGTGGTTGGGCCAGTTGAAGCCGATCCGTTGGCTGGACGAATCTCAGATCAGTCGCCAATTGGTAAAGAATTGATTGGTAAGAAAATCGGCGATGAAGTTACAATTAAAACTCCAAAAGCCGAAATTACCTACATTATTAAGTCGATATCTTAAGTCTGGCGAGATCTGTAGCATATAATGTGCTATAATTATCTCTGTTATGGCTACACTTCAAGATTATCGCAATGAACGACTACGAAAACTGGAAACATTACGTCAATTAGGCGTTGAACCATATCCAGCAAAATCAGAACGAACTCATACTTGTGCTGAGGTTTTGTCTAAGTATGATGAGCTAGCTGGTAAGGAAGTTGTTGTTGCGGGTCGTGTGGCGTCTATTCGCAGTTTTGGCAAATTGGCGTTTATTAAATTACGCGATCAATCTGGTGATGTGCAGCTTTACTTGCAACGTGATGACGTGGCGGAATTAGATGCTGTGCGCGGCGTGCTTGGAATAAAACAGCTTAAATTGCTAGACACGGGCGATTTTATTGAGGCGAAGGGTATAATGACCACCACACAAACGGGAGAAAAATCCGTTGGCGTGCGCGAGATCAGACTATTGACTAAATCGTTAAGGCCAATGCCGGAAAAATTAGAGAACAAGGAAGAGCGCTTGCGCCGACGTTATGTTGATATGAATGTCAATCCCGAAGTTCGCGAGCGATTCATTCGCCGAAGTAAGTTTTGGCAAGCAACGCGAGATTATTTGAATAGTCATGGATTCATTGAGATTAATGTTCCTGTTTTGGAGCACACAACTGGCGGTGCGGACGCGAACCCATTTGTGACGCATATGGATGCGCTGGGCGATCAGCAGTTTTATTTGCGAATTAGCCATGAATTGCCATTGAAGCGATTGATTGGCGCTGGATTTGAGAAAGTTTATGATCTCGGTCCGCGTTTTCGCAATGAAAATTATTCGGACGAGCATTTGCCGGAGCATATTGCTATGGAGTGGTACGCGGCTTACTGGGACTGGAAGCAGGGAATGCGTTTTATGGAGTCGATGTATAAAGATGTGCTTCAGAAGACTTTTGGTACTCTGCAATTCCAATTGGGCAAATTCAACGTTGATATGAGTGGCGAGTGGGAAGTTTGGGATTATGCCGAAGTTATTCGCAAGCATTACGGAATCGATGTTTATGACACGACAATTGAAGAAGTTGCCGCTAAACTGAAAGAATATAATTTGGAAGTCGAAAAAACTGACTCTATCCCACGCAGCATTGATAAATTATGGAAGAATATTCGTAAAGATGTTGCTGGTCCGGTTTGGTTGGTGAACACGCCGAAGTTTATTAGTCCATTGTCAAAGACTAATCCAGAAAATCCAGAGACGGTGGAGCGTTTTCAGCCAGTGATCGCTGGTTCTGAATTGGGCAATGGATTCTCTGAGTTGAATGATCCGATTGACCAGCTAAATCGTTTTCTTGAGCAGCAGCAAATGCGTGACGCTGGTGATGAGGAAGCGATGATGCTTGATATTGATTACGTCGAGATGTTGGAATATGGAATGCCGCCGGCTTGCGGTTGGGGATATTCTGAGCGAGTATTCTGGATTTTCGAGGGCGTTACAGCGCGTGAAGGTGTGCCGTTCCCGCAGCTTAAGAGCGAAATTGACGAAACAACTCGGGCAATTTATCCGCAAGTCAACTTGTAATTTTGCTATAATTAAAGCATGAAACGTTTTCTTTTGGGTCTACTAACTGTTGGGCTATTGCTGGCTGGGTCTGGCAAAATGGCGTTTGCGGCGCGCTCGACGGATAATTTTACTATCACAAAATTTGACGCGTCATATTCGCTGAGTCGCGACTCTGATGATCGATCAAAATTGGAAGCTACTTGGCGAATTACCGCTAATTTTCCGCCGGACCAAAATCGGGGAATCGCGCCAGTTTTTGTTAAGAAGTACGATAATCACTCGACGAATTTTTCATTGCAATCTGTAACTGATGAAAATGGTACGCCGCTTGAATATTCCTGGAATGACGATGAGCTGAGAATTGGTAATAAAAATACCTACGTGGAGGGCGAGAAAACTTACATTATTAAGTTTACGCAGCGTGACGTAACTAAGAATTACGGCGATACGGGGCGTGATGAATTCTATTGGGATGTAATTGGTGACGAATGGCGTGTTCCGATGGAAAATGTGCAAATTTCCGTGAAACTTGATGAGTCTTTGGTTGCGGCAAGGCAAGGGAGGACTTTTTGTTATGTCGGCAGTCGAGGTTCGACGACGCAATGCGACTTGAGCGAAGATGAGAGCCGGATTGCTGCGAAAATAGATAAGTTGGGTCGTCGACAAGGCGTAACTGTGGCGGTTGGATTTAAGAGTGGGACTTTTTCTGGATATCAAGAAACGCTGATGGAAAAGTTGATTGGAATTTGGCATTTGATGCAGATTTTGGCTTATACAATCGCGACACCTTTGGCGATTTTTCTAGTAATTCGATATAGGCGGTTGGTTGGCAGAGATAAGGAATTAAAACCGATTCCACCGGAATATTTACCGCCAGAGGATATTAGCGTTTTGATGTCGACATATGTTTTGAAAAAATACGATGATCCGTTCAAGGTCAAAGGTTTGCCGAAGGTCGCGCAATTATTGGATCTGGCGGTTCGGCATTATATTAAAATTTATGAAGTGAAAAAATCTTCGCTGTTTAGCGGTGCGCAATATGAGATTGAAATTATTAAAGATTTGCAGGAACTTAAAGTCGAGGAAATTGAAATTGTCCAGGATATGTTCGACAGTCCATCTATTCCAAAGCCAGGTCAACGCCTAAATCTGAAAAATCTTCAAAATAATATAAAATACATGACGCGAACGCGTGACGATGATAAAAATCTGGAGACGCTAGCCAGAGAGAAATATGGTTTATGCGAGCAAAATCCAGAGGTGAAGCGAATAATGAGAGGGTGGTTTAAGCGAGTTCTTGTGTTGGCTGTTTTGCTTTTATCGCCGATGCTCCTTGTTGTGTCAATTATGCTCGTCTTAGCGTCCAGAGGTTGGTCATTGACAGATAAAGGTTTGAGCTTGAGGCGATATTTGAAGGGATTGAAAATGTATATCAGTGTGGCTGAGGCTGAGCGCTTGAATATTCTACAAAGTCCTGAGGGTGCGGAAAAAGTAGTTGTTGACGTGAACGACGGAAAACAACTTGTTAAATTATATGAAAGAGTTTTACCTTACGCTGTGTTGTTCGGGCAAGAGAAAAATTGGAGCAAGCAAATGGGCAAATATTACGAGCAAGTTGGCGAGGCGCCAGATTGGTACGTTGGGCGGGGCGCATTCAATGCTGTGGCGTTTTCGTCTGGATTGAGTGGTCTGTCGACAGCGGCTGGCCATGCTAGTGATTATTCTTCAACTTCTGGCGGTTCGTCTGGCGGTGGATTTGCTGGCGGCGGCGGAGGCGGCGGCGGAGGCGGCGGCTGGTAGAATTTGCTATAATTAAAGATATGGATTTTTTATTGGAGTTATTTTCTGGCAGGATGTTTTTAGCTACGATTCAGAGTAGAGGTTATAATTATGTCTGATGTTTTATTATGGCTGGCGGCGGCTGTTCTATTGGCGCTTTCTGGGCTATTTTCCGGTCTGAATATTGGTTTAATGATGGCACGACCAGACGACCTAAAGCGAAAGGCCAGGCAGGGCGACAAAATTGCGGCGCGAGTATATCGATATCGAAAAGACGGCTATTATTTGATTTTCTGTATTTTGCTCGGCAACGTCGGCGTGAATACCGCGATGTCAATTTTACTTGGCAACATGACGAATGGCGTGGTTGGTGGCTTGATTGCGACACTCCTCATTACGATGTTTGGCGAGATTTTGCCGCAGGCGATTTTCTCGCAGCGTGGATATCGATTTGTGCGATATTTCTTTTGGCTGCTTGATGTGATTTACGTGCTATTTTGGCCGCTTGCTCAGCCGATGTCGAAATTGTTGAATCGCTGGCTGGGTAAGGAAACGCCGCAATTATATTCTCATCAGGAGTTGGAGGAGATCATTCATGAGCACGCCGTTAGGTCTGACAGTCCGGTTGATTATGATGAAAGTCGAATCGCGGCGGGAGCGCTACAGTTTAGTAAAAAGACGGCTGGCGATTTGGTTACGCCGATGAGCGAGGTTTTTGTCGTGGATTTGGATGACGAGCTGGATGCAACTCTACTCGCTCAGATTAAGCACGCTGGACATTCGCGAATTCCAGTTCAATCTGACGGGGAATTGGTCGGAGTTTTATACGTGAAGGATGTCGTTGGACGAGATTTGCCGTTGCCAATTAGCCAATTGTACCGCGATAAAATTTA
>UNSQ01000019.1 GCA_900556885.1 Candidatus Saccharimonadota bacterium
GTTGCGTCGGCGTAATCTTCCCCAAATCGCCCTCCAACATCATATCCAGATAACCCTTAATACTAGTCAGCGGCGTTCTTAATTGATGTGATGCCATAGAAATAAACTCATTCTTCGCCTCGTCCAGTCGCTGAAGTTGTCGATTACTGAACCTCAATTCTTTCGTCGCCTCGTCAATTTTACGCTGCAAACTCTTGTTCAACTCATTAATTTCTTCCAACGACAAAGAATTTCGAATCGACACCGCCAATTCCCCAGCAATCGATTCCAGCATTTCAATATCGCGAGAACTATATCCCAAACTTTTATGTTCGCCCAGAAATAGAATTCCCGTTTCTTGATTTTGATGCAGCAGCGGCATAACAATTTTCGTGCGATGAATATCCAAAAGTTTCTTCAGTTCTGGATCTTTTACTTGATTCGCCAAAATAACTTCCGGAAAACTACAATTCTTATAATAGTAATCCATAATCCTGTGAACGTCTTCCTCGACAACAGATATTCGTCGCCGACCCGCCCGACCGTATATTCCTTTTTCTGGAATACAAAACGCCACTTTTTCCGCCTTAAGAGAAGTCGCTATATAATTACCAACACGTCGAGTTAGCAATTGCAAATCCGCTGTATAGGTTAATATTTTACTAATCTCACGCGTAAATGTATCGGCATCATATTCTCCGTAATAAAAAACCCTATCAGTAAATTTATCAAATATTTTCTTCACCGGCTGGTACATAACCGCCAAAATCATAGCCAAAATCATATTCATAAGATTTACGTGGCTATCAACCGTCAGGCTGCGTTGGAAAACCAAAATTGAAATAACATATGCAGAAATCACGTAAACGACAGCTAGTGCGATTAATAGCAACATATACGAAACGCTTCGAGCCACCGCCATTTTTACGTCCATCAATCGGTATCTGACGATGCTATACATAATTGCAAATAAGAAAATAATCGTAGCAATTGGACCAATCCATATATATCGATAATCACCAAGCGCCGGAAGAAACAGATCCACTACAAAGCCAGGAATGCTACATATCAACAGACCAATCATGTAAATCTCGACTTGCTTGCGTCGAACAGGATCTGATTTGCGCCACGCTACGTGACCAAAACACATAGAAATTAAGAAGAATACTGAGAAAAAAGTTGCAAAAATGACATAGTTGACTGCATGAATCGGAATTCGAGAAAAATCTACTGGCGTAACAACTTCTGACGTATTGACAATAAATTCAGGCACCAAAATAATGTATAGCGAAAAAATCGTTATTAGTATACTAGACGCGCAGATAAAACTCTTCGTTGATTTTGTCGATGGAAGAAACGACTTTGTAGTGAAAATAGCCAACGCAGGACAAAAAACAGCCGAAGCGACATAAAACCATCTGGATGCAGTGTCCAATGTTACTTCATTGTCCGCCAGAGAAAACACTTCAAGTCCAGCCGACCACACAGCCAAACATAAACAAACCAGAAAAAACCAATACTTTGCATCATGACGATGCTTCGACTTTTTAAGTACGAGCACGCCCAAAATTAGCGCCATCAACGCAACCAATCCTAGCACTAATGCTCGTATCATCATACTAATGCTTATTATAGCATTTTATTCTACGTTTCAATCGCAAAAACTGTGTAAACGCCGCTTGCAGTAACCGTAGCTTCAATAGATTCTTTTGGTATGCCAGATTTTTGGAGTAATTTAAAGCCTTCTTTAATTGAGCGCATCCTAACCTTTGGGACCCACCCCATCAGTCCATGCAAAAATTCTTTCTGCGGGCGATTTACGTTCATATTGCCAGTGATCATTAGCCCACCAGTTCGTAAAAACTTCAATGATTCTCGCGTCAATTGCTTATAAACGCCATCCGGCAGATATTCTCGCAAGCCAGAGTCTTCCGCGATATCCAGCTTACGATTGCCCAAAACTCCCTCCAAACTAAGAGGCTTGCCGAGCTTGCTGAATAATCGCTCGCAATGAACTTCAATCTTATCTTCCAAATTCCATTTCTTAGCTAGACTCTGTGCCGCTGCTAGAGACAACGGATCTTGGTCCAGCAGAATTACCGTCGGCGCCTCACCCGTTTCGTCCTTAAGTTTTTTCAGCATCTTCAAAGTCGCCAGCCCCGTTCCGCAGCCAAAACTCATCACCAACATATCGTCAATTGAACGATTCTCTTTTTCTGCCACTTTCTTCAAATGATCAATCGACAAACCATTCACTGTTTCCACTCGCTCACGAATACCAAGCGAATCCGCACAATGCCGAATAACGTTAGAAAACTTCTCCGTCACCGGCGCCTGGATAAACTCTCGGACGTCACTAAGCCTCTTCTCTACTTCTTCAATAGCTATCGCTTTATCTACGCCGTTGTTGATTTTATCTTGAATCATAACTTCTGTCAGCGGCAAGCCATTAATCTTCTCATCAAATACCGACTCATCCAGCGGACCACTCATAGTTGGATATTTACCTTCTGACAATATTTCGCCTTTTTTGCGAGAAACTCTTAATCTATAAGCTTCAGAAATTGTCAAAAATGTTAGTGCGGAACCTCGCTGATTGTGCCACGGCTGCGAATCGGTCTGATCTTTACCATACAATAACTTGTCGCGAAAAACCTCCAGATATGAATCTATTTTTTCGCCCCACTTGCCCATCTTCACAAAAGGAGTTTTATCTAAGACATTCGCAATTGCCGCGGTGGCTAGATTTTTATGAATAAAATATTTACGAACCTCTTTTAACTTTGCATCGCCTTGTTCCAGATAATTGTATATGTCATGAATTTTATCCGGATTATTATATGCAGGGTCGGTCTTTTCTCCAATTTTAACCCTGCATCCCTCGCGTCTAAGGTTTATAATCTCCTCCCTCAGCGCTTCGTTAGCCTTGCAATCAATTCCATTAAGAAAATCGCCCACCCCCACTGCAGCATATCGTTCATTCCTAAAGTTTTCCATGCCAAAAATTATAGCATAATTTATGTGATATACTTAAAGCATGATAAAAATCGCTATCATTGAAGACGATCCAACCATCAGCCAGATGTACCGAATGAAGTTCGAATCGGACGGATTTGACGTTCGCTTGGCCGCCAACGGACAAATTGGCATAGAAGTAGTCGAGAAGTTTCAGCCAGATATTATTTTGCTAGATTTACAAATGCCAGAAATGGACGGTGCGGAAGCCTTAAAGCGAATTAGGTCTAAAGATTGGGGAAAAACTATTCCCGTTATCGTCCTTACCAACCTCGGCGAAGAAGAAGCTCCGCACGATTTGAAGAAATTAGGAATTCATAGCTACATCGTAAAAGCAAACTTAACGCCACGCCAAGTTGTCGAGCAGGTCAAAACTGCCATAAAAGCCGCTTAATTTTTTGATTGATTCGCAATCTTTAGACAAGCCGTAATTACATTATCAAACAGCGCAGAAACCGTTAATGGACCAACTCCGCCTTTTTTTGGTGTAATAATTACATCATTACGTTGACGCACTTCTTCAGATACGTCGCCAACAATTTTTCCATTTTCCGAAGCAGTTCCCGCGTCAATAACAACCGCCTTAGTCTTAATCATCTGGCTTTTAATCAGCCCTGGAACTCCAGTTGCCGACACGATAATATCGTAATTTATCAATTGAGATAAGTCGTCACCTTTTTCAAAAACCGTCACATCGACGTCAGACTTCAGCCACATCCTCTCGAGAGGAGCACCAACCAAACGACCTCGCCCAACAATTGCAACTTTTTTATTTTTCAAGTCAACGCCATATCCAGCCAGTAGCCAATTGATAGCCGTTGGTGTGGCTGCCTGAAAAATCGCCTTTTTGCGCAGGCCGTCAACATCTTTACCTTCTCGAATACTCTCGAGTAATTCCTCAGTCTGATCAGAATTACTAATCGGCAATTGCAGAATTATTCCTTGAACATCGTCTCGATTGTTCAATTCTTGAATCACCTCCAAAGCGCCGCCCGCAGGGACTCGATGAATCTCCACGTCAACCAAAATATCAGCGCCATATCTCTGTTTCAGTCGCATATACGTTTCAATAACTGGATTTTCGACATCAGTAACAATCGCCAAACGAGGATTAATACGCCAAGCCTGTCTTAAAGCTCGCACCTGTTTCGCCTGGCGCTCCTTGATAAATCCAGCTAATTCTGAGCCATTTAGTTCTCTCATTGTCATTAAGTATAGCAATTTTACCATCTTGAGTACAGATATAGTGTGTGCTATAATTTGAGAAGCTTGGTTTATGGCGGATGTAGCTCAGCTGGTTAGAGCGCTGGATTGTGGCTCCGGAGGCCGTGGGTTCGAACCCCATCATTCGCCCCAAGTTTTACGACAATTTATTCACACCGATAAATTATTTTCAATAAAACGGTAGACATTTTTACTGATTGTTGTATAATGAAATTGTGGGCCAGTAGCTCAGCTGGTTAGAGCACCTGCCTCTTAAGCAGGGTGTCGAGGGTTCGAGCCCCTCCTGGCCCTCCAAAAAATAACCTCACATTGAAGTGAGGATTTTTTATTTATCCAAACGGATTATATCCGCGAGAAGGCGGCTCACGAAAAGTAGTTCGATTAGCATTGAAAGATTGGCGAGAGTTATTCACACCTGACGGAACACTGTTATTTTGTATACTATTGACTCGTCGATTCCCACCAGACAAACCAGCATCAACAGGATTGTCGTTAGCAGCTCTCGACCGAGGCGCTACACTTATTTCCGCACCAAATCGTCTTCGATTGTCAAAATTATTAGCAGATATCGAGGATTCATAACCCTTAATATATCGACGCTCTGAATTCACACTACGATTAGCAATCGGTGTTCTGCCCGTATCTCCATACGCTTTAAAACCATCAACTGACCTCCTCGAAGGACCAGATAATCTCATTATCATTTCCCGCGTCATTTGCGGCTTCTGATTCGCATCCATATATCCCCCATTAGTTATATGAAATGGCGCCCCGAGTAGGATTCGAACCTACGACCTTAGGCTTAGAAGTCCTCTGCTCTATCCAACTGAGCTATCAGGGCGTATTCACATTATAGCATCTTTCTGCTACAATAGTAAAAGCTTGCGGGTGTAGTACAGCGGTTAGTATGCAAGTTTTCCAAACTTGAGATGGGAGTTCGATTCTCCCCACCCGCACCAAGTTAGACAATTTCAATCCATAAAGGGCATCGATGGATCCATATATTTATACAGAAAAGCCAAAATACCAGCCGCACGACATTGAAGATGCGTCCGAATTTTATGATGTAATTGAACGAAGCAGCTTGACGCATCAATTGTCTGAAAACCGACCATATATCTATTGGACGATGGAGATTTATGATAAGTCCAACGGCATTAAAGGCGGCGGTGGACTTGGAGTTTTGGCGGCGGACACGCGACGTGTAGCTGAAAAATTAGAAGTTCCATTCGTAGTAGTAACGCCGTTTTATCGTAGCGAATCACACCAGAAGATCACCGACCTCGCGCAAGAAGAGTTTTCAGAATCCGTTTCACCTCAAGATTACGGATTTGAATATATTGACGAAGTTTTCGTAAGTTCAAACGGTTTTCCAGATGCAAGCTTAAGCATTTTTAAGAAGACGCTCGGTTCAACACAATTTGTTACAATTTCAGAACCGAACTTTGGGCAATTGTACGAAGGTGACGGATCTGGTGACCATAGATTATACCAAGAGGTAGCGCTGGGATTTGGCGGCTATAAAGCATTAAAACTCCTCGGTATTAAGCCGGCTGTTATTCAACTTAATGAGACCGCAACGATTTTTGCTGCATTGGCACGACTAGACGAGCTGTGCGCTAACGGAATGAATTTATACGAGGCCATCGTTTACGTTCGCAAGCACACACTTTACACAAACCACACGCTTCTTCAAGCGGCCGAACCAGAATTTCATCGTTCGCAATTTGAAAAATTAGTTCTGCCAAACATAAAAAGCAATGCCGTGCGTTGCTGGCTAATGGAACAATTCCGTAATGACAGATTGAGGCCGAATCTTTTGGCAATTGAACTTACTGAAGCGAAGAATGGCGTGAGTAAACTGCACGCCCGCGTAGCAAATTTCCGCGACCGCAACAACGACAAAGTTAAATTTCAAGCCATTACTAATGGAATAGATCTTGAAACGTGGGTGCTACCTGAAACGCTGCAAACATATCGTGATCACGGCATTATCGATAAATTTGGACTGCCCACAAATGATTTTTCTGAAAAATTAAACTCGCTGAGTAGCGCGGATTTGAGGTATTTGAAAAAGCTCGGTCGAAAGGAATTGAACCGAGTCCTATTGAATCGCCAAGACCAATACGGAAAATCCATACAAATCCCAGAAAATGCAATATTATTCGATTTCAAGCGAAGATTCGCCAATTACAAACGACCTTATATGCCGTTTGAAAACCCAGATTCATTGCGCCAAATTCTCATTAGCCACAACGCGCATTATATCCTGACAGGAAAAGTTCACCAAGGTGACGTGACAATGTATCAGAAATTGCTCGAGGTATTAAAATTGATCGACAACGATCCAGTACTCAAGGAGCGTGTTCATTACATACAAGATTACGACGAAGAGTTGGGGCGAGCGTTAGCAATCGGCTCGGATGCCTCGATAAATATTCCTATTGTCGGACTAGAAGCGTGCGGCACTTCATGGGAGAAAGACATCGCCAATTTGAAACTCCTCATCTCCACTAGTGACGGCGGAGTTGCCGATGTCCAGCCAATCGCTTGCCTCGAGGTTACCGGGAGAAACTACGAAGCCGAAGTTTCATCTCTGTACGTTAATATGCATAAAGCTGCCGCTATTTTGAAGAATGACCAATTGCTAGAAAAGCATATCCGCCACCAATTAAGCAACTATTTGCCAATTATTTCTGGCGCCCGAATGATGAAAGATTATCTCAAATTTATTTTTCCAAAACCGCAAATCCAGCCTAAAAAAGAACCACAGATCAAGCGAATTCCTATTCAATAATCACTTCAATATCAGCACCTAGCGAATTTAAGCGTGCCGCCAATTCCTCGTATCCGCGATTAATCGAATATACATCGCGTAGAATCGACACGCCTGGAGCAGCAAGCATTGCCAAAAGTATCACAACGGACGGACGAAGCGCTGGCGGAGCGACAACATCGGCTGGCTTCCATCTTGTTGGACCAGTGATATAAACACGATGTGGATCAACCAACTCGATTTGCGCATTCAGCTTGCTCAGCTCTGTAAAATAAATTGCTCGGTTTTCATAGCTCCAGTCGTGAACCAACGTGCGCCCCTCGGCCACCGTCGCGATAAGCCCCAAGAACGGCAAATTGTCCATATTAATTCCAGGGAACGGTAGGGCGTGAAGTTTATCCTTTGCTGCCTGGAGTTTGGAACGCTGCAATTTAATATCAACCAAACGAGTTTGCCCATTATTAGCAAAATATTCCTTGCTGAGTTCAAACTTAAGACCCATTTCCGCCAATGTCGCCAGTTCAATCTCCAAGAATTCAATCGGCGCACGACGAACAGTAATTTCCGAATCCGTCACTGCAGCTGCCGCAATAAAGCTCATCGCTTCAATCGGATCTTCGCTCGGATAATAGTCCAGATTTTTACTAATGCGTTTACGGCCCGTAATTTTCAAGGTCGTCGTACCAATTCCCTCAATTTTCACGCCCAACTTTTTCAAGAAGAAACAGACGTCCTGGACCATATAATTTGGGCTAGCATTGCGGATGATGGTAGTGTTTGGCGATAACGCCGCAGCCATAATTATATTTTCCGTCACCGTATCACCGCGCTCCGTCAACAAAATCGTTCGATCACCAGAATTGACATCAGTTTTTGCGTGATAATAATCAGTTTCCGCCGTAACGTTCATTCCAAAATGCCTCAAACCGCTAAGATGCGGCTCAACCGTGCGCTTCCCTAAGTTACAGCCGCCAGCAAACGGCAATTTGAAATCGTCATATTGATGCAGTAGCGGACCAAGGAACATAATCACAGTCCTAGTTCTCTTCGCCGCAGCAATATCCATATCTTCAAGCTTCAAGCGCGCTGGCGGCACGATCTCAAGATCACTGCCATCCAACCAGCGAGTTTTAACGCCAATCGAGTTCAGAACCTCAATAATTCGGTTAACCTCTTCAATTCGCGCCACTTTCCTAAGCGTCGTCTTCCCCTTATTCAACAAACTTGCACAGAGAAGACCCACTGCGGCGTTTTTACTAGTCTTAACCTGTATCTCACCAGACAATTTTTTGCCGCCAGTTACTTTAAAATTCATTTTTCCGGAATGATTTACGGTCACAATATTGTTATTAAGCACTTCACTAATTCGAGCAATCATTTCAATACTAATATTCTGACCCCCGTTTTCAATGCGATTAATAGCACTTTGCGACGTACCAATCGCCTCAGCTAATTGCGTCTGCGTCAGACCTTGTTTTTGGCGATTTTCAGCGATTAAATTGCCGATTTTTTGAAGATACCTGTCTTTTATCATGCGTAAATTATATCACTGATGATATATATAAGCAATGATATAATAGGTATTAACGGAGGTTTAGTCATGAAAGACAAGCAAATTGAAGAACTTATAAAAGCAGAAAAAAAGCGCCAAACGGACGGCCTGGAACTGATTCCTAGCGAGAATTACGTTTCGTCAGACGTGCTTCAGGCGCTCGGTAGTGTTTTCACTAATAAATATTCAGAAGGCTACCCTGGTCGACGTTATTACGGCGGACAAGAAAACACTGATCAAGTCGAGCAGCTGGCAATTGACCGCGCTAAAAAACTTTTCAAAGCAGATCACGCTAACGTCCAGCCACATTCTGGAGCGCAGGCTAATGAGGCGGTTTATTACGCTTGGTGCGAGCCTGGCGACACCATTCTGGCTATGGATTTGGCTCACGGCGGACATCTTACACACGGCGCCCCAGTTACTCGTAGTGCCAGAGAATATAACTTCATTCGCTATGGCATAAAAAATATCGATACTGGCGAAATTGACTATGAAGAGATTCGTCAATTGGCCTTAAAACACAAACCAAAGATCATTTTGGCGGGATTTTCGGCATATCCACGAGAGCTAGATTACGAAAAATTTGCTGAAATTGGTAATGAGGTCGGCGCTATGCTAATGGCAGACATGAGCCATATTGCGGGACTAATCGTTAGTGGCGTTGCTAAAAACCCGTTCGACTATGGCTTTCATGTAATTACCACAACAACTCATAAAACTCTACGTGGACCACGAGGCGGGCTGATTCTTAGTCGAGGAATAGTTGGCAATCCATTGAAAAAACCAGAGAAAACTCTCGAAAATTTACCTACGTTGATTGATCGAGCAGTCTTCCCTGGCACGCAAGGTGGACCGCACATGCACACCATCGCTGCAAAAGCCGTAGCGTTCGGTGAAGCTTTACAGCCAGAATTCAAAGATTACGCCGAGCAAATTGTTAAAAATGCGAAAAGATTGGCGGAAGAGTTGCAAAAGCGTGGATTTAAGCTAGTAACTGGCGGCACCAGCAACCATTTGATTCTGGCAGATATTCACAGCAGCTTCGGTATTGACGGCAAGGAAGCGGAAATCGCCATGGATAAAATCGGTCTGACACTGAATGCTAATGCGATTCCAGATGACCCACTACCAAGGTTCAGACCAAGCGGCATTCGCTTAGGCACGCCAGCCGTCACGACGCGAGGTGCCAAAGAAGACGACATGGAAAAAATCGCGGAATGGATGAGGCAGTCAATAGACAATCGCGATAATGATGATGAGTTGGCTGAACTCCGTAAAGAAGTCGTAGAATTCTGCCATACTCTACGCGATATTTAATATAAACCTGCACATAAAAAACTCTGGCTTAATGCCAGAGTTTTTTATTACCTATACCGAATTACGGAGCAGGAGTAGGACAAGTACCGACTGTTCGGCTCTCGATACTATTCTTACTGTAGTCGTAGTATGAAATCTTTGCACCTGTTGGATCGCCAGTACCAGGACACGCCTCATACCTAACTGTCGTGGTTGGAGTGGTTGAACTAAAAGCACCAGAACCTAATTCAGTAACATTGGCTGAAGCAATGTAGTAAGATTTCTTTGTGTCAGCACCAGTTAATTTTGCGATACCATCTGGATACTTGCCCTCTTCAGTGTTATATAGTTCAGCTTTCTTAGCAACTGAGTCAACTGTTGATTTAGCAGCAGATGTCTTTGCTTGGTTTTGCAAACCGTTGTATGCAACCAAAGAAACAACTGTCAAAATTGCGATGATCACGATAACGATCAAAAGCTCAACTAGTGTAAAACCTTGATTTTTGATATTCTTTGTAGTCACGATAATGTGCCCCCTAAATTGTTAGTTTGATTTGTAACTTGATAATACTACAACGTTTTTAAAAGCGCAAGCGTTTTTAATATATATATCTATTTTGCACTGGACGCAAGAATAAAGATTCCGTTGGGCTGAACCTATTATTTTCACTACCTGAAGTTCCGTCACCAATCTGCCCATTATCATTCAATCCCCAACAGTAAGAGCGCTTGTCCGACATAATTACACAGCCGCGGTTTGCCCCAGCAGACAAACTCACTACGCTCTCTGAAGCAGGAAGCCCATTTGGACCAACATTAACTGGCTGAGGAGTAAATGAATATTGAATGTCCGTCCTATTTGCTCCAAGTTGACCCAATCTGTTATCGCCCCAACAATAGACTTTCTTAGTACCGGCATCGTTCATCAAGGCGCAAGAATGAGCAATGCCAACCTCAACCTGTAGCGCCACCCCAGGCAAACCACCGACTAACCTCGGCTCAATATGCTTTTTAGGAGTGCCACTCCCCGGAGATCCAGCCTGTCCACGCCCAGCGCCACCCCAGCAGTACACTTTACCATTAGCAATAGCGCAGGTGTGAGTTACATAATCAGGAGAGCCTGACCAAGTGTATCCATCTTGAGATATATCAGTCACATCCTCCAAGTCTTTAACTCTGGTAGCATTACCATAGCCGCTATAATGCGGCACACCAATACCCAGCTGCCCAAACCTAGCCTGTCCCCAACAGTAAGCTCTTTTTTCAGTGGTTATAACGCACATGGTTTGTGAACGAGATCCGCCAGTTGATAACTTAGTAGCAGAATAATTATTAGGAAGCCTGCTGTAGCCGCCCGAATTAATACGCACTGGCGTTGCGCTGGACTTAGGGCTGCCGGGACTCCCGTAACCCAATTGACCCATAGTATTACTGCCCCAACAATACACCTTTCCTGCAGCAATAGCACACGAAACATCGCCGGTCCCTCCAATTGCACTGATATTATTTCCAGCAAAATCTGCAGCTAGCGCGCCAGTAGGCGGTTTAACCTCGACTGGGACACTAGAATATTTGCCATCGCCAAAATCTCCATTACCTAGTTGTCCAAATTGATTATTACCCCAACAATATATCTTCCTGACAGAACTAAATTCAGTCAACACGCAGCTATGAAATTGTGCCGCAAATATATCAATAATTTTTCCATTTCTCATATCACCCACAGAACGCACCTTTACGGGGACATTAGAGCTAACAGTAGTTCCGTCGCCCAATTGACCCATAGTATATTCATTACTTTCATACTTGTCATTATTGCCCCAACACCAAACATTATTCGACAATATAGCGCACGTACGATAAGTGCCGCTTACTGTGCGCGTTGCGTCAATATCAGCTGGCCAAGTAACTGATTTTTTTACAACAGCAGTATAAGTTTTTAAGACTGCGCCACTACCATTTGTTATTTCAACGCGACCGGTAGATGAGATTTGAGCGGTGGCAGCCGACAGAGCCGCGCTTCTAGTCGAAGCCTCCAAATCACCAACTTCAAAGGTCGTCCTAAATTTATTGCCTTCATCAAATACATATCTATTACCAGGAAAAGCTACGGCACCCTTACAATTAGTTTCCGGGCGGAGCGGACCAATTCCACCAGGAACCGAACCCCATGATTGCTCAGCCCCATTAGAGTCCAAGCAGGCGTTAGCATACGCCGTACCTGCCTCACCAGCCTCTTGAGCTAACTTGTAATAATACTCTTCCTGAGAGTAAATATATGATTGAGCCACAACCCTCATAGCGCCAGCCAAAAGAGCCAATATAAAAGTACTCATAAGCACAATTAACACCAAAGAATAGCCGTTTTTTTGTCGAATCATAAGTTATTTATCTTTCGTATCATTAGTGTTTGAGAATCGGAAACTTGTTTACTTGGTGATTGTATTGTTAAAGTAACCTCTACATTATCCGCGCCATCAAGAGCTTTATTATCGCTATCTGGAGCGTCGCTATTTTTGCTTATCAGCGTTTTTCCGTCATAGTAATTAATCTTAAATTCCGAAACTCCAGTCGCTAAAATCGAATCTTCACGAAGCTTCATAGCTCGATCTTTAAACTTATCAGCATCCGTAACATTCATACAAAAGTAACCCGCGGCAGACCCTGAATATGGCGCTGGAGGATAACTGGAGAAATCAACTAAATCATTATAGATAGTCCGTCGATGCAACTCTCCATTCTTCAAAAAATATATGACTATTTTTTTATACTTCGGCTGCTGAGTCTTATTTGCATTACAGTCAAATTTCGGAGTTCTTAGATATACAATCTCCCTAGAATCGGCGCCTCGTCCCATATTTGTAGCGTATTGAAGCAGTATGAGTGAGTTCTTTTCGGGATCGGTGATGGCACTACTTGAATATGGATTACTTCTATATCCCCACTCTCTAGGCGTCGCACTAGGGAAATTTTTATCAGTAGCAAACGTATCCTCCCCGTCATAACTACTCACCTTAAAGCGCGAAGCTTGACGCACATCAGTTTCAATTGCGTCCATGGAATTGTGCATATTTCGGCTAATCTCAACCTTCGCCTTGCTGATAGACGCACTTTGGTTCGCCGAAATTAACATCTGACTAAACACGCCGACAACCATTGCGATGATGACCATCACCATTGCCAATTCGACCACAGTAAAACCGCCCTCATTAGAACGCCACATACGTCGCATGTACCACCTTCTTTCCGCTACCTATGCCAGAGCTTGGCAATCCATATTCTACGATAGATTCCACTTTAATCGGCATCCCCAGGCTAACTGTTCCACTCTTACATCCGTATGGCGCTGATGCATATACTTGCTGCCTAACCATTCCAGGCAGCCCATCGACACTACCAATAGTTCTCGTAACTTCATACCTAGTATTCGACGACGCCGTGTTACACTTAAACCACGACGGAGCGGAGTCATTCGCGTAATGACGCATATTATTATACGCCAGAAGACTTGCTTTATTATGCTGAGCGCTTAAAACCGATATCTGGCTGACCTGCGCTTGCATACTTAATATAACGACCATGAAAATACCAATAACAACCAGAGTAACCGCAACTTCGACAATAGTAAATCCATCACTTTTCCCTGTTAATCGCGCCATATGCTATTCACCTTTTTTTCCGACCCCGTCGAAAATTCCTTATATATAATGTTATATTTCACACAAGTTACCGCCGCCACGTCAGCTATGGGACCAGAAGTCGGCTTCGTACAATCCCCATCATCTATGTTTGCCGCCTCGTACAACAATTCGCCATTATTACCGCCAGACCAATCACTACGATTACACTTAACCATTTCTTTTTTTAATGAATCACTCCCTGCGATTGACGAAAAACTCTTAATAAGGTCAGCGCAGGAAGGATACTCGTGTCCAATAGAGCTTACATTTTTATATTTGTAATATCGTTCCAATCTCAAAGACAGCTCAGATACATCAGCTTTTTGCTCCTGATCTCTAGTCAAATTCAAAAATCTTCCGCCACCAACAAACGCGATACTAGCCAAAATCGACACAACCACAATAACTACTGCCACCTCAACTATCGTATAGCCACCCGTCCCACGATTCATATCAATATTGTAGCGCAAATCTACA
>UNSQ01000020.1 GCA_900556885.1 Candidatus Saccharimonadota bacterium
GTACCTGACGTCTCGCCGGCCGAGATCAAAGCTACATAAACTTTATTAAAAGCTTCTGGATGCTTTGCGAACGAATCAGACAAGGATTTACCACCTTCAACATCAGAGATAATTTCCTGGACTATTTCCTGCATGCGCTTATTCGTCGTCTGCTCCTGAACCGTTCGAAGACTTTGCGCCAAAGGTAGCCCAGCTCCAATAAGAGTTGCTAGCTGACGAGTAAACACAACCTTATCTTTAGTGGTGATTCTACCAGAAAACCTCGCAAAGAAATTTGTTTTATCGTCTTGTAATTCAATTTTTAACGGCACAAAGCCCTGAGCCGTCAAAAGCTTTGCGGCAGCGTTTTCGCTATCAGCCTGAACAACTGATTTAACAATTTTATTACTTGCGCTATCTCTGGCTTCGTAATCGTACTTTTTCATTTATTACCCCCTCATCAACCTCTCAAATTCCGTCAAATCGACAGCAAATTCACGAGCGCTATCATACGTAATCGTACCATTCTGCACCAAATTGACCAAAGTTCGATCCATCGTCTGCATTCCCTGGTCAGCACCAGTCTGGATCACGGCATCCAATTGGTGAGATTTACCTTCGCGGATAATGTTACGCACCGCTGGATTGGCAATCAAAACCTCTGCCGCCACGACTCGCCCGCCGCCGATAGCTGGAACTAGTCGCTGCGAACAAATTGCCATCAAAATATTACTGAGCTGAGCACGAATTTGCGGTTGCTGATGTGGCGGGAACACGTCAATCATACGGTCAATTGATTGCGCTGCGGAGTTCGTGTGTAGCGTCGCAAACACCAAGTGTCCAGTTTCAGCAATTGTAATCGCTGCTGAAATCGTTTCAAGGTCGCGCATCTCACCAATCAACACAACATCTGGGTCTTGACGAAGACTCGAACGCAAAGCCGCAGAGAACGAATAGGTATCGTAGTGAACTTCACGCTGAACTACCACTGATTTTTTCGACTTGTGAGTAAACTCGATAGGATCTTCAATGGTAATAATATGCTGTGAGCGCTCAGAATTAATTTTATCAACCAACGCCGCCAAAGTCGTTGACTTACCGGAACCAGTTGGACCAGTGACCAACACCAAACCGCGAGGAAAATCTGCAAACGTATTAACAACTGGCGGCATACCCAGCTCAGACGCCGACTTAATTTCATTTGGAATCAAACGTAGAGCTGCAGCCAAATTGCCACGCTCATGGAAGGCGTTAACTCGGAATCGTCCCAATGTGCCAAACGCAAACGAAAAGTCGAATTCCTTATCTTTTAGCAAAATCTGTCGCTGATCTTCATCAAGAATCTGGAACACTAATCTCTCAACTGCAGGCTCGTCCAATGGCTGAGTTCCGGCAGCCGGCATAAGTGCACCGTCAATTCGTAGCATTGGCGGCAAACCAACTTGAATATGAAGGTCTGAAGCTCGCTTCTTAACAACTTCTTCCAGCAAAATCTCAATTCGCAATTCTTGATTATTCATGTTTCCTCCTTTTACGCGGTATCCGCCGCTACTCTATTAACTTCTTCTATTGTCGTTATTCCGTTCAACGCCTTCAAATAACCATCTTGACGCATCGTAATCATACCCTGTTGAATTGCCGTTCGCTGGATTTCCGCTGAGGTTGCACGCTTAACAATCAAATTCTGAATCTCTTCAGTGATATCCATGACCTCATACAAACCAGCTCGCCCAGCATAACCGCGGGGAGTTTGCGGCGTATCTTTTCCTTTTGCCAAGGCAAACGACGCCTGCGTTGCTAGCGGCAAACTTTCATATCCCAAATCTTGCGCGTATTGAGCAACCTGCTCCCTTGTTTGCGGCAATAATCCACCAACCGCCTCGCGAATTGCCTGCGTTTCCAGTGGTGATGATTGATAAATATCTCGACGGCGTGCCACTCGCCTCACCAAACGCTGACCGATGATTGTGTTAACTGTACTGGCAATAAGAAACGGCTCAATTCCCATATCCAACAAACGCGGCAGCACGCCAGCGGCGGAATTTGTGTGAAGTGTCGAGAAAACCAAGTGTCCCGTTAAGGCTGCCTGAATAGCTAAATTTGCTGTTTCATTATCGCGAATCTCACCAACCATCACAATGTCTGGGTCTTGACGCAAAATTGAGCGCAGCCCAGAAGCAAACGTCAAGCCAACTTCCGCATTCACCTGAATCTGATTGACGCCATCCATCTTATACTCAACCGGATCCTCAAGCGTCACAATATTCACAGTATCGTCTTTAATCTCCTTGATCAACGCATACAAACTCGTTGACTTACCAGAACCAGTTGGACCCGACGTCAAAATCATTCCATTTGGTCGCTTAATTCCCTTACGAATCGTTCTTAATGCGCGGCCAGCGTAACCCATGTCTTCCAAATTGAAAGAACTTCCACTCTTATCAAGCAGACGAATAACTACTTGCTCGCCCCAAACGACAGGAGAGATAGCGATACGAAGATCAACTTCTTTGCCTGCGACGTTAACCGCAAATTGACCGTCCTGAGGAATGCGATGCTCGTCAATTTTCAGATTGGAAAGAATCTTAATACGACTGACTAACGCCGGCTCAATGCTCTTTGGGAGCTGCATTATTTCACGCAAAACACCGTCAACACGACAACGAATCTTCAAAGCCTTCTCTAATGGTTCAATATGCACATCGGACGCGTGACTCTTTACCGCGTATTCCAAAATTGTCGACAACGCCCGTGATATCGGCGAATCTTGGACAATCGTTTTAATATTGCCAGCCTCTGACAAAGACTCTTCCTGCGAAGCCTGTGCAGCCACATTAACAGATGACAAGTCAGTCTTATATTGATCTAAGACGTGGCGGACACTCTCCTCTGAGGCCATGAATACTTTTATTGGTCGCTGGATGCGATTCGACAAATAGTCCACCGCCTGAACGTTATTCGCGTCGATCATCGCTACCGCTAATCGGTTCTGAACTTCGGCCAGTGGCACAGCCATAAATCTCTCGGCAACGTCGGACGGCAATAGAGATAAAATATCCTGACTAATAACGCTATTCGACAGATTGACATACGGCACGCCCGAAACTTGAGCCACGCCATGAACTAATAGTTCATTATCAAGCAACCCCTCTTCACTAAGCAAACTAAACAGAGGTTTGCCACTCTCAGAGGCGCGCTTTAAGGCATCATCAATGACAGACTTCTCAATAAGCCCCTCGTTTACGAGCAGCTCGATCAACTTATCTTGGATGTCGTCCGTCAGTAAAGCCATTTACACCCCTTCTCTATTTGGCTGCATCTTGACCTACGAATATTTCAACAGTTGGATTTATCGCATTATTATTAAAAATCGCTGGGTTTGGTTTTTCTACGTCAGGTGATATTTCTCGAATAGTCTGTACTTTTGTGCCAGATTCTGGGACTTTTAAGAACGAGATGTTAGAGGCGACAATATAGCCGATTGCCACACCCACACCCGCGATCAATATTACCATTGCTATGTCTGTTTTCTTCATGGCTTAACCACCTTATTCTCTAATTGTATTGTTTGTGCTGGCTCGTAATAAGCAACACCTCGAACCACCAAGCTTAATCTATCCTCATTTCGCTGGATTTCCACGGTCTTTAGGTCAATAACTCGAATAGACGCCTCTAACTTAGTTAACAATTCTTTCAATTTTTCAGCTGGACCACTCACTTCCATAGTAAATGATACGGCATTTTCAGATGTTGACCCAGAGCTTTCACTATCAGATCCAGATTGAGCAACGGTCAGATTTTGAATAGTCACACCAGTAGTCGTGTCGATAAATTTATTCTTCAACGAAGCACCAAGAGCGTCGGCGTTCGCATTATCTGGCAACGCGTCCAATACTGTCTGAAGAGCATTACTTTCGCTGCTTGATTTTATAGAGTTAAGAGCAGTGTTCGTGTCTAAAACTCGGATATTCTTCTTTAATTCATCAACTGATGACAAGTTTTTATCTAAGCGAGAAATCGTATTTTGCTTCTCCAGAAGAATCTTCGAATGAAATACAATTTGCTGCACCAAAAATATACTCACAACAAGCGCAATTCCCGCCAAAAATGCCGCAGAAGCCACAAAAATAAACATAGTCTTTTTCGATGAGTCAATCTGTTGACGCTTGCGTATTGCAACTTCTTTATTATCGGTCGCCATTATTTCTTCTCCTGTTTTTTCGAGTTACTCTTAAACAAGCTATCCGGAATTCCCTGACGTGAGTCCGTCACATCAACCTTGCCAGTCGGCGTCAATACGGAAACTGTGCCATTATTTGCAGGCGCTAATAATTCTTCTGCGTATTCAAACGAGAACGAGAATTGCAACACTTTTTTACCTTCTGAGTTCTCTCCAAAACTAGTATCGCCATCTTTTATCTCCTTAGTCAGGCTAACCTCGGAACTTTTATCACCGTCAGTAGTCTGGACCTTCGTATTCAAGATGGTTTTCTTTAAGGTCTCTAACGCACTATAGCCATTAACCGCGCTGCCCTCCAGAGTAATAGTTTTTGACTCAGGATTGACTTTTATATCCGAAAAACTAACATTATTTGGCGCAACTGGATTAACCGCCGTTACAACATCAAAGATCCTTGAATTAAGCTTCTTTCTAGAGTGCTGCTCATTGATCTTTGTTAATTGATGTTGAATCGTTACAACCTTATTAAGATCCTCGACTGCCATCAATTTGTCGTTTCTATCTTTGATAACTCCACCCTGAACCGCCTCGGCTGCAAATTGACTACCCAAAATCAACGCCAAAACAACTACTGTCGCAATCGAAGCACCGCCCACCAAGAACGATATCGAAATAACTCGATTGCGCATAGCTCGAGTCTTCAATAGCTCGCGCTTAACGTTTGGGAGAAGATTTATCTCAATCATGATATATTACTCCTTTGTGCCAGACCTACTGCAATAGCGAATTCTGAAGCAATCGGCGCCAACTGCTGTTGATCCGACTGAGAAACTTGAATACGCTGCCACGGATCTGCAGTAATCGACTGGACTCCGGTTTTGTTCATCACATATCCATCAAGTTGCGGAATAGCTGAACCAAACCCTGATAGTAAAATTCCAGAAACTGCTACGCTTGGATATCGAGTTTGGAAAAACTTTATAGATTTTACTAGCTCTGAAGAAAAATTGTCGAGAGTTGAATCAATCGCCCTTAGCACTTGACCATCCAATTTATCCGGCGCCAAACCAAATTTCAAAATAAATTGACGAGCTTGATCTTCCTGGACGCTAAGATTCTGAACCGCCGATCGAACCAAAGACGAAAGTCCAGTTGGGATCATACGAATAAGTCGCGGCGCTCCATTATAGACAACCGCCAAATCCGTTGAATTTTCGCCCATATTGATAATTAAACGCGCATCCTGAGAATCGGTAGCTGACAAGGAACGAACCATAGCAATAGCGTTCGGTTCTTCGGCAATCACATTGAAGCCAAGATTTTCAACTAATTCCAGACGCTCTTCCGCATAAGACTTCGCTGTACTTGTCAGCAAAATCTCATACTGATTCTGAGCATGCAAACTATCACCCAATAAAGCCCAGTCAACTTCTGCCTCATCCAAAGACATTGGAATATATTGGTCAATTTGATATTTCATCATTGCCTTCAATTCCTGCTCAGGAACTTTCGGCACATCGATAATAGTCGAGAATGTCTTATTTGACGGCAAACCGACAGCTACATTGGATGCCTTAATCCCAGCCTGACCAACGGCGGTCATAATAGCCTCACCCAAGCGTCGCTTAGACTCTGGAGAATCGCCGCTCGTTATTTTAGAATCAACTGGCGTATAACCGTAATGAGACAAACTCCATCCCGCGCCAGTACGAGACAATTGAACCACCCGCACCGCATTCGTATCGATGTCTAGTCCGAAGAATTCGCCCAACCCTTTTGCTAATTTCATAACTAATAATAATTATATACATTAGCGTTTTAATTTGCAAACTTTTAATATCTTGGTGGCAATTCACGAACATTCATCGTACTAATCGCGCCAGTGTTTCGATAATTATTGTAAGCCCAAATATAAGTGTCAGCCCTCAAATTGATGATTTCTGCCGGAGTTCCAGGATGCATATTCGGATCATTCTTCGCAGATGAAGCATGTTTTCCGCCGTACGTTCGTCGCAAGAACAAGTGTCCAGTTTTAATTGGCCCGTTAACCTTCAGCTGTTTACCGCAAGAAGATTCAGAAACTCCACTCAGCCAACCTCCGGCGCTAATTACCACGCCACAAGTGCTAACATATCCGTCTTTCTGAGTAATCAACCAAGCATTCACTTCCCCAACTGAAGGCTCTATAATAATATTCTTCGCGTAGATAATTAGTTGTGGCAATTGGCGCACGTCATTCGTGTCTGTGTATAACAAATCACCCGAAATCCTAACTACACCCGAGGACTTTATGACTATACTCTTGCCTACGCTTAATTTCGACCCCGTTAAGGTTACGTTTCCAGCGTTATATTCACCCGAAGCTAGACTATTCACATCTACATTGCCAGAGATATTACCTCTAGTTCCACCAACCGACGGTAAAGTAAAATTATCTGGAACCGAACTGGTGCTACTGAAATTACCGTACTTTGGAATATTGGCAAAAGTTAGCTTATTATAGTCACGCGGCGTTACTCCCGAGCGACCATTAAACGATGATGACAATCCAGCCCCAGAAGCCGAATCTGCCTTACCATTGGCAATAATTCCATATTCACCCCAAGAACCGTACACATTCTGATTTGTATAAGCCATCTTATAAGCCAATGATATATCCTCGATCAGTAGTCCCATATGTGACGGATTAGATTTTACATAAATATCGATGAAGTTATTATCCTTATATAAAACAGTGCCTGGTTGTGTCTCAGCAGTAAATCGAGAATTTCCAGCATAGCCCGGAAAACCCCAACCAGAATACTGGGTCCCCTCAGGTCTTGCGCCGTTTTCATTACCCAATACCTTCATTTCATAGCCATTAATTTTCACTCGAACATAGTTATCCACGGCTCCACTAAAACCAATCTCCAGGCTCTTAGCGTCTTTTAGTTCTTCTAAATTAATACCCTTCAATCTAAAGACATATGTATTCGAGCACGAGATAACTTCTGTTATCGGGCGAGAGTCATCCCGACAGTTTAGATTCGCTGGATCCGGTTTACTATTAGAATGCGTATGTCGACCAAAACCATTTATACTAATCCACTTCGCAGAGTCAGACGTTCTCCAAACACCCCTCTTGCAATAATCAGGATTATAGACGAGAGATGCGTCACCAACTATATCGCGATACATAGAATCGGGCGTACATGTAATATAACCATCTTGCAACACATCACCCCGACCGGGATTGCGCCACTGTGTCGTTACTACAGTCGTCGCCCTATAGTCGTCTTTTAGATTAGTTGCATCGCCATGACAACTAGGTAAATCAGCCACATTACCGCTCTTATCGTAAGCCCTCTGATTTCCATTACCGCCATACTGATCCTCGGCACATACTATAGACCAATGTTTATCATCCATATTACCACCCTTATATCCATATTCACCGGGACTAAACGACACTTCACCACCAAGCTTATTCCCGTTCCCGTCTAGACCTGTACCCCATAGTCCCTTTGCCCGTATAGAAGTCTTATCTAACTCAATACGGCTAAGATTCTCATCAGGAACATTCACATTATTTGATGTCTTGCTAGTAATAACCTCTTTATCTGTCTTAATATCACCACCCCAAACCTGAACCTTCGGTCTTTTTGACGATCTGATACACTTAACTGCGTACTTAAAATCCGTAGAAGGAGCCGAACCGTTGTAATTACTGACCATAACCACATAGCATAGACTGTCGTTAGCGCTTAGCTTAACCCTATCCAGATTATCTATCTGATTTGTAGCCACTGGAGTCTGACCGGTGTTTAATTGATTGCCAGTATTTTGAACAATTTTTCCACACGCCCCACTATCAATATTTAAGCTATCTTTATATTGTCCTTTAATCAGTCGCACAATTGCGCACGGCCAATCACTATCAGCAGTACCACCAGGCAATGAGACCACATCGCTCTTGCCCGTAAGTCCAGAGACTTCAGCCCCTCTGACAACAAATCGAGCAAGTGCATACGAAGAATTTTGGGTTTTTGACGTGCCCTTATTGTTCAAACCGGCATTTATTCCCTCAATTTTCGTGACATTTTCTGCGTCAATGTAATCCGAGTTAACACTGACCGAAGGTTCTACGTCATAATCATATGGCACTTCTACACAGGCATATGATGAATACACCCAGCCTTTTGGCACCAAAGAATTACGCCTATCCCAGTAGATTCGCTGACAGATACGCTTACCCATATCCTCTCTTTTAATGACTCGCGTAAACATAAATTTATTTTTTCCAAGCGGACCACGAACATCCTCTAATCTAGATTTTCCGTTCAACGCCTCCATAGAGGTAGTGAGATAATCCGCTGGATTGTTTATTCGTCTCCAAGCATAATCCTTCCAATCCGTCATAACGTTAAACCATCGAGGATCTTCATTATGCCAAGCCCCCCTGTCGTTCAGACTGGCATCATTATCCATCGGCTGATTTGAGCTTAAATCGAACACATCTTGCTGTACGCCAGTCACAACATTGTCAGTGGCTCCTCCGCTAACAAAAAGACTATGCCACCAATCAACCGTATCTCCGGGCTTCACATTCTTTAATCTTCCTGGAGCAACCATCCAATTAGACCCAAAGTTAGTGGTATCTGATTTATTAAATTGCTTAGTAACCCAGGATTTACCAGTTATCGTCCAATTTGGTGAGCTTGGCGCCGCATATGTATAGATAAAAAAAGCCGTTACCGAAATAGCCAAAGCCACTACTATTGCCAGCATGCCCACCTTAGGCAATGAGTATTTTCTTCTCATGCTTATAATTATATCAAAGATTCCGCAGATGATATAATAAATATATGAGTTTATCTATTGGAATCGTTGGTTTACCAAATGTTGGCAAGTCGACACTTTTTAACGCTTTAACAAATAATGATATTTTGGCAGCTAATTATCCGTTTGCGACAATTGAGCCGAACACAGGAATTGTTCCCGTGCCAGATAATCGCCTGCAAATTTTAGCCGATCTTTATCACGCGCAAAAAATTATTCCAGCCACCGTCACTTTCGTCGATATCGCGGGGCTAGTTGCTGGCGCGTCTAAGGGTGAAGGTTTGGGTAATAAGTTTCTTCACAATATCAGAGAGTGCGACGCGATTGTTCATGTTGTCCGTGCATTTGAGAATTCAAAAATTTTGCGCCACGACGAAGCGCCAATCGACCCTAAGAAAGACATTGAGGTTATAAATACTGAGCTTATTCTGGCCGATCTACAAACTTTTGAAAAACGCCTGCCCCAACTTCAAAAAGAAGCCAAAGCAAATCCAAAAGCTCGCCAAAAAGTTGAATATCTACAGTCTTTAATCGACAATTTACAAAAAGGCGTGCCAATTTCCGCGCTGTCAGATGTGGATTTTGAGGCAATTTCCGACCTCCACCTTCTTACCGCCAAACCCGTTATTTACGCATTTAACGTTGACGAGGAAGGACTGAACAATTCCGATCTACAGAGCCAATTGACTGAACTCGTAAGTCCCGCAAAAACCGTCTTTGTCTGCGCAAAACTGGAAGAAGAATTGAAGGGTTTATCTGAAAATGACGCCAAAGAGTTATTAGAAAGCTACGGCGTCAAGGAAACTGGACTCGCCAAACTTATTCATGCAGCCTACGATACGCTCGGACTACAAAGCTACTTAACTGCGGGCGAAAAAGAAGTTCGCGCTTGGACAATTCACAAAGGCTGGACTGCCCCGCAAGCCGCAGGCGTTATTCACTCGGATTTTGAGCGCGGATTTATTGCTGCACAAATTGTCGACTTTAACGATTTAGTCGCTGCAGAATCAGAAGTTAAGGCTCGCGAAAACGGCAAAATTCGCACCGAAGGAAAAACTTACGTCATGCAACCAAATGACGTCGTTGAATTTAGATTTAACGTTTAGCTAATTTCAATTTGTAAAATCGCTCGAGATTGCCCTTACTACCAGCAACTTCGCTATCCTTTTTATCTAAAACGACGAAATATTTCCTCGCCCAATCTTCAAAATCGGATAAAATCTGTCGACGAACTTTATCGTTTTTAATAATACCCTTATTAACCTGATGTCGCGCCGCTTCGAATTGAGGTTTCACCATAGCAATCAACATCGTATTCGTGTTCATCAAATTTTCTGCCACGTGCGGCAAAATTTCCCTCAGAGATATAAACGACACATCGCCCACAATAATATCAATTGCTTCATCTGTATAAAAATCACGAATATCGGTCTTTTCGTGAAGAACAATTTTTGGATTCGGTCTCAAGCTTGGATGGAGCTGATCCGTTCCAACATCAACAGCAAATACCTTTTTAGCGCCATGACGCAGTGAATAGTCAGTAAATCCACCCGTGCTCGAACCAATATCCAGAACGGTTTTATCCTGAAAATTAAGATGAAAATACTCCGCCACGCTTGCCAGTTTTAAGCCGGCTCGCGAAACATAAGTTTCTTTCTTCTCGAGCTTTATCTCGTCCGAATCAGACACCATAGTTCCTGATTTCTGGACAATTTTCTTATTCAAAAAAACATAGCCCAGGCGAATAAAATTATCCGCCTGAGATCTTGTTGTCGCCAAACCACGCTCGACCAGAGCTTTATCTAATCGCTGTTTCATTAAATAGAACTATTTCTTTCGCTCGCGATATTCACCAGTCGATGTGTCAACGCTAATGATGTCGCCCTGCTTGATAAATGCTGGAACTTTGACAACTAGCCCTGTCTCCAAAGTAGCGTCTTTTAACACAGATGAAGTCGTATCACCCTTAACCACATCTTCCGTATAGGTAACTTCCAAATATTTATTCTTTGGTAGTTCAACGTTGATCACTCGACCGTCGAAGAATTGAAGACTTAATTCATCACCTTCTTTCAGGTATTTACTGGCATCGTCCACGATTTCCGCAGCCAGCTCAAATTGCTCAAAGCTAGTCGGGTCCATGAAATAAAACTTGTCGCCGTCGTTATACAAATATTGCGCAGTTTTATTATTTACTTCCGCAGCTTCGATTCGCTCTTGACCCTTGAAAGTCTTTGGAATAACACTTCCGTCAATTAGGTTTTTCAATTTCACGTTAACAATCGAACCGCCACGACCCATAACCTTTTGGCCGTACTCTACGACGCGATATGGCTTGCCGTCAATTTGACAAACTACGCCTTTTTTCAAATCAGTTGGCTGATACATATTTTCTCCTTTCCAATAAAATATCTCGCTGCCAAATATGTAATAGCAACGAGATATTGCGCATTAAACGTTCCTAGTTGCTAGTAACAAATGGCAACAAAGCCAAGTGGCGAGCACGCTTAATTGCTACTGCCAAGCTTCGCTGCTGTTTTTCGCTCAAACCAGTCTTGCTGATTGGCTCGATTTGACCGTAAACATTGATGTAACGTTGCAAAGTTTTTACGTCTTTATAGTCAAAAATAATCGGTGGATTTTTCTTCAATTGTGCCATTTTAATCTCCTTATTAGAATGGAATTTCGCTTAGGTCAATTGGCTTATCATCAATTTCCGTTACGACTTCCTCTTTTTTAGTAGTCTTTGGTGCTGCAGAACCTGAATTGTCGCCGCTTGGACCGTCTAAGAACGTTACGTCCGAAGCAGTAACTTCAATTCGACTCTGCCTTTTACCAGTATCCTTATCTTCCCAGCTATCCTGTCGTAGTCGTCCTTGGATTAAAACCCGACGACCTTTGCTTAGATATTGCATTACCAAATCACCAAGTTTATCCCAAGCTGTGATATTGAAAAAGTCAGCCTGATCGTCTTGAGATTGTCGATCAACAGCGATACTAAAACTAACTACGTTCTTACCAGAAGCGGTTGTCCGCTGTTCTGGATCGCGCGTCAATCTACCCAACAAAATCACTTGATTGATACTTCGTGCCATATTCTATCCCCTCTTTTACCTTACGGCAGTTAGGCTTATTTACTTGATTCGCTTGAATCAGATTCTTCGTTGCGTGCTTTTTGCTCGCTTAATGCTTGACGAGTTTTTTCATCAGTTTTTACCAATAGGTAGCGCAAAACTTCATCAGTAATATTAAGCGTGTTTGAAATCTTCAATAAAGCTGGTGCTGGCAATTTAACCTCAAAACAAACGTAAACTGCAAAATCTTCACGCTTGATTGTGTAGGCTAATTTTTTCTTGCCCCAGTTATCTTCTTTAGTAATTTCACCACCGTTAGCAGTGATCAAACCACGTACCTTATCCAACGCTGAATCTAGATTAGCCTCTAAATCCGGGTGAATAAGAACAGTTAGTTCGTATTCGTTCATGTTTCCTCCTCTGGAATCCATTTACGGATGCTTA
>UNSQ01000021.1 GCA_900556885.1 Candidatus Saccharimonadota bacterium
AGGACTACACCAACGATAATTACGACTAGTCCAATTATTCCGCCGATGATTCCCCACTTGACACCTTTGCTCATTTTCTTTTTTGGTGGCATTTGGTATGGAGTTCCCATAACTGGCTGTTGTGGGAATTGTTGTTGTGGCTGAGGCTGCTGAGCCTGAGGCTGTTGTGGAGCCTGCTGGAATTGTGGCTGAGGCGGCACTTGAGGTTTGTTGTTGTTACTATTGTCCATAAATTTTCCTCCTAAAATTACGCTTTTGCTATTATATATTTACAAACCAATCATCGTCAAATTGATCTTACCACGCTCGTCAATTCCAGTAATTTTCACGCGAACAGTTTGACCTTCTTTCACGACATCAGTCACTTTTTCAACTCGATGTTCTGCCAATTTCGAAATGTGAACCATTCCGTCAACACCAGGAAGTATATTCACAAACGCGCCAAAATCTTTAATTCCAACAACTTTACCTTCATAAATCTTGCCGACTTCTGGCTCCTCAACCAGACTCTTAATCCAGTTCATAGCCTTTTCAATCGACGCGCCGTCTGGGCTAGCCACAGTAATCAAACCATCTTCCTTAATATCAATCTCAGCGCCAGTTTCCGAAGTGATCTTATTGATCGTCTCACCACCCTTACCAATAATCACGCCAATCTTATCTGGGTCAATCTTAATCTTCTCAATTCGTGGCGCATACGGGCTGAGCGACTTACGAGGCTCTGGAAGAACGCTGAGCATATGCTCCAAAATGTGCGCTCGGCCAGCTTTACTCTGTTCAATCGCTTGACGCAATACCGCCACCGGCAGCCCATGAACCTTCATATCCATTTGAAGAGCCGTAATACCCTTTGAGGTTCCGGTTACCTTAAAGTCCATATCGCCAGCAAAGTCCTCAGCATCAGCGATATCGCTCAACACATACGGAGTATCGCCGTCCATCATCAATCCCATCGCAATTCCACTCACTGGAGCCGAAATTGGTACGCCAGCATCCATCAACGCCAAGCAGCTAGAACAAGTCGCCGCCATTGAAGTTGAACCGTTCTGGCTCATAATCTCTGTCACTGAGCGAATAGCGTATGGAAAATCCTCTTCCGTTGGCAAAACTGGAAGCAGAGCGCGTTCCGCCAAATATCCGTGACCAATTTCACGTCGACCTGGACTACCCATTCGCTTAACCTCACCAACCGTATAGCCCGGCGCATTGTAGTGATGCATATAACGTCGCTCACCGTCGGTAATTTCCATAGTGTCAATCAATTGCGAATAACTAAGCGGTGCCAAAGTCACAATATTCATTCCCTGAGTCACGCCACGCGTAAACAAGCTGGAACCGTGAGCGCGCGGCAAGAATCCAACTTCCGAGCTAAGCGGACGAATCTCGGTCAACTGTCGACCGTCAGGACGAACTCGCTCAGCGACAATTCCCCGGCGGACATCTTTATGTAGAGCCAAAGTAAACGCTTCGTCGTAATCGCCACGAACTTCGCTATATTCTTCCTCGTCCAGTCCCAATTTTTTCGCCATCGCCTCATGGAACTCGGCACGAATTTCGCTAATCATTTCATTGCGCTCTGGATATGGACGACGGATTTTCTCATCAAATCTTCCATCAGCCCACGCGTTAACCGTTTGCTGAACTGATTCATCTGGCAAAATTAAATCGTATTCCTGCTGTGTTGGCGCAACTTTTTCTGCCAATTCGCGCTGCAAGGCAATTGCTGGCTGCATCATCTGGTGAGCCCACGCCATAGCATCAACAATAATATCCTCCGAAACCTCTTTAGCGCCAGCCTCGACCATTGTTATACCGCTTTCAATACCAGCCACAACCAAATCGAGATCTGACTTCTCGCGCTCTTCTGGAGTTAAGAACGCCTTAAATTCGCCGTTCACTCGACCCACGCGCAAACCAGCCACTGGACCGTCAAACGGCGTGCCAGTTAACATTAACGCACTAGACGCAGCGATCATCGCAATTACGTCTGGACGAAAACTCGGATCCATACTCAAAACAGTTGCAACGACTTGGATTTCCTGACGATAACCCTTCGGGAAAAGCGGACGAATCGGACGATCAATCAATCGACCAATCAACACAGCCTCATCGCTTGGACGACCTTCACGCTTGATAAATCGGCTGCCAGAAATTTTGCCCGCTGCATAAAATTTTTCTTCATAATCAATCGACAATGGAAAATAATCCAATTGCACTGGACGCGGACTAACTTGAGCGCTACCCAAAACTACAGTGTCGCCATAGCGCACCAAAACACTACCAGTCGTCCTAAAACCGACACGATTCACTTCTAAAGTCAGCGGCCGACCACAAAAATCAGTGGTAACACTAAAAATCTCCTTGCCGCTTGGATTGATAATACTCATAAAGAGCTCCTTTCTTGCGGTAGTAACAGGGATGAAATTACTTGGCAATTTAGTCGTCTCATCTCTATCACTTCCGCGTTACAAATTGCTCCTTATATTATACTAAAACCTCAGCCCAAACGCCAGCCGCGGGCGCGCTTAACATAACCTTATTAACAGATGAGTATGCTATAATTTATTCATGTCACTTCAGCTAGATTCAGTAAAAAATCGCCAGAAAAGCTGGAAAAGCTATATCTTAACTATAATCGCAATCTTGATGATTCTTGGCGGAGTTTATTTGCTTGTCCTCATCAGCACACCCCTTATTTTGTCGCAAAACATCGATCCAAAAGACAACCAGACCACTCAGCTCATCACTAAAACTGAGAATAAAATTACCGAAAATCGCCTTTACATACCGAAAATCGACATAAATTTGCCCTACAGTACTGGCGGCGCCGAAACAATGGAACATGGTGCGTGGTGGCGTAAACCAGAAAACGGCAACCCAAAAGATGGCGGCAATTTTGTCTTATCTGCACACCGTTTTATTATGGGATTAACTCCTCAGCAGACGCTCAGAAAATCGCCTTTTTATAATATCGATAAATTGACTGTCGGCGATGAAATTATCATTGACTATAACGGCGTGCGTTACAATTACGTCATCAGCGAAAAACAAAGCGTTAAACCAGATGCCGTGGAAATCGAACAGCGCACAGATCAGCCGCAATTAACTCTTTATTCCTGCACTTTGGGCGGCGCAAACGACGGACGAGATGTGATTATCGCCAAATTGAAAAAATAGCCAGAACAACAAAAATCCCCTTTTCGTCAAAGGGGATTTAAGCAGTTTTTAACGTAAATTATTTACGCAAACCTAATTTGGCAACAACTGCTTTGTAACTCTCAAAATCAGTTCGCTCCAAATATTTCAGCAAACGCTTGCGCTTACCGACCATTTGGATCAAGCCGCGGCGAGCCATGAAGTCGTGCTTATTCGCCTTCAAATGCTCCGTGACTTCTTTGATACGAGCCGTCAAAACTGACACCTGAGCTTGTGGGCTACCGACGTCGTTTTTATTGACCTGAGTCAAAGCAATTGCTTTCGCTTTATTTTCTTTGCTAATCATAGCTCTGTAATTATACCAAGCTTCCCTGTTTTTTGCAATTAGCTAGTAATTCCAAAGTCCGCCAGAGTCTTCGCCTGATCAATAGAATAGTCAGCTATTTTTGTTCGGCGCAAATTCTCACAATACGCGCCCGTCCCTAGTTTCTCGCCAATGTCCACCGCTAACGTTCGAATATAAGTTCCACTTGAAACGTGAGTTCTGATCTTTAATTTGGGATATTCGTATGCCAACAATTCCAACGAATAAATCTCTATAACACGCTTAGGAATTTCAACCTGCTTGCCTTCACGCGCCAATTTATACGCTCTTTCACCGTTAATTTTTATTGCGCTAAAAATCGGCGGCGTCTGCTCAATTTTTCCCACAAATTGACTAATCACCCACTGAACTTCTTCCAAACTCGGCTCATAATCAGACACATCAGTAATTTCGCCTTCCGGATCACCTGTCGAACTATTCTTGCCCAGAATAATTTCTGCCTCATACCACTTATCTAGCTTAGTGAAAGTTTCAGCTTCGCGGCATTTCTTTCCAGTCACGATAATCATTAGCCCCGTAGCAAACGGATCAAGCGTACCCGTGTGACCAACCTTCACCTTCTTTCCCGCCTGATTAGATAAAACTCGTCGCAAGCGCGCCACCACCCCAAAGCTAGTCATTCCCTGGGGTTTGTCTATGAGAATCACTTCGTCCATCAACTATTGTCCTGGAATGTGGAATTGCGCTGGATTGAAGTCTGCATTTTGAGCTGGCTGAGTTGGCATCGCGGTGATCGGCGCAGGCGCTGGAGCTGCTTGCGGAGCGGCTACTGGCTCAGGAGCCACCCCTAGCGGTGCAATCTGTGGCATTCCACTTACATCAACACCTGTAGGCGCTGGCGGCATTGGTGGCAAAGCGCCGAAATCCGGCATCGCTGGTGGCATTGGCAAATCGAAACCTGGAATACTATTTTCAGGATTTGTTATTGCTGGCTCAATTGGCGCAATCGGCTGGCTCGGAGCTGGCGCTACTGGATTATTTAATTGATTTGTGTCGTTGGTAATTGCCGAAATAATCGACTCTTCAGATTGCGGCGCAACAGGTATTGTCGACAATTTTTGCTCAGCAGCGTTAGTTGTCGCGAACGGATCAATCTTTGGTGGCTCATCAGACGCGCCCATAGCCGCATTTAACGGAGTATCGCCAAACGACGGCGTACTATCACCCACATATTTACCGTGCGTCAAAATGGTTTTGTTTTGATCGCTAGCCAATTCCCTAATCTTATCCTCGGCAGCCTGTGTAGTCGTTGCGTTCAGAGTGCCACCCATTAGCGGAGTTTCCTCAAAAGAAAGTTCGCCCTTTGAAACTATTTTTTCACTAGGCTTTTCTTCCTCGACTTGTGACTCCTCTTTTATTGGCTCAATTTTAGCCAATTTCTCTTCGGCAATCCTAGCAGACTCTTCCTGCTTTTCCTTCGCCGTTTGTTCAGCTACTTCATCAACATCGCCCTTCTTTTCGTGGCTAATCGACAAAGTTCCGTCCGCGTGTACAGCTTCTTCGTCTTTCTCCGCTTCTTCAGTTTTATCCTCTGAAGCTTCTTCTTTTTCTGGAGATTTTTCTTCGATCTTTTCAATCTTCTGCGGCTCATCCTCTACTTCACTCTCTGCAATCTTTGAAACCACCAATTGCTGATTTGCGCCAGCCGCCATAAGTTCTGCGGCCGTAGTCATAACCTTTGACGATGTATTTCCATTGCTAAACCTCTCAGTTACCGCCACAATTCCCGTAAGCAAAGCCGTCGCCATCTGTTCGTCCAAAGTCACCTTCGGCGTCTTCAGATCATCAAGAAGCTCAACAACCATTTCACTCACGCCGCTAGCATTAGATTCGTGCCAATCGACAGAACCCAAACCACTCTTTACGTCGCCCGCTGTTATAGACACAACCGTAGCATCGTGCAAAATCTTACCGTGTGCAGTCAAAGCCGTATCAATACTTTCACTATTTTCAACATTTAGCGCCAGAACCAGCTCAACGTTATAATCACCCTGTGAAAATTCCAAGTCCTTATCTGTAATTGTCGTACGATATGGCGTAATAAAAATCTTCACCGCGTCATCAACAACTTTATAGCGTAAATGGTCAGCCTTCTCTTTATCTAAAGCAATAATAAAATCACGTAAAGAATCTGCGGTCTGCTCAAACGTCTTATCAGGATTCAAGAACGTAATTGCTGGCGGAATGTCACCACTAAACACAGCCGTAGCGTGCTTCCCTAATTTATTGAGGAAAATCGTCAATCCTAATGCTGCTGACAATTCGTCGACTGACGGGCTAGAACTCACCGTCACTAAAATATTAGTTACATCCTTGATGCTCTGGATTACTTTTTGCTTTGCTGATCCGTTTGACATGATTTTTCCTATGTTTGTTTTTTGTAATTACGCTTGGCATCACTATACCATAAGCAGTACCATAAAGTCAATATCTAAGCCACCTCTTTACAATTTATGCTATTTTCTGTATAATTCTTCCTGATTAGCGATACAAATCTATAGAGGTAAAGGAGAAACATGCCAATCATCAAATCCGCCATCAAGCGTGCTAAACAAACCTTAAAGCGCCGCGAGCGAAACATCAGCATTAAAAAAGACATTAAGACTGCTGTTAAAGCTTTCTCTGCAGAACCAAGCGCAAAGACTCTTGCTGCAGCACAAAGCGAAATCGACACCGCTGTTAAAAAAGGCTTGATTAAGAAAAACACTGCCGCTCGCCGAAAGAGCGCATTGAGCAAAATCGCTAAAAAAGCAGGTGTTACATTAGAAGCTGCTACTAAAAAACCAGCCGCAAAGCCAGCAACAGCAAAGAAAACTGCCGCTAAAAAAGCTCCAGCAAAGAAGCCAGCTGCTAAGAAATCTGAAAAATAATCTGTAAAGATTACTAGAAAATACCCCGGAATTAACTGGGGTATTTTTATTTTCCAATTCCAACCAGTGCCGCCTCCACAATTAGCCACGGATTTACAGAAGTTGTTTTCATTTGCAAGTCCGCCCGAAGTAGTGCGTCATTTATCCTTTTCAGTTTTTTCTTATCGACACCTTTTGCTGAAGACGCCAATTTTCGTAAAACATACGGATTAGCCGAAAAATCCGAAGCCACCGACTTACTGTCGCCGCCAGCCAAAACTAACGCCGTCAAGTTAGTTGCCTGCGAGGCGAGCAACCCCATTGTCTGATAAGCGCCATCAACGCCACTTTCCGACTCCAAATAGCTAATTATATCGTGAACTCTACCATAATCACCCGCCAGCGCCGAAACAAACAAATCAAACATATTCTCCGTCCTCGCCAGAGGTATGAAGTTGTCAATTAAATCATCCGTCACCTTCTCCGCCAGCGCCAATTGATCCAAAAAATTGCTTAGTCGCAACTGATCAAATCCCAAACGATCAATAATTATCTCTGCTTGACGATTCGTTAACTCACACTCGCGAACCTTCGCCTCCGCTACGCACCACTTTAAAAGCTGCGGTTTTTGACGATCACTAAGCGGTGAAAATTCCTGAACTTTGGCATTTTTCTGCAGCCACTTATACGTTTTCGTTCGCTTATCAATTTTATCTTCCACCAGAATAATCGTCCTGTCATCGTCAAACTTCATATCTGGAAGTTGCGACCAAATCTCAGAATTTTCGCCTAGTTTTGAAATCAAATACACCGACGAGTTCATAAACAGCGTCTGCCCAATTGCTATTTCCTGCATTCCCGACAACGTTAAATCTTCGCCATCATGTCGCGCCACTTTTTCATCGCCGATCAGCTTAGCAATTGCCCGCCGTTTCTCGAATTCGTTTTCGCCGTAAAAAAGGTAAATCACTTCGCCTCCACTTGGCAAACTGGACAAATATGCGTACCGCGTCCAGAAACCTTCATCTTTACAATCTCTTGATCAGGATGTCGATGACACGGCTGACCTTCCCGACGAAATACGTGCGCAAATGATAGATAATTACCCTTCCTACCTTCAGCGTCAACATAATTTTTATCCGTCGAACCGCCCTGATCAATGCTCAATTGCAAAATCTGGCGCAGTTCGTTAAACAAATCTTCCAATTGGTCATCGCTAACATTTCTAACACGCGTCTGAGGGTGGATTTTTGCAGCCCACAAAGCTTCATCGGCATAAATATTACCAACTCCAGCGATTACCGACTGATCAAGAAACGCTGGCTTTATCATAGAATTTTGCCGACGACGAATTCGCTTAATAAAGTCACCCGCCTCAGTTTTTTTATCGAGCGGTTCCGGCCCAACTTTCTGCATAAACGGCAAATTTTCTATCTCATCAGTCGGCATCAATTTCATCCAGCCAAACTTACGCTGATCATTGAAAAACAAGTGCGAACCATCCGCAAAATCAATTTGCACACGCGTCGACTTATCTGGCAATTCACCAATCAAACTATCATTCGGATGACCACCAGCAAAACTATTAGCCCCACGAAAGATCAATTGCCCAGTCATCTTAAGATGTATCACCAGCGAATAACGCGTATCAAGATCAATCATCAACACTTTTGCGCGACGTCGCACCGCCGTTACATGCGCACCATATAAAAATTGCTGAACGTCTGTGGGTGAATTCGGAAAACTCTTTGGTGAATCAAATACCGTCGTTCGCACAACAGCCTGACATGGCAATAAATCCGCCAAACCGCGACGAACTGTCTCAACTTCGGGTAGCTCGGGCATTCGGCAAGTCCTATAGCTTAAACAAAGCTTCTTCTTGACTTAGGCCAATTCCAGCCGCCATTTTCTTGCCGTCAGGAATTTGCTTCAAAAACATATCCAAAATCTCGTTCACGTTAGCTTGCGCCGAGCCCTTAGAGCCGCTACAATCCGACGTCCACAGACTCTTCACAACGGAATTGTCCTTCAAAGTTTCGAATTTGTAAATTTTACCGCTAGCACAAATTCCTCGTAAATCATTTTGCTGCTCAGTCAGCGGCGTACCCTCCATCATTTTTCGCTTATCAAGCGCATAAACCAACTCCGTATAAGCCTTGCTGTTATTGTCCAATTTTTTCTCTGCAATCGGCTTATCCAAATATCCCTCGTACGTTGTCATTTCGCGAGATTCTGGCGAAATAGTGATGCTATATGAGCGAAAATTCTCATTCGCTACAATCGGTCCGCGTACCGTCAATCGAACCGCGTTTCCCACGTCCGTCGACAACAAAGCAACTTGCCCTACGTTAACATTCTGATCCGTTGTTTGACCTGAATCGTTTTTGCCAAATAATGCTCGACCAATCGCAATAACCGCTGCTACCGCCACAACCGTGATAACAATAACCAGCAAAATTGGTACAAATCGAGAAAATGAATTTCGTCGTTGAATGTATTTCATGGCGTAATTATACCATATTTTCTACACTTCGCCCCAATTTACGCCCGTACCGACATCTACTTTCAATTTAATCGGTAATTCCGGACAAACGCCTTCCATTTCCGCTTTCATAATCTCGCTGACTTTTTGGACGTCTTCAGGTTTGCATTCCACCAAAATCGAATCATGAACTTGTAAAATCGCATCAGCCAAGCCCGACAATTTATCCTCCAGCCGAATCATTGCCAATTTCATCAAATCCGCTTCCGTGCCTTGAATCGGCATATTCATCGCAGCTCTTTCCGCCGAAGATCGCACCATAAAATTACTCGATTTTACATCAGGCGTTGGTCGTCGCCTGCCGAAATACGTTTCAACAAATCCCTGTTCTCGTGCTTGAGTTAAAATTTTGTCCAAGTACTGACGAATCGGCTTTCGCACCTCAAAATAATGATCAATAAACTTTTTCGCCTCTGTAAATGACATTCCCGTAGCCGCCGCCAAACCGTGCGGGCTCATTCCGTAAAGTACACCAAAATTGATCACTTTCGCTGCTCGACGCTGAGATTTGCTCACTTCGTCAATTGATATTCCGTATGTTTCCGCCGCCGTTTTTGCGTGAATATCAACATCGCTATTAAAGTCTTCAATCAACTTCTCGTCGCCCGCCAACACAGCCGCCAGCCTCAGCTCAAATTGCGAATAATCCGCGCCGACAAAAACTTTGCCATCACTCGGAACAAACGCCTGACGAATTTTCCTGCCCAGTTCAGTCCGCACCGGAATATTCTGTAAGTTCGGATTTGTGCTGCTTAGCCGCCCCGTGCTGGTTACGTCCTGATTAAACGTGGTGTGAATTCGCCCATCAGTCGCCATCAATTTTGGTAACGCCTCAATGTACGTGCTGATCAATTTGGTCAATTCTCGATATCGCTCAATCAACTCGATAATCTGATGTTGCCCGCGTAATTTATCCAGCTCTTTCTGACCTGTTGAATATCCAGTTTTTCCCTTTTTTATGCCCGCGGTTGGTAATTGCAATTTGGTAAACAAAACCTCAGAAAGTTGCGCTGGGCTAGACGCATTAAACTCGTATCCAGCCATGGAATACATTTGTTGTTCAAGCCCACCAACTTCCGCCGCCAGCTCATCGCCCATCTGTTTTAATAGCGTGTCGTCCAACTTCATACCGCGTTTTTCCATCTGGAATAGCGCCCAAATTACTGGAAAATCAAACTCGTAAGCCACGCGCGCAATTTGCGAATTGTTTGACATGTAAACTTTTTGTTCACGATAAATTTTATGCAAGCGAGCCAATTGATAAGGCGCGGAATTGTCATCAGAAAAATCACCAGACAGCGCATTCAAACTACGATCGCGCTTCAGTGGATCAATCAAAAACGCCGCCTGCCCAACGTCCCAAACCTCATGAAAACGCACCGCCACGCCATGATTATCCAGCGCATGATACAACTGCTTAACGTCCGCCGCGATCACAGTTCCCTGCGCCAGTAATTGCCACACAGATTGACTAATTTCATCAATTTTCGCCGTCCACGCTGACTCAGGATTCGAGCTTATGTAAATCACGTCAGGCTCCGACGAATCGATATATATTATATTTTCCGCCTCAAACATCGGCATGTCGGGCAATTTTTCAATTCGTGGAATATCCAACTTCGGTTCTTCTTTTTTCTCATTTTCCGCCGTTTGCATTGTTTTTGGCAGTCGTCCAATTAGCGAATTAAACTCCAACTTCTGCAGAATTTCCGTTACTCGCGCAAAATCGCAATCATTAACATCCGCCACATCCCAATCCAGCTCAATCGGCGCGTCCGTCCAAATTTCCGCCACTTGCTTGGTCAAATATGCCGACTCACGACCATTTTCCAACTTCGTTCGCAAAGCGCCTTTTTGCTCGTCCAAATGCTCATAAACTCCGTCCAGAGTTTCATATTCTTGCAATAATTTCACCGCCGTCTTCTCGCCAATTCCCGGCACTCCCGGTAAATTGTCACTAGAATCACCCTTCAAAGCCTTCAGGTCTAAAAATTGCTCCGTCCGAATTCCATATTTTTCTTCAAAATATTCCGCCGTAAACTCCTCGATATTTCTCAAGCCATTTTTCATAGCGTAAACTTTGGTCATTGGTGATATCAATTGCAATGCGTCCAAATCCGACGTTATCAAGCACGTTTCAATTCCGCGAGATTCCGCTTGCCTGGCAAACGCGCCCATAATATCGTCCGCCTCGTAATCATCAATTTCATAAAGCGGCCAACCAAATGCATCGAGCAACTCGTGTAAAATCGGAATTTGCTGGTAAAAATCATCTGGCGCTGGCTTGCGACCAGCTTTATATTCTGGATATAATTCCCGCCGCTTGCGAATATTCGTGCCTCGTTTATCCCAAGCTACCGCCACATAATCCGGCTCCAATTTCTTAATTAACTCAATTGCCAAACTTACAAATCCATACACACCACCAGTCGGAGTTCCGTCAGCCATCGACAATCCCGGCATAGCATAATAACCTCGGTAAAACACCGACTTTCCATCAATAACC
>UNSQ01000022.1 GCA_900556885.1 Candidatus Saccharimonadota bacterium
GAATAGAAGCAGGAAATCGTCATCAAATTATGGTTGATTTTCTTCGCGCCTATTTTCACGAAAAGAATGCGCCCGAGTGGAGTGATTTTTTGGAGGAATATTTACGTAGCATCGATTAAATATTGAAGAATGGTTAGCTTTCGCTTTTTATTGACCTGATCAGTGCTTTGTAGTTATATGAAATTATGACAAAGTATAAAATTGAACGAATTTATAAGTCGACTGCGCCGGACGATAGTTATCGTGTGCTGGTTGATCGATTGTGGCCGCGCGGAATTAGCAAAGAACGAGCTGCATTGGACGAGTGGAACAAAGAAATTGCCCCGACCGATGAATTACGCAAATGGTTTAATCACGATCCAGAAAAATTCCCGGAATTTTCTCGCCGTTATGTGAAGGAGCTAGATAATAATCCTGCGGCTGCCGAAGCAAAGAATAATTGGAACGAACAATCTGCAGTTACGCTGTTATATGGCGCCAAAGATACGGAATATAATCAGGCGATAGTTCTCAAAAAGTGGTTGGAAGATTAGTCAATCGCTAGAAGAATACTTGCATAATTGGCGTGTTTAGATTGTAATGTATTTAATGAATCAAGCATTGCAAGCCAAGCTGAAAACTTTGCCGCGAACGCCCGGCGTTTATTTTCATAAGTCGGCGAGCGGCGAGGTAATTTATGTTGGCAAGGCGGCGGTTCTTAAAAATCGCGTACGTCAGTATTTTCAAGATTCGCGCGGGCGAGACAATAAAACTATGGCGCTGGTAGCGGAGATTTTTGATACTGATTGGATTGAAACTGAGAGTGAGGTTGATGCGCTGTTTTTGGAAAGCGAGATGATCAAGCGATATATGCCGCGATACAATGTCTTGCTTCGTGATGATAAATCTCAGATGTACGTTCGGATTGATATGAAAAGCGATTGGCCGACGGTCAGTTTTACGCGGAATCCTGCCGATGATGGTGCGGATTATTTTGGCCCATTTTACAATGGTTTTGCGTTAAAAAAAGCATTACGCTATTTGAGGCGAATTTTTCCATATCTCACTCATCAAAGGCGTCCCGGGCAATCAAAGTTGGATGAGGATTTGGGTTTAAGTCCAAAAATAAGTGATGGCTCGGACGCGTATAAAGCTGGTTTGCGTAAATTGATAAGTTATATTAAGGGAAATCGCAAGGCTATTGCCGTGGAGCTAGAGCGTGATATGAAAACGGCTGCGGGGCTTCATGATTTTGAGCGGGCGGCAAGTCTGAGGAATAAGTTGCGCGCCATGCAAGAGCTTCAGCGACGCGTTATGTTTGGCGATAAGGAATTTTTGGATATTTCAAAAGACAAGGCTCTGGCTGATTTAGCAAAACTGCTTGGCTTAAAAAATATTCCAGTGCGAATTGAGGGCTATGATATCTCGCACATGAGCGGACGTCAGGTTGTGGCGAGTATGGTGGTCTTTACGAATGGCGCGAGCGATCGTGCGGAATATCGTAAATTTAAGGTGGGTGAAAAAAACGACGACACTGGAAATATGTACGAGGTGATTTTTAGGCGACTTGGCGAGCGAAATATCAAAAGCTGGGGTCGTCCAGATTTGTTGTTGATTGACGGTGGAAAAGGTCAACTTTCGGCAGCGATTAAGGCGAGGGATGAGCGCGGAATTAAATTGCCGATTATTAGCATCGCCAAACGTGAGGAGGAAATTATTATTCATAAAACTGGCTCACAAATTGACGTAACGCGCATTGAGGAGTTGCAAAAATCTATTCATCGGGATGTCGCCATTTACGAAGATAATGATGTATATGTGGTAAATTTACATCCTACTCAGCGCAACGCCGGCTCGCATTCAAAGAATCTACGAGGTTCTACTATCGATAATGACTCCAGCCGGGGCAATTTTACAAAAAGTTCTATTGCGACGACGGATATTGTCAAACTTTTCCAGCGGATTCGTGACGAGTCGCACCGATTTGCTGTGAGTTATCATACGGCGCTGAAGCGTCAAAATCAGACGAAAAACCAACTGGAAGAAATTCCGGGGATTGGTCCAAAGACGCGTGCGAAATTGTTGAGGAAGTTTGGTAGTGTGAAAAAAATTATCGAGGCGGATTATGCGGAATTGCAGGCGGAAGTTGGTGCGAAAAAGGCAGATTTGATTAAACGATTGTCTTAAGTTTTGGCGACCAATCGACAATAAAGCATAAATTATATATAATAAGACTAATGAAAAGACAATTTGCAACGTTTTTGATTCGGCTAATTCTTAACTCGGTAGGTATTTGGGTTGCGGTGCGGCTACTTGGAAATGAAACTCCAGGTGCAACCTCTGCGTGGACATTTATGATGGCTGGGTTGATATTTTCGGTAGTGAATAGCGTATTGAAACCAATTGTTACAATTTTAGCTCTGCCAGCAATCCTATTGACATTAGGACTGTTTACCTTAATCGTAAATGGTTTTATGGTTTATATTTCATTAGCTTTGGCGCCAGGGATTTCTATGACTTTTGCGCATTCAATTATTGCCGGGATTATATTGAGTTTGGTAAACTATATTATAAGTAGCGCGCTGGTTTTGCAGCGGGAAGAAAAGGAGTAATATGTCAATTGATACAATTTTACCGTACGTGACGCTTGGATCTGCCGTACTGATGATTATCGCAATTTTGTTGCAACAACGAGGCGCAAGTTTGGGTGCAGGATTCGGCTCGTCTGGGGAGTTATTCACTACTCGTCGCGGATTTGATAAAAACTTGTTTGATGTAACTATTGTTTTTGCGGTGATTTTTGTGCTATCGATTTTGGCAAGTATGATTTTGCCGGGATTACAAAAATAGGAGAATAGATTTGAGCTCGGATAATTCGTCATGGAATCGTTTTGCGCGGCTAAAAGTTTCCAGTAAAGATGTCAATAAGCGTCTGCGTAAGATTGAAAAGGGAAGCTTGCGCCATGCGCATAAATTCGTGACATCCAGGCTGGATCGCTTATCTAATGTGCGACGTCGGGTTTCTGTCTGGATTATCTTAGTATTGGTGATGATTGGCGCCAGTGCAGTGCAGTGGCATATTTCTCGCAATTCTTTCACGACAATGGCGTACACTTCTGGCGGCTCGTATTCTGAGGGTGTGCTGGGTCCTTTGGAAAACTTAAACCCGATTTTCGCAAAAACTAATGCTGAAAAATCCGCCGCAAAGTTGCTATTTTCAAGTTTGTATCGATATGACTCAACGGGCAATATAAAGGCTGACATGGCGGATAGCGTCAGTGTGAACGATAAAGAAACTGAATATACGGTTAAGCTAAAGAAGGGTTTGAAGTGGTCGGACGGACAAGATTTAACGGCGGACGATGTAATTTTTACGTTGAAGCTATTGGCGAATCCAGAAGTTGGAGCTGAGATATCTGGCTGGAAGTCTATAAAATTCGAGAAAGTGTCTGACGATTCGGTGAAGTTTATCTTGCCGTCGTCATATTCGCCGTTTGTCCACGCTTTGACATTCCCGATTATTCCTAAACATATATTAAAAGATGTTAAACCGTCGAATTTACGCGAACATGATTTTAATAAGTCGCCTATATCCAGCGGTCCATTCGCCTTTAGATTGCTACAGAACGTAACGAGCGATGGCAGTAAAAAAGTGCTATATTTGCAGTCGAATAGCAATTATTATGGCAGCACGCCTAAGTTAGAGCGATTCCAGTTGTACGCGTATCCGACGCAGGATGATATTGCGAAAAGTTTGCGTACGCGAGAAATTACAGGAACCCCAGAATTGATTTATAACGATCAATCCGCCGAGGTGAAATCTATGTACGCCGCGGAAGCACATTCTTTGAATAACGGAGTTTACGCGCTGTTTAATAACAACAGTCAGTTCTTGCGATCAAAAGCAGTTCGTCAAGCTTTGTCGCTCAGTGTCGACACATCCAAGCTACGCCAATCTTTGTCGTTGTCTACGGAAGAATTATCTGGTCCAACACTTAACAAATTTCTAGGAAAGAGTTCAAATTCGTCTAGTTATGACGTCAAGAAAGCGAAATCTCTACTTGACGCTGAGGGCTGGAAGAATGTGAATAATGTTCGTCAGAAGGGAAATGATAAGTTAAAACTCAACGTGGTCGTTTTGAAGAATAGCAATTACGAAAAGGTCGCCAGATATTTGGCTCAAGTTTGGTATGACGAGCTGAATATAGAATCGGATATTAAAGTTGTCGATCCGAACGACGCCACTCAAAATATTCTTCAGACAGTTTTGCAGCCGCGCAATTTTGACGTGCTGGTTTATGAGCTGTCCTTGGGCGGCGACCCTGATGTTTACGCCTATTGGCATTCTTCGCAGGCAACTAACAATGGCTTGAATTTCTCCAATTACAATAATGCGATAGCGGACGATGCTCTGGAAAGCGGTCGATCTAAAATCTCGGCAAAGCAACGCGCTGATCGTTATGCGAAGTTCACTGCTGTTTGGCAAGCAGACGCCCCGGCAATTGCCTTGTATCAGCCGAAGTTTGACTATATCCATATTCGGAACGTTAAAGCTCTCGACGCAAGCACCGAAGTTGTCAATCCCGTCGATCGTTATGTCGATGTTCAATATTGGGCGACAGAGAAAAAGTCCGTTTACAAAACCCCGTAATCGGGTATAATGGTAAGTGGCTATGCGGGCGTGGCGGAATTGGTAGACGCGCTAGCTTGAGGGGCTAGTGAGCATTGCGCTCGTGGAAGTTCAAGTCTTCTCGCTCGCACCAAACATATTGCAATTATTGGATGAATTGTTTGTGATATGTTTTGTAAAATCTGATATAATAAAGGCGGTGGCGCGTTGGCGGAGCGGTTACGCAGAGGTCTGCAAAACCTTTTAGACGAGTTCGACTCTCGTACGTGCCTCCAATTTTTGATGAATAGTCCTGAGTATTGGGCTATTTTTTATTTTGCGAAATTATACAATTTACTTAGCGGATATAGTATAATATAAGCAGTCTGGCGCGTAGGTGTCTGGATTGTATGTAAATAAGCGCGAGTGGCGGAATTGGTAGACGCGAGGGACTTAAAATCCCTTGACCAAAAGTCGTGCGGGTTCGATTCCCGCCTTGCGCACCAAAGTTGTAAAGAAAGTAATATTGAATAGGAAAGGGACAAGGTAAGAAATGAGTCCATTGGTAATTGTACTTATTGTTACAGTGGTAGTTTTATTAGTACTCGTAGGAGTTGTAATCGGTGCGTACAATGGTTTGGTTGTATTGCGTAACCGCGTAGAAGAGGCGTGGAGTGACATTACTGTTCAGCTAAAGCGCCGAACTGATTTGATTCCAAATTTGGTCAACTCAGTAAAAGGCTATGCTACACATGAAAAAGAAGTGTTTGAGAAGGTTGCAGAAGCTCGTTCAGCAATTATGAATGCCGGCAGCGTGGCTGAAACCGCTAAAGCTGAAAACGCTTTGGAAGGCGCTTTGAAGAGCTTGTTTGCCGTATCTGAGGCTTACCCAGAGTTGAAAGCAAACCAGAACTTCTTGCAATTGCAGCAAGAATTGGTTGACACTGAGGATAAAATCCAAGCAGCTCGCCGATTCTACAACGGTGGCGTTCGCGACCTGAATACGAAGATTCAGACTTTCCCAACAAATATCATCGCGGGAATGTTTGGCTTCCAAGCTAAGGAATTCTTCGACGTTGAGGATCGTGCAAGCGTCGAAAATCCAGTTGAAGTAAAGTTCTAATCGAACCCTGAAATGAAAATCGCTCGTCTATTTTTGGCGGGCGATTTTTGATATAATTAACATATGTACAATGCAGTTTCTCAAAACAAACGCAACACAATATTAATTATGTCTGTGTTTGTGATAATTATTGGAATTATTGGTCTGTTTATTGGAGCGGCAACTGATAGCTATTCATTGGCACTCATTATTTTTATATGTGCAATATTATATGCTTGGCTGCAATATTTTATAGCTGGCAAGTTGGCTATGATGATGACTGGCGCTCAGGAAATTAGTAAAAATGACGCTCCTGAACTTTGGCGAGTAGTGGAAAATTTGTCTATCGCTTCTGGTATGCCGATGCCGAAAGTCTATATTATCGATGATCCAGCTCCAAATGCTTTTGCGACTGGTCGCGATCCAAATCATGCCATCGTTGGTGCAACTACTGGGCTTTTGGATATTATGGACAAGCGAGAGCTGGAGGCGGTTATGGCGCATGAAATGAGCCACGTGCGAAATTACGACATCCGTGTGAGTATGATTGCTTTTGGTCTGGTTAGTGCGATTGGTCTATTTGCAGATTTGGCACTTAGAATGATGTTTTATAGTGACGATCGTGACAGGGATGTCAATCCTATCATCTACGCTTTCGGGTTGATTGTGGGTATATTGGCGCCGCTTTTGGCAACGATAACTCAATTGGCGGTTAGTAGACAGCGTGAATATCTGGCAGATGCTTCGGGAGTGCTATTGACGCGAGACACTGAAGGGTTAGCAAGCGCGCTGGAGAAATTGCGCCAATACGGTAGACCAATGCAAAAACAAAGTTCTTCTACTGTCAATTTATTCATGAATAATCCTTTGAAACCCGGATTTTTCTCGAAACTATTTAGTACTCATCCACCACTAGAAGACAGAATTGCAAGGTTGAGAAATAACGCAACAAAGATGTAATTATGACAACGAAAACCTCCAAAAAACGAGTAGTCAAGAATCCTAAGAAGTCAAATGCTGATCATAAAAAAGGTGTATGGCCTGGTATTAAACGTGACTTTAGCAAATTAAATCAGCAGCGGCGCAATTTTCTGCAGCGTCGACCTCATCGTAGTTTTCGGTTAACTAAGCGACGAGATTACCAACGAGATCTTAAAATTCCAGGATATTGGTCGCTGACCAGTGAAGCTTGTCGTCTGGTGTGGCGAAATAAGAAGACTTTTTTGGCGTTAATCGTCGTTATGTCGATATTGACGTTTGCTTTAGCCAGCGTCATGTCGCAAGATACGTACCAACAACTTAAAGATGTGATGAATCAGGCTGAGTCAAATGGATTCGGCGGAATTTATACAACAATTAGCCTATTTTCTGGCGTTGCGGTTAGCTATATTTCCGGTAGCGGAACGGCTGGTGGAAATGTGCAGCAAGCAGCGGGAATCTTCCTGGGGTTATTAACTTGGCTGACGTCCGTTTGGCTAACGCGAGCTATTTTAATTGGTAAAAAACCGAAAATGCGCGACGGTTTGTATAGTTCTGGATCGCCCATAATTGCGCTGATAATTGTCATTGGAGTTTTCCTAATTCAAATGGTACCAGCGGCAGTGGCGGTGATTATTTATAGCGCGCTTAATGCTTCGGGAGTGTTAAATCAAACGCCGATTCTGATGGCGGCTGGCGGTGCGGCGATTCTAATAGTGGCGATGTCTATCTATTGGGCGACTTCTACGGTTTTTGCGATGATTATTATAACACTGCCGGGGATGTATCCGTTTCACGCGCTGCGTCTGTCGGGCGATATTGTGACTGGGAGAAGATTACGGATTTTACTGAGATTCGCGTGGGCGGTTATTCTGTCCGTGCTTTTGTGGGCGGTAGTTTTGATTCCAGTAATTCTGCTTGACGGCGCGCTGAAGGGATGGATTAGCGGCATTGACTGGTTGCCAATTGTCCCGACGACTGGCTTGATTTTACTTTACGTAACGATAGTTATGATTTCTGTGTATGTCTATTTGTTCTACAGAAAGGTGGTTGAAAGTGACACCAAAAAAACCAAGAATTGACGAAATTAAAGACCTGCTAAATCGTTATAGCTATGAATATTACACCTTAGATAAGCCGAGCGTGAGCGATGCGGTTTATGACAGTCTGATGGATGAGCTGAAGAAAATTGAGTCGGATCACCCGGAACTGATTACTATTGATAGTCCTACGCAGCGAGTTGGAAATAAGCTGCTCGACGGTTTTCAAAAAGTAGAGCACGCGCGCCGAATGGTCAGTTTGAGTGATGTTTTTGATAAAAGTGAAGTTGAGGCGTGGATTGAGCGAACTGATAAATTAATACCGGGTCAGCGACATGAATTTTTTACGGATATAAAAATGGACGGATTGGCGTGCGCGTTGATTTATGTCGACGGCGTATTGTCGCAAGCTGTGACACGTGGCGATAGTTTTGTTGGCGAAGATGTAACGAATAATGTTCGGACTATTAAAAACGTACCGCTTCGTCTGCGTGAAGCGGCGGGTTTTGAGAATTTTTTGCACGGTCGGACAGAGATTCGTGGCGAAATTGTTATGCTGAAACGGGATTTTGAGGAGCTTAATAAAAAGCAGAAATCTCTAGGGTTGCCTACATTTGCTAATCCGCGCAATTTGGCTGCGGGGACAATTCGTCAATTAGATCCTGCGCTGGTGGCGGCGCGCCCGTTGCATTTTCGTGGATATGATGTGATTCGCGATGATAGTTCGGAAGTTACGACGAATAGTTTTGCTTACGAGGCTTTGACGGCGCTGGGGATTTCTCGCAATCAGCAGGCTAGTGTTTTTGATAATTTGTCCTACGTGATGAAATTTGTTGATGAATGGAGCGACAAGCGTCATGACTTGCCGTTTAATACGGACGGACTGGTTATTAAGATTAACGATCGAGAGATATACGACAATCTCGGTATGGTGGGTAAAAATCCGCGTGGGGCGGTGGCTTACAAGTATGCGGCCGAAGAAGCTACAACAATTGTTCGGGATATAGTGATTTCTATTGGGCGGACTGGTGCGGCGACTCCGGTGGCTGTGTTTGATCCAGTAGTGGTGGCGGGAACTACGGTGCAGCACGCCAGTTTGCATAACGCCGATGAAATTGAGCGTTTGGATATTCGGCGAGGCGACACTGTGGTGATTTTTAAAGCGGGTGATATTATTCCGCAAGTTGAGAATGTTTTGAAGGAATTACGACCTGCAGATTCTGAACCAATTGATTATGAAGCAGAATTAAAACGGCAATATCCAGAGTTGGAATTTGTGCGACCTGAAGGCGAGGCTGTTTACCGAGTTAAGGGCTCTAGCGGTCCGCTGATTTTGAAGCGAGCTTTGGCGCATTTCGCGTCTAAGGGTGCGCTTGATATTGATACGCTTGGCGAAAAGAACGTGGAGGTTTTGATTGATAATGGTTTGGTTGGCGATCTGGCGGATATTTTTACGCTTACTAAAGACGATTTGCTGAAACTGGATCGGTTTGCTGATATTTCTGCGCAAAAGTTAATTTCTGCAATTGCTGATAAAAAAAGCCCTGAATTAGAGCGATTTTTGTATGGCTTGGGAATCCGTCATATTGGCGCGCAAACGGCGATTGATTTGACGAACCATTTTGAGAGTATGGAAAATTTGGCGAAAGCGACGATTGACGATCTACGACAAGTTGATGGCGTGGGCGAAATTGTCGCCGAATCTGTAGTGGCGTGGTTTGCTGATGAGGATAATGTAAAATTGCTCAATAAATTCACTGAGCTAGGTGTCGTTCCTCGGTTCAATAAAAAGGCTGGCGGGTTGAGTGGAAAAAGTTTTGTCGTCACGGGTACTCTGAAATCTATGGGGCGCGACGCTGCTGCGGACAAAATTCGTAATCTCGGTGGAGTTTTTCAAACCGCAGTTTCTAAAGACACGACATATTTGGTGGCTGGCGGTAAGGTTGGTGCTAGCAAATTGAAAAAGGCTGAGCAATACGGCACGAAAATCATTGACGAGCAAGAACTATTGAAAATGATAAGCGGCGCAGATCAATAGTCGCAGTGGGATATAAAGCTTGTGTTTTTTTGGGCGATAATGCATAATTAAACATGAGCTGGTACGCATAGG
>UNSQ01000023.1 GCA_900556885.1 Candidatus Saccharimonadota bacterium
ATGCTTATTATATCAATGTCACACATAAAAGAATAGACACTCATCAGAATGTCTACTCTCGCTTAATAAACTAAGTCTTTTTTATTAAATAGCCGTGACAGTTTGAGTCATTGGAAGAATGTATGTACCCGATAGCTGACCAGCCGGAATGTCCTGCTTTAGACCAATGCCCGTAATGTATCCTTCCCATATTTTGTCAGCACCGGCTGAAGCGGACATTAAGGTAATCGGAGTGCTTCCAGAAAATGACGCTGAGCTACCTTTTGTAATACCGGTAAGTGTAGTCGAAGATCCAGACTCTGGAGTAACCGTGCCTGCTGACGGATCGACAGTTAGTCGACCTTGAGCGGCGGTGCCGTTATATTTGTACTGCCTACCACCTGCTGCACCCCATACGCCAGTTCCTGGAGTAGTTGCATTGAGGGTCAGAGTCCAACCGTTATCTGCAGCGCCTGTATTTAATACATAAATACGATCCGTGTTATTACCAAACGTACCCGTAGACAGCTGAGCAGTCCCCTTAACAGTTACCGCGCTCATCGCGAATGTTGGAGGATTTACAGGCGTGAGTCCAGGAGTGTCGGTAATGACAGTAGTCAATGTTCCAGGGTTGATTGTCTGAGAAAGCTTAGAATTAGCGGTAGACACCGCATTAGCAACAGAGGAGTTCGCCATACTATACAATCCCAATAGACCAATCACGCCTACGCTCGCAACGATCAATAATGTTAACTTTTTCATTTTTTCTCCTTACTTAATTGATTTAATTTATTACATTATAACTTATTATGCTTACTTTTTCATTTATCCCTCTTTTTCTGTTTTTTAACAATAAATAACATAATGAACGCCGCAACAATTACACCAATACCAGCAGCCATAATCATCCATAAATTAATTCCCGTATTAGCCAAAGCCTTACTTATCTCTTTAACAATCTTTGGAATACCAATAACATCTTCAATGGTCTTTTCCACGGTCTTTTTCGGAGTAGTAAATGAAAAATCAGCAAACCGCACTATTTCCGGGGATGTTGCATTAGCCTTCAGTTTAGCTGTAACACGACCGTTATGGGTGTATTCTGGGGCTGGCGGCATAAAATTGTCGCCTGGATGATTATTCTGCCAATTTGAAAAATCCAACATCCATATATTTCCCTTAACTTTAAACTCACGATTCCGCCCTAAAACAAAAGTCCTACCACCAAACTCAACCTTCAGATCGTGCTGACCTGTATCAGGATTAACCACCGTATGGACCGCGTCATAAACGCCATATACCAACAGGTCTTTCCCATTTACCAAATCAAACTTAGAGAATTTTGACGGAAAAGTCGGACAAATTGGCTCATTCATCTGGCTACCTGTTTCCAGAGAATCGCGAGCGCAATCAGTAATAACTTGCGACAAATTAGAGCTAGCCGACGAATCTGCAAAAGCCGAATAAGGGCTGCTAAAAGTAGCTAGTAATGTTATGATGATGAATAATTTTTTTACTCTATTTTTCATACTCAACCTTACTGCGCTGTTACCGTTAATGTCATTGGCAATTCATAAGTTCCTGGTTTTTGATATGCTGGAATAGTCTGGTTTAATCGAACGTTCTGTAGCAAAAATGCGCACCCCAATTGACCAGTTGACCCGCCACTGCTCATCAATGTAACGCCGTTAACCGTGGCAGTTCCTACCTTAAATTGAGAGTCAACGCCCTTTGATATTCCTGACGTCTGGCAAGTTGACCCGCTCAGTGAATTGCCCGAAGCTAAGACGGATGATGTTCCAAAATTGACAGACAAAAATCCCTGATCGCCATTAGTGCCGTTGAACATATACGATTCTGCGCCAGCAGTTCGCTTCCATTTGGCGGTCGCGCCGTCAGATGCCGACAATACAACGCTCCACCCAGAGATGGTCTGTGTATTCGTCACTTCAATTTGCTTCGAGCTTGAGTTGGACAAGAGAGCGCTGGTGGCTACGCTGCTATTGCTCATAATTGAGTTGTCAAACTTCGTACCAGTATTCGTGACTGTAGCGCCAGCATTATCCCTAAAACGAATGTCTAACGACCCAGGGGCGGTCTTAAATTCTGGATACATTGTGTAGCTATCAATACTAGATCCAGGAGCGACAGTCGTGTCAGTTGCTACGCGGACGCAATAATTTTCATTCCTGTCGAGCCCTTTATCAACAAGCGCCAAATCCCACACACCCACTTCGCCAGCAGATATTTTTTGCGCATTCGTGAACGTTCCAGCCACTCCGCTTTTTCTCACCAGACTTTGAGGTCGAGAAGCAATAGTTCCCGCCGGCAGTTCTGGATCAGTCGAGTTGCTATTGATATTAGTGCCGTCAGCGGGACCGCTCGCAGAATAAGCAAGTTTTGACACTCCGGTCACGACTTGCCAATCTGAACTACTTACCGCCGAACAAGTTGCCGTGCTACCCTTTTTTGCATATTCGACACGCAGCTTCATTGACGAGGATTCAACGGCTCCCCCTGGAGGTGCTATTAGCGCAGGACGCATGACAGGACTATTACTCGACTGGCCATTCCCTATCTGACCCTTGTTATTATTACCCCAACAATACATCTCACCTGTACGTAAAGCGCATAAAAAGTCTTTGCCTACATACATAGAAGTTTCACCGGAACTCGTAAATGGAACATTCACTTTTACAGGGGCGGGCAAATATCCCGTAATAGACCCGTTACCCATTTGACCCTTAGAATTAGCACCCCAACAATAAATTTCGCCAGTGTTTAATACCATACACGTAAATTCGCCGCCAGCGTAAACATTTTTAACAGTCTTTCCTCCAGAAAGGATACTACTACCAAAAGAAACTCTTGAAGCAATATTTCTATAGCCCATTGCTGTAACACCCAACTGACCCTTGGTATTTTTTCCCCAACAATACACTTCTTGACCGCCAGAAATAACAGCACAGGCATGTGAATCACCAGCAGATATTGACTCAACTTTTTTTCCATTAAAACCTTTGACTTCAGTAGGATATTGAGTTCTACCAGCAGCAAGTCCTACTCCAGTCCTTCCCGTAATATTAGACCCCCAGCAGAATGCTGTGCCTTCAACTGTCGAAGCACACGTAAATTTATCTCCTGCAACAACCTGTTTAACCGATTCCGTCCCAAAGTTATTCATATTAACTGCTGTTGGCGTGGTTGAACCTAAGAGTACGTCACGACCTAATTCTCCATTTACACCTCTACCCCAACAGTACAATTTTCTCTCCGAGTTAAGCGAACAAGTATGCTCATTACCTGCCGCAATTTGAGAGACGACTGTGGTTGCGAATTCCCTAACTGGATATGGAGCATTCCTCTGAACTATACCATTATCCCCTAGTCTTCCAGCCAACCCATAACCCCAGCAATAATCTTTATCGTCAGAAGCAATTACGCAAGTGTGATAATAACCAGTAGTAATCTGTTTTATAGTCTTACCGTTGAGTACGTCTTGTGTATATACAGGTACTGGGACCGTTGATGAGGTGGTTGAATTAGTACCAAGAGCTCCATACTGACCATTACCCCAACAATAAACACTATCATCCGACATAATGGCGCAGCTATGCTCATAACCGCTTCCGTATTCAGCTAATTTTTTAAAATATACACTCTTATTTTGCAGACCAACCCTCAGCCTAAAATCAGCGCCGACTTTTGGTAATGTGGCAACGGTGTTGGTATTTGCAAGCGGACTTCCTGGATTAACACCATTGGACGACTCGTACAATCGATAAGAAACTTGCCCCACTTCAATCTGCTTGCCACCACTAGGAATAGTCGCACGACTTTGTTGCGAGATCAAAAACATAAATCCTAAAGCTGCGCTAACGACAATAAAACCGCCAAGAATAAAAAATCTCTTGGCTTTACGGTCTTTTATTATTGATAACGTTCTATTATGTTCCATGGTGGTGGTATGAATTGAGCATAAATATACATCATAAATATACCATAAGCACTTTATATAAAGCAAGCAAAACTAGAACAATTGGCTGCCGAATTTGGCGATTATCGCGACAATTACCACGACAACCAACGATATTATAGTAAGCACATCATATCCACCACCAACGATCTTCTGCGCACAACGACAAGAGATATTTTTCTGTAGAACATTATAGCGCGTCAAACCGAGTATAATCATCAGCATTCCAAGATCCAAGGTCAAACACCATGGACAAAGTACACCAATTTCAACGTAGCTCATATAAAACATCCAAATAGCAAATATCATTCCGATGATAGCACCAGCCTGCGCCGCCTGCATAAACCACTTCGGAAACTTTGCTCCCGCCAACAACGCCACTGCAATTGTTACCATAACAGGCAAAGTCATCACGCCGATGAAACTATTTGGAAATCCTAAAATAGCCGCCGACCAATGATTCGCCACCGCCGAACAGCTTAAGGCTGAGCTAAAATCGCAACTTAATACAGCGTGAGAGTTTTTTGCTAATTCTAAGGCTTCAATAGATAATACGAATGATGCCAATAACCCCAGTCCACTACCGACAAGCATTACAAACACCGCCAAATTTTGCTTTTTCAAGTCTTCGTGAAATATCCAGTTTTTGATTTTATTAAACATAAAAACTCACTTCGCTAATTGTTGGTAGCGGCAAGCCACGCCAGAGGTTTTGCAATTGACCACTGTCGCTCAGCGCAATAATTGTTGGATATTCCACAATATCATACACTTCGCAAAAATTATTACCTTCTGCAGAATCAGGACTCATCTCCTCTAAAACATGACCAGTTTGTCGGCTAAAATCACGTAGAAAGTCTGCAACTTGGCGCGCATAATCGCTTTCCGAACGATAAATCACAACTACTCGCATTACAATTCCCGCTCGCCCTTACTGCGTCGCTTCGCTAAGATCTCCACAAAATCGTCCAACGTCTTAAACTCATAAAAAACGCTAGCAAAACGAACATACGCCACTTCGTTGCGTTTTTCTAATTCGTCCAAAACTTGATCGCCAATCTGTTTTGACGTAACTTCCGATTCGCCCAACGCATATAAAGAGTCTTCAACTGCCGTAATGATATTATCGACTTCCTCGTCAGACTTAAAGAATTTTCCGACCGAACGGCGCGTCGAATTCGCCAATTTCACCCGGTCAAACAGCTCACGATCACCATTTTTCTTTATCACCGCCAGGTTCGGTTTTTCAACTCGCTCATACGTAGTAAATCGCTTGCCATCTGGAGTTTCTCTACGACGTCGAATCGCGGCACCGTCAGAAACTTCGCGTGACTCGATAACGCGACTATTGCCGATATTAAACACCATTTTGTCTACTCCTTGTTCTTCTTTCGTCGCCTCAGAAATGCCGGCGTATCGTCCTCGTCATCGTCAGCTTCAACAGTTGGATTTTCCCAAATATTAGTCTCTGGCTCAGCCGCAAAACTTTCGGCAGATTCTTCCTTATCCAACTCTAGGTCAATATTTTTAACCATTTCGTCATCAACTTCTGTTTCAGCAGGTTTCGTATCGTCACCTACGGTCAAGCTAACTTCCTGCTGGCGGAATGTATCGCTATCAAATCCTGTCGCAATCACCGTAATGACCAGTTCGTCTTCCATTTCCGGCTTCAAAGTCGCACCAAAAATAATGTTGGCGTTCGGACTAACGGCGCTAGTAATAATTTCTGCGGCTTCCTGAATTTCTGCCATACTCATATCGTAACCACCAGTTACATTGAACAATACACCCTTGGCGCCATCAATCGACACCTCAATTAGCGGGCTTTCAATAGCTTGCTGTGCCGCCTGAACCGCTCGGTCATCACCGCTCGCTCGCCCAATTCCCATCAGAGCCGAACCAGCATTACTCATAATCGCCTTAACATCGGCAAAGTCAAGGTTAATCAAACCATGCTCAGTAATCAGTTCAGAAATACCCTGAACGCCCTGCCTCAAAACGTCATCGGCAATCTTAAATGTTTCTAGTAGCGGCGTTCGACGATCAATAGTTTGCAATAATCTGTCATTTGGAATAGTAATCAAGGTATCAACCTCGCGTCCCAAGTGAGAAATCGCCCAATCCGCATTAACTCGGCGCTTCTCACCCTCAAAGCTAAACGGTCGAGTTGCCACGCCAACTACCAAAATACCAAGTTCGCGCGCCACTTCTGCCACGACATAACCAGCACCAGAACCAGTTCCGCCACCAGCACCAATTGTTACGAATACCATGTCCGCACCCTCTAGCGCTTCCCTGATTTCGTCACGAGATTCATTAGCTGCGGCCTCACCAACAGTAGGGTCGGCACCGGCACCCAAGCCATTAGTTGCGTCACGACCAAGATGAATTTTTATGTCAGCCTTCGAATTATGCAACGCCTGGGCGTCCGTATTCATAGCAATGAACTGAACGCCAGTTAGACCAGCGTCTTTCATTCGATTTATAGCTGAACCACCAGCGCCGCCGACACCGACGACTTTTATGCTGGCAAATGTTTGAACTTCACTTGGTTGTATTTGCGGCATATATTCCCTCTCTTAATCCTTACATAAAGTATATCATTTATTTAAATCTAGCGAAAATATTTTTGAGTAAACCGCCAGCTTTTTTAGTGACATCATTTGCGCCAACTATCGGTTTTACCTGCTGCGAAATGCCCATAGAGTCGATCAACATCAAACCAACCGCAGCCGAAAATTCCGCGCCTTTCACTTCATCGCTAACTCCGCTATAGCCAGCCGGAACGCCCAAGCGTGCCGCCACGCTCAATTGATCTTTCGTAAACTCCACCATGCCCTTGACTTTCGCCGCACCACCAACCAGCACAACGCCGCTCGGCAGCTTTCCTAATCGTCCAGCTCGCTTCAGTTCTTTAGCAATCGCCTCAAAAATCTCTTCATATCGCGCTTGAACAATCTCGTCAATTTCTTCTTGGTTAAACTTATATGTCTGCTTTTCAACCTTCGTTTCAACTTCGCCCAAAACGTCGCCGCCAAATCTCGCATGTGCCAATTTCACAACTTCCGCAATTTCCGGATCCGTCCTGAGTCCAATAGCCAAATCGTTCGTTACATTCTGACCGCCCATTGGGATAACCGCCAGATGTTGCAAATCGCCCTCTTCGTAAATGGCAATTCCCGTAGTTGCCGCGCCAAAATCAATCACCGCAACGCCATTTTCACGCTGACTTTCCGTAAGAACGGATTGAGCTGCCGCCAAAACCGACGGAACAACAGACACAGCCTCAACCTTAGCCATTTCCGCCGACTTCTGTAAATTAGTAATGTGTGGAACCAAACCAGACACGACATTCGCCCTAATTTCCAGACGCGCGCCAGTCATACCAATTGGATCTTTAATATTATCCTGACCATCCAGCCTATACGCGTGCGCAATAATATCTAAAATCTCTCTATTCTGTGGCACTTTTCCAGTTGTAGCAACTTCCTCCAACCTCAATATATCATCATGAGTAACCTCATTATTAACAGTTCCAACTGTAATCATTCCGTCGGCTTTTGTACTCAATAAATGAGATCCGTTAATACTCAATGTGGCTGCGTTAATCTGATGACCGCTCATTCGCTCGGCTGGCTCCAGTGCCTTATCAATAGCCTCAGCTGGGCCGCTCAAATTCGTTACAGTTCCCTTTCGCATTCCGCTATTCGGCGCTTCACCGACGCCAACAATTTTTGGCGCACCATTTTCTGCGTCAATATAACCAACGACACAGCGCACGTTTTTCGTGCCAATATCAATTCCTACCACATATCGAGATTGCTCCTGCATAAGCTCCATTATACAGGTTATGCCTATAATTTGGCAAGCGAATTAGCCTAAAGCTTCGTCAGAATTTCAGCGCCAGTTTCAGTAATCAATACCGTATGTTCAAAATGCGCACCCAGACTGCCGTCTTTCATACTAATTGTCCAGCCGTCGCTGTCGGTGATAATTTTCTCACCGCCCAAGCTCGCCATCGGTTCAATTGCAATTGTGTCGCCAGTGTGCAACATCGGACCAGTTCCTCGCCTGCCGTAATTCGGAATTTCTGGCTCCATATGCATGCTCAGCCCCACGCCATGACCAACCAGTTCACGGATTATACCAAGTTTGGCCTTCTTCAACACAGCTTCCACTCCCGCTGAAATATCGCCAACTCGCGTTCCATCGCCAGTTATCGCGTCAATTCCAGCATATAAGCTCTGTTCTGTTGCGTGCAACAAATGTTTCTTCGCGCCCTTAGGTTCTTCATCGACAACCATAGTAAAAGCGCTATCCGTCTTCATTCCACGATAGCCAATCACCAAGTCAAAGCTGACCACGTCGCCCTTTTCAAAAACATATTCGGTCGGGAAAGAATGCACCAATTGTTCGTTCGTCGATATACAAATCACTCCCGGGAATTTCACTTCGTCCGTAAGATAAGTCGCTTCCGCGCCAAAATCTTTAATTCGCTTGGCTACAAAATCATTAGCGTCCAGTTCACTCATTCCAGCCGTTACAGATTTTTTCAATTCATCATAAATTGTCGCAAGCATTTTGCCACACTCACGCATATCTTTCATCTGTTGCGGCGTTTTTTCTCCGGTAATCAATTGGCTCATTTTACACCCTCAACGATGCCGCGACTGACCAGCTCTCTCTCGATTTCATCATGAACTTTGCCAACAGTTCCAACGCCGCTCATATGTACAATTGGAACACCATTGTCATTTAGATAATCCAGAATTGGGTAAATTTCACCTCGATAAATACTGAGTCGTTTGTCAATTGCTTCAGGTGTGTCGTCAACTCGACCGCGAACCCTCAAACGTTCCAGAATTTCGTCACGCGGAACTTCCAGCACAATCACCAACTTCACATCTTTTCCGTGATGTGAACGCGACTCAATTAGCCATTTAGCCTGCTCTAATTGCCTTGGATAGCCGTCCAGAATTACGCCATTAATATCCTTAGCTTTATTAAGAGCCTCGCCCATCAAACCGTTGATAGTTTCCATCGGCACTAGTTCGCCAGATTGCATACGGTGAATCAATTCACCATCGTGAGTGTCACGCAACAGTTGTCCGGCACTAAGCCAACGCCAACCATGCCGCGCCGCTAAAATCTGCCCTTGCACGCTCTTACCAGCACCAGCTGGTCCAAAAAATACAATCATTTTTCCTCCTATTTTGTAAGTTTTTCTTTAACAATTTTTGCCACCAACGCGCCATCCGCAGCATTGCCGACCTTACTTTTTACCGCGCCAATAACTTGTCCCATTT
>UNSQ01000024.1 GCA_900556885.1 Candidatus Saccharimonadota bacterium
CCATCCGCAGCATTGCCGACCTTACTTTTTACCGCGCCAATAACTTGTCCCATTTTCTGAATTGAGACATCGTCCATACCCGCAATAACTTCTTCTACAATCTTCGAGATTTCCGCCTCACCAAGTTGCTCTGGCAAAAACTCTCGTAAAATTTCCGCTTCTTTTTCTTCAGGTTCCGCCAACTCCGCACGGTCATTCTTTCGATATAAATCCGCACTTTCGACGCGCTTTTTCACTTCTCGAGCAACGACTTTTTCAATTTCAGCATCATCCAAGCCGTTTTCTCGCTTACCCAAAGAAACTTCTTCGTTTAAGATTGCTGCCTTTAGATTACGCAAAACATCACCACGAAAACGATCGCCGCTCAATAGAGCGGCTTTCATTTCACTAGTAATGCGCTCTTTTAGCGCAGACATTAACGCACCCCTAGGCGCATTTTTGCCGTTTTTTCAGCTCGTCGCTCGCGGCGAATAATAGCTTTTTTACGACGCTCGGTCTTTGAAATTGGTTTTTCAAAACGCATAACGCTCTTAGCGCGAGCCAAAACACCGCTTTGCAAAACCCTGCGGTTGAAACGACGAATGATATTTTCGTTCGCTTCCTTCTGATCTTTACGTGTTACTTGTACCATACTGCAAACATTATAACAGATGAGAAAGTATTTGCCAACTAGATTATCCCTTCACCTTCTTTGACGTGAGATTTAATACCTCACCATCAGGAGTAAACGTAATAGTATAAGTGGTCACATCAGCCCGTATATGCCTATTACAGTCAAATCTGTGTTCTGTAACAGGGATCTTGGCAGTATACGTACCATCATCATTTTCAGAAATTTTAACTTTGGCAAGGTCACAAGGAATATTTTCTGGCAAAGCCGAATCGCCAGGAACTTCTCCATTCGCATCACTGGATAAAGACAATTGAACGCCATTATTTATCTCATACATTACGTCCTTTAGGGAAATTAAGTGACCAGCAGCTGCTACTAAGGAACTCAAGCTAGAAGCTTCATTCAAATGTTCAGCGAATTCCTTATGTTTACCCGCTACGTCATCATATTCTTCTTTAAGATCCGCTAAGGCTTTGCCAGGCAGCTCCGAGCGTGTATCTTCGTGATAATTAGTCAGTAACTTTAGCGCTACCCTCCCCAGGCTAGTATGTGTATCTTTCTGATATATAATTTCCCCTCTGCCGCTATTAGAAAACTCCATATATACCAAACCTCCCAAAAAATTCTCCCACCCAAAAATATTAATACACTATAACAATACATCTACTCTACAAGTAATGCAACTATTACGTCTAAGTCAAATGTAATAATCGCCCTTCAACCGACTTCATTCCCTGCCATTCATTTACAGTCGGCTGGAACCAAGCAGACACTTCGTCGCCCACTTCACGGAAAAATTCTTCTGGCGCATTAAAAGCCAGCATCTGCAACGCAACGTCATTTTTATCACGCAAGGTCAACTTCACGTGTTGCCCGTCCACACCCATTCTCCTCACACTCAAAACCGTCGCTTTGGTTATCTTCAATATAGGCTCCGCGTTACCATTGCCAAACGGCTCCATCTTTGCCAAATTATCAATCAGCTCTTCATTAATTCCCGAAAAATCGTCGATCTCCACGTCAGCCCTCGGCAGCAAATATAATTCCTGATTTTTTAATTGTAACGAATCGTAAAACTCATTCACTCGTCGCCTAAAATCGTCGATTCTCTCGGTCGCCAGCGTCACACCCGCCGCCGCTCCGTGACCACCACCTTTAATAATGATGTCGTCAGCTGCACGAACCGCGTCAGCCGCGGAAAAATCACCAAAACTTCGCGCCGAGCCCGTAGCCTCGTCACCACGCTCGCCAATTATAAAAACCGGTTTCTTATATTTCTCAACTAACTTTGACGCCACAATACCGATAACTCCGTGATTCCAATTGCCGCTATTCACCACCAAAACTCGATCATCAGTCATATTGTCCGCCTGCTGGCAAGCTTCGTCAAAAATCTCATCCTGAATACTACGGCGTTTGATATTTAATTCTTCCAATTTTTCACTAGCCTCCAACGCCTCCAGCGCATCACTTGCCGTCAGCATATCCAGAGCATATTGCGCCGTCTCCAATCTGCCCGCCGCATTCATTCGCGGACCCAAGCCAAATCCCAAATGTCTAGCGTTAATCTTCTCCGGCTCAATTCCCGCCACTGACATCAATGCCTTCAAACCAGGACGTCTCTGTTTTTTCAAGACTTCCAAGCCCCAATATACATTCGCCCTATTTTCATCCGCCAGCATAACTATGTCGCAAACCGTCCCCAGCGCCACCAGATCCAATAGCCACTTCTCGTAACCATCTGGCAGCCCGTCCAGTTCGGTTTGTAGAGCCTGAACCAGTTTAAACGCCACACCCGCACCACACAAATCGCGAAACGGATATTTATGACCAGGAAACTTCGGATTAACCGCAGCAATACTCGGCGGTGGAGTCTCGGCAACATTATGATGATCAGTCACTACCGTATCAATCCCCAAACTCGATGCATATTCAATTTCCGCATGACACAAACTTCCCGTATCAACTGTGACAATTAAATCCGCGCCCATATTTCGCACCTTATCAACGGCGCCCATCGTCATTCCGTAACCCTCAACAAACCGGTTCGGAATAAATGCACCAACTTCCTTAAAGCCAAACTTGCCAAACGCATCCAATAAAATTGCCGTTGCACTCAGCCCATCAATATCGTAATCGCCGTAAATAACAATTTTCTCACCCTCAGTGTGCGCCTTTTTCAAGCGGTCCACCGCTTTTCTCATATCTGGTAATAAAAACGGATCATGCTTTACTGACGCGTAATTCGGATGCAAAAATTCCTCACGCGCCGCACGCGTAGTCAAGCCTCGAGCCGCTAAAATTTTCTCAAATAATGTCATTAGTCTTTATCAGCCATGCCGCGCTTTGATCGCGCTGAATATTGCTGAGATTTAATCACCATACTTTGCAATTCCTTAAAAATTGGGAATTGTTTATTAGTGAAATACGTACGTGAGTTACCTTGCTTTTCACTCTGCAAAAATCCAACCTTTTCTAATCGCTTCAACTCTCGCTGAATATTTCCGGGATCTTCCTTAATTAGCTTTGCTAACCCGCGAACATGTGTGTGAAAATCAGGATACTTAGCGTATACTACTACAATTTTTCGCCGCACCCTAGATGTAATAAAAACGTCTAACATAACCTCCCTAACGCATCTTTCTTAATTAAAGTTTATCACAATTTTACAACACCCGACAAGTTTTTTACTTCCAATTCAAAATAACCTGATTAATTTTCGCTATCGTTTCCTCTTTGGATGGCAATGTATTATCTTCATAATAATGATTCAATCCCATAAAATTCTCCTTCACATCCAAAATATGCATTTCATCAACTGTCATATGCAATTTATCCACCGCCGCCACGCCACAAAACGGCACCGCAATCACCAGCTTCTCAATCCGAACTGACTTCAGAAAACTCAAAGCCACGTCCAAAACCGATAAATCATCACCAAAACCATCACTCGCCAAAATCACCACCCGATCCTTCAGCATATCCTTATCGATGATTCCACCATCGCCCAAAAGCCTATTCATTTTCTGATGAGCCTCGCGCTTTTTCTCTTCCAGGTAACCGTGAAATTCACTAGTATATTCATTAATTTCACCGTCAGAAAATTGACTATTATACGTAAATTGACCCGACTGCGACATCGCCCCGATGCTTAAACTTTCCCCAGGAATCTCAATCCCTTCACTCAGCAACATCATGAGAACACAGTGGAGCTTCACTGCAATTTGCTCACCAACCAACACGCCACCTTCGCCAATTGCAACCACTGCGCAGTTTTCATAGCGATACTTTTCCAGTACTTGATCAGCCAGAATTGCCCCAGCCTGCGAACGACTCTCAAAATACATATGCTTATTTTAGCATTTTTTTCGCGATATAATATAAACATGCATTACTATTTGGTTTCGCCAACAAGAATCGTCCGCGCCGACGCAAGTTCGTTTACGTATTCTTCAGAGGAAAGACTGCCGACCGGAATGATTGTCGCTATAGAAATCGGCAAAATCAATGCTATTGGTGTAGTTCTACAAGAAGTTCGCCAACCAGATTTTGAGGTCAAGTCAATTAGTAAAATCGTTGAAGAATATCCCTTACCGATCGAACTCGTTCAAACTGCCATATGGATGAGTAAATATTACGCTACACACCAAGCGACCGTCTGGCAAGCAATTTTACCCAGCGGATTATCCAAAAAACGTCGCTCAATTAACCAGTCCACCTCAGTTAATCCAGCAGAAAATCGAACAAAAAATGTATTCACCGATGAGCAAAAAGCAGCTCTCCAGACTATCGAAAATCTCCATTCCGGAACAGCACTTTTACACGGCGTAACTGGCTCAGGAAAAACCCTAGTGTACATAGAAGCCGTCAAACAATCCCTAAAAGAAGAGCGATCATCAATAATTTTAGTCCCCGAAATCGCCCTAACTTCGCAACTGGTTGCTGAGTTTTCCGCTCATCTACCAAATGTCATAGTTACCCATTCCAAACAAACCGAAGCTCAACGATATGCAATCTGGAAAAGAGTCATCAGCTCAAACGATCCGGTAATAATCATCGGCCCGCGATCTGCTCTTTTCATGCCCGTGCAACAGCTCGGACTTGTGACGATTGACGAGTGTCATGAACCAAGTTTCAAGCAGGAGCAATCCCCTCGATATTCAGCCCTCCGCGTCGCCTCAGTTCTTACAAATCAACATCGCGGCAAACTAATTCTGGGTAGCGCCACTCCAGCGGTTGCCGATTATTACATTGCCAAAAAATCAAATACACCAATCATTACAATGACAAAACCAGCAAGACCAGACACCGTTCGCCCCAACGTGACGCTGGTAGACATGACAAAGCGCAACAATTTTACTCAACATCAATTCCTCTCCGACCCACTCTTGAAATCTATGAACACAGCGTTATCAAAAAATGAGCAAGTTCTTATTTTTCACAATCGACGTGGCACGGCATCAATCACATTATGCGATAACTGCGGCTGGCAGGCTGGTTGTCCACGCTGTTTTATTCCGCTCACGCTACATGCAGATAGTCATAAATTGTCATGCCACATTTGCGGTTTTTCAACCAAAGTTCCTACTAGTTGCCCTGAATGTAAAAACGCCGATATCATTCATAAAGGTATCGGAACTAAGCGAATTGAAGACGAATTACAGAGGTTATTCCCGAACAAAAAAATTGCTCGATTTGATAAAGACACCGATTTGAAAGCTACCGTAGACGAGCGTTACGATGAACTGAAAAATGGCGAAATAGATATAATTATCGGCACGCAAGTTATTGCTAAAGGACTAGATTTGCCACACTTAACAGTCGTCGGAGTCATTCAAGCCGACACCGGACTTTCCCTCCCTGACTATTCATCGCCCGAACGAACATTTCAATTGCTCGCCCAAGTCGTCGGCCGCGTCGGCAGGTCAAGCACACCAACAGAAGTTGTCGTCCAGTCGTATCAACCAAGTCACCCATCCATCACAAACGGACTCTCTCAAAACTATACAGAATTTTATCAAAGAACCATATCTCAACGACAAAAAACCAACTTTCCACCTTTTACTTACTTATTAAAATTAACCTGCGTTTATAAAACCGAAGCTGCTGCCATAAGGAACGCTAAAAAATTGTCCGAACTATTAAAATCCAATTTTGATGATATTGAAGTTTTTGGACCAACGCCCGCTTTTTATGAACGCGTCCGCGATACATATCGATGGCAAATCGTAATAAAAAGCCCCAAACGACAAGAGCTTCTTGACGTCTTGAATTTCCTGCCGTCATCACACTGGCAGTACGAGCTTGACCCTGTAAGTCTACTGTAATTTCTGGTATAATTATAGCAATGACAAAAGACGATATTATCACATTACCAAATCCACATCTTCGCCAAAAATCATCAAAAATCCACGTTGTTACTAATGATGTTATAAAACTGGCAGACGAAATGACCGCAGCCGCACTGGATTGGGAAGACTCCAGACCTCACGAGATTAGCGCTGCCCTCGCTGCAGTTCAAGTCGACAAATTAGAGCGTGTTGTGATTGTTCGAGCCGACTTTGAAAGAAAATCAACTCGCGATTTCATCACTCTTATCAATCCAGAAATCGTGAAATATGAAGGCGAAGTTGTTGAAGACTTTGAGGGATGCTTAAGCGTTAAAAGCATTTACGGAAAAGTTCCTCGCTATAGTAAAATTCGCGTAAAAGCCATGGGTTTAGATGGCGAAGAAGTGCGAATTAAAGCCGAAGGATTTTTGGCGCGCGTATTGCAGCACGAGATAGACCACTGTGATGGATTAGTTTTTATAGACCATATTAAGGATAAAAAAGATGCTTTTTATACGCTCGACGAGAAAGGCGAGTTGCAACCGCTAGATTATGACAAAGACATCGCCGAAAATAGTATTCTTTGGGACTGAAAATTACAGTCTAATCACCTTAGAAGCTCTCGTTGAAGAGGGATTTAACGTTGTTTGCGTTATTACCAAACCCGACACCAAGCGCGGTCGCGGACACAAACTTACTGAACCTCCAGTAAAAACATTCGCTAAATCTCATAATATTCCAGTTTTGCAGCCAAGCAAAGTCAGTGAAATTACCGACTATATAAAACAACTTCAGCCAGTAACGGGAGTTTTGGTTGCATACGGAAAAATCATTCCCCAGTCAATTATCGACTTATTTACACCGGGAATTATCAATGTTCACCCTTCTCTACTACCAAAATATCGAGGACCCTCGCCTATCGAATCAGCCATAGCCAATAGAGATACCGAAACTGGCGTATCAATAATGCAACTTGATAGTAAAATGGATGCCGGTCCCATATACACCCAAACTCGACAACCCCTCACTGGAAAAGAAACAAAGTTCGAATTATATGACAAATTATTTCACGACGGCACTTCTCTGCTAATAAAAAACTTGCCAAACATCATCAGTGGGAGTCTTCAGCCAACACCACAGGGCGACTCTCGAGCTTCATATTGCCAATTATTAAACAAGGACAATTCATGGCTCGATACGGAGCGTATGACCGCCGTCGAGGCTGAAGCCCACGTCCGCGCACACCTCGGGTTTCCGCGTAGTCGAATGACAATTGACGATCGAGATATCATCATCACGAAATCCCATTGCGACAAAACTCCGAATTCTCATCTTGATAAAAAATTCGCCGACGGCAACTATTTAATCATCGACGAGCTCATCGCACCCAGCGGAAAAACAATGACCGCTGAAGATTATCTAAGAGGCTACAAATAAAAAATAACCCCACATGAGGGGGTTATTTCTATCGTCCGTATAAAATTACGCTTGGACTGAACCTAAAATAGCATCTTTATTCGCTATAATTTCCTTTTTCAAGTCAGCCATCACTGCAGCCACAACGTCACGATAATCTGGTCGATTAACCTCCAGCCACTTAGTAGCCGCAAACTCATCCTTCAGACGCGGATCGTCAACTGGCAAACCTGAAGCTTGTGACATTTTCTGCAACATTGGTTCCTGTTGATAATTAGGCGCATGTTTCGCTAGAAAATCATCCACAGCACCAGGAGTTTTATCGATAATTCCCGCAAACTCCTCCAGCTGAGCATCGCTCATTCCCTGGCTTAATCGTTCGCCAACTCGAAGCTCTAGTTCGCTATAAATATGCTGTAACAACGATTTTTGCTGATCTTCCGGCAACTGGTCCAGCCCCAATTCTTTAAGAAATTCTTCATTCAGTTGGAACATAGTCCTCCTTTTCTTTCGTCTATATGATTAAGTTAAATTATACCAGCAACTGTTTAATATTACTATCCGCGAATCATATTCAGCGCGTCATTGTATAATTTTTGTAGCTCAATCATAGTCTCATTCATCGAGGTTTGAACAATTTCCGTCAAATTAACACCATTATTTACACACCAATTCAATACCACAGAAACATCGTCGCCATCCAGTAATTTCATAAACTCATCCAGCTTCGCTTCGCCAACAGCCAGCAAGATCTTCCTTGTAATCTTATCCTGTACACTGTTAGCGACATCTTCCCTCATCTGTTCTTTTTTATCCGCAGGCAATGATCCAAAACCAGCCTGTGCTAAGAATTCGTCAGTAATTTCAAACATTTTTTATCTCCTTGTTTATTTTATATTTTATCTATTAAACGTATCTACTCAATACATCCAACACGTGCTCAGTAGCACTAGATCCGTCGACTTCCAGATACTCTATTCCGCCAGTATTATACCATTCCACGGTGTGACCGTCAGCCATGGCTTTATCAGCCAGATTATGAAGTTGATCCATTGCGTTTGCGTCACCAAACTTCTCAGCAGCCCAGTTCCAAGGATAGTCGTAAGAACTAAAATTTGGTGTATCTGGATTAACACTATTTCCGATTGTTTTGGCAGCAGGGTTATCTATAAGAGGTTTGTTGCCAGACTGTGGTATTTGATCATCACCAGATTGTGGAGTTGTATCAGCACTACCCTCAGGTCCAGTAGCGTGTGCAGAGTTAGCCCACCAGTCATTAATGAAACTACCAACAACACCACCCAATACAAAACCAACAGCATACTTACCTGATGACGACAGTACTTTCTTACGCAGGGCATCCCGCCTCTCTGTACTCACGCCCTTAAGATTGTCAACTGATACATTGACTGCACGCTTCATAACATCGTCAATTTTCATGTTGGCCACAGCTTTTTCAAATGAAGGATCTATAGTTCCAAGACTGGCATCAGCGTCTATGCGATCTTCGCCACGATGCTCTTCCAGAACAGCTTGCTTTGTTGCTCCAGCAACTCCCAATTTCGTTACAACACCGACAGCCGTCGTAATAGGCCATCCAGCAATTCCAGCAAAGGTTCCTGTAGCAGTACCTACCACAAGACCAGTGCCACCCAACTTCAGCCACTGAGCAATCTTACCACCCTTATTAAACCATTTACCAACTTTAGCCGCAGCTTTCTTAAATTTACCACGATCATCGAGCATGTTGTCATACTTATCTGTCGTCATTCTTGAGGTTTCTTGCATACTTGCAAACGCTGCTTGAGCCATTTCCGCTGCTAATTCAGCCTGCTTTT
>UNSQ01000025.1 GCA_900556885.1 Candidatus Saccharimonadota bacterium
AGTTAGTTCGTATTCGTTCATGTTTCCTCCTCTGGAATCCATTTACGGATGCTTATGCTGTCTCACACAAGCTTAGGTTAATATTCAATCTTTATTATATCACTAAATGACTTATATTGCCAATTTCACTACTGATAAGTCGTAACAATTACTATTCCGCCAACAGTTCATCAAGCTCTTCTGGGCTAGAAATCAAAACATCACGTGGCTTAGAGCCATTCTGCGGACCAATAATTCCCCGCTCTTCCATCTCTTCAATAATTCGTGCCGCTCGTTGATAACCAATCCCCAGACGCGTCTGCAGCATACTTGTTGAGGCCTTACGACGCTCAACCACCACACGAACCGCATCCTTAAACTTATCATCGCCACCTTCAGATAAGTCCATCACGACGCCACCCTTACCGTCCAATTGAACTGGCTGAGCCACCACTTCATCGTTGTATTGCGGAGCCATCTGCATACGCAAATGATCGGCAATTTTATTCACCTCATCATCTGTCACCCAGGCGCCCTGGATACGTCTTGGCTTGCTCATACTCGTTACGTAAAATAGCATATCTCCCTGACCCAATAATTTCTCAGCGCCAGATTGGTCTAGAATCGTTATACTGTCAACCTGGCTAGCCACCGTAAAGGCAATTCGCGCCGGCACGTTTGCCTTAATCAAACCAGTAATCACATTCACGCTAGGACGCTGCGTTGCCAACACCAAGTGAATGCCAACTGCTCGCGATTTCTGCGCCAAACGGACAATTAACGTCTCAACATCCTTTTTAGCCATCATCATAAGGTCAGACATCTCGTCCACCACAATCACGATATACGGCATCGATCCATCTTCATGCTCTTGAACATTGCCATTTTCATCAGCAATTGCAATCTTCTTAGCGCGCGACTGCAGCCTCTTGTTATATTCCTTAATATTACGGATTTTCTCGCCCGCCAACAACTTATAGCGTCGTTCCATCTCATTCACCGCCCACTTCAAAGCTGAAATGGTCTTCTCTGGTTCATTAATAACTGGCGTAAGAAGATGTGGAATATCGGCGTACGGTGCCATTTCGACTTGCTTCGGGTCAACCAAAATCAACTTCATATCACTCGGACTATTGCGATACAACAAACTACAAAGCAAGGTGTTAATCATCACAGACTTACCAGAACCCGTTTGTCCAGCAATCAGCAAATGCGGCATCTTTCCCAGTTCACCCACAACAACTTGACCAGATATATCTTTACCAATTCCAAAACTCAAAGGATCACGAGCAGCAGCCCATTGCTTTGATGACAACGTACTTCGCAGTCGCACCTCGGCAGCCTTACGGTTAGGCACTTCAATACCAACCGCTCGCTGACCAGGAATCGGCGCCTCAATCCTTAAACTTTGTGCTGCCAAATTAAGCGCAATGTTAGTTTCCAGCGCCGTAATTCGCGTCAATTTAACCCCACTTGGTGGTCTTAGGGTGTATTGCGTAACTTTTGGACCAACATTAATGTCACCCATCGCCGCCTCAATATTAAATTCAGCCAGCGTATCGTGAATTATTTGGGCATTCTGGCGCGTATCTCCAGCATCAGCACCGCTTTCGTTCTTCTCTAATAGATCCAAGCTTGGCGCTTCCCAATTTGGATCACGAGTTGCCACTAAAGCCTGTTCTTCATTAACCTTTTCCGGCTTCTCTACTTTCTTTAATAAGCTCTTTTTCTCTTTGGCTGTATCAATTATTGGCACACCAGCGTTTAGCTTAATTTCTCCCAAGTCGGTCTTTTTCTCTTCTTCTGTCGGCTGAGCAATTGACGCCTTCTTCATAACAGAACGATTATTATCGTCTTCCTTGGTATTGCTCTTAATCATCTCCCAAAGTTTACTGAAAACTGTAAACGGTGACGTCTGGGTAATAAATAGAACCGTTATAAACGCCAAAACCAGATAAATAATCACAGCAATTGCCGAATCTACCATTTTCAGGGTCGCTGTGTTCAATATATCGCCCACAAATCCACCAGAATTCGGATGCGAAGCCGTCTTCATTAACCCAAACAATCCAGAAAACCACACAATTTCCAGAATTGCCGCAAATTTTACCACTGCAGGCAATTGATTCTCTTCCGCTCGAAAAGTCTCAACCGCCAAATAAATCAGTAATATCGGCAAGGCGTACGCGGTGTAACCAATAGTTTTTACGGTCGCCATATCAATCCATTGTAAAACTGGACCACCGACACCAAACCACGACACGACGAGTAGTAGCGACAAAAGAATAAGCATCACCGCGCCAACTTGTGACCAAAAACCCGCCGGCAAACTATGCTGCGGCTTGGCTGGTGCGGATTTTTTCGTGCTCTTTCGCTTTTTTGCCATAATCGTTTTTATTATACACTGATTTTATACTTATTAACAGATGTAAAATCAACTTAATACGCTTAGTATTATAGCATAATTCACCAGTAAAATCAATCTAGAAACCTAGTACGGGCGCGCGTTCTGTCGCTCTCTGGCCTTCGTGTCATTGGCTTCAGTATCTGGTACTTGGCGCTGCGGAAAACGGCGGCGTGGTGCAGTTGGAAGAGTCATCTTTGGCTCGTCTGAGGCAGGTTTTTTACCGCGCGCTGGCGATTTCACAGCAGAATGCGTTGGTGTAGCTGCCGACTTAACAGACTTCAAGCCGCCAACTTCATTTATCACTGGAATGACAATTGGCGTTCGGCGAGTCTGATCATACAATATATGCGTAATCTCGTCTTTAATTTCTTTTTTGATCACATCCAAATCATATTTGCCAGAAAAACTACGTGCCGCTTTTTGCTTCAAGTACTGGCGAATCATATTCATCAATTCTTCAGAGTCGCGCAAGTAAATAAATCCGCGAGAAATAATGTCTGGGCTAGTCAATAATCGTCCAGTGCCACGCTGTACAGTCAACACCACAACAAACATTCCCTCTTGCGACATGTGAATGCGATCTTTCAGTACAACCTCAGAAACAATCGCGCCAGTGTCATCGTACATCACACCGCCAACATGAATTCGCCCAGCCTTCTTTGCTTGTCTTTCAATATCAATTTCAATAATATCTCCAGCATCACACACAAAAATATTCTTACGAGGAATTCCACATTCTTTTTCCGCCAATCTAGCATTATGCACCAACATATGGAATTCACCGTGAATTGGCATGTAATAAGTTGGGTTAAGCGCGTTAATCAACTTGACGTGATCGTCATAATATCCATGACCCGACAAGTGCAGCGGACCGACACCTGTTAAATGGGTTTTACCATTCTGAATAACATCAGAACCCTCACGCATCAGACCGTCAACCGTTCGCACCACGCTTTTTTCATTGCCAGGAATTGGATTTGAGCTAAACACCACAACATCCGAACCCTTAATTTTCATATATTTATGAGCGCCCGTCGCCATGCGATTTAAGACGGCGTTAAATTCACCCTGCGAGCCAGTACAAACTACGGCAATTTGGCTATCTGGTAATTTAACAATATCTTCCATCTTCATAATGGTGTCTTTAGGAATCTTAATCGTTCCCGAACGCAACGCCACTTCCAGGTTTTGAATCATCGAGAATCCAGCAAACGCCACCTTACGTCCGTGCTTATGAGCCTCTTCCAGAATTAATTGCAAGCGATGCACCTGCGATGAGAAACAACTTAAAATCACTCGACTATTGCTAAACTTGTCCATCACCTGACCGATAGAATACTGAATATCAAACTCCGTATGTGTGTGCGTACCAGCAGATTCACAGTTGGTCGATTCGTTCATGAACATCAAAATGCCTTCTTTTGAAGCCACTTCCGTAAGTCGTTCAAGGTCAAACTTTTGACCGTCAACTGGACTTTCCTCAAATCGCCAGTCACCAGAATCGACAATTACACCCATTGGAGTTCGAATAATCACCGCCGTAGAATCAGGGATTGAGTGGTTAACTCGCACCAACTCGATTGAAAAATGCTTAGAAACTTGAACAATTTCGTGACTCAACGGATCCATCACTCGATAATCCGGCTTGAAATCCACTTCTGAATCGTCCATCGTTCGATCAAGCATACCAATCGTAAACTTAGAGCCATAAACTGGCGCTGGAATACGATGAATAAAGTGGCGGAACGAACCAATGTGATCAAGGTGCCCGTGCGTAAATACGTGTGCCTTAATTTTATGCTTATTCTCTTCCAGCCAAGTAATATCCGGCGTGATGTAATTGATGCCTGGATAATCACTGCCTGGGAACAGAAAGCCCATATCTACGATGATAATCTCATCATCATATTCGATGGCGTTCATATTCTTACCAATTCCCATTTCACCCACGCCGCCAATTGGGATAATCCGAAGTTTCGGCTGACCGCCGCGAATAGGCTTTGGTTGCATTTTGGCGCTAAATTGCTCGCCGCCGTATCCGTTGTAAACTGACTTGTTTACTGGAATATCAATCAAGTGTTGTGAAGCCCTGAGATTAACATTCTCGCTTGTTCGTCGCTGAGCTCGGAAAACTTCACCCTTACGAGTAGTTGTGCTATTCAAAACTGCATTGTTGCTTTTCTTTGACTGCGGACGCTTATTAGCGTCGTCCTTTTGCGGTGTTGCTAGTCGCCGCTGACCCATATTGTTATACTCCTTTTTTATTACAATATAATTCAAAAACCAGGTATAGAGGTGAACTGATGTAAATTCCTCTAGTTAGTACTCTTATATTAGCAAACCGCTCATTTTTTGTCAAAGAACAATGTTTTATAACAGAGGTCAATTAATCGTCGCCATCCACCGACGTGTGTGCGAATTTACGCTTGCCACGATAAGCGAAGAAGCCGATTGTCAATAAGTTAGCCACCAACAAGAATCCAGCCAAAACCCACATACTGCCGCCGTAAAATGCGTTATCTAGCCCGCCCGAAATAGCCTGGCGCAATGCACGAATCGAGTAAGTCATCGGCACTAGCGGATTAATCGCTTGGAAGAATCCGTTGGCAGTTTGGATTGGGAATGTTCCCTCGCTAGAGCCCAATTGAAGCACCAAAAGAACCATCGCTAGGAATCGTCCTGGATTGTCCAAAACAATCACCAAAAGCGACACAATCGACATATACGCAAACGACGTCAGATAAATTGCCCCGATGAAATGCGCTGGATGCTCTGGAGTTAGTCCTAAGAAAAACACCATCACCAGCATCAAAATCGTTGCTTGCATAAAGGCCGCCACGCCAGCCACCGAAGCTTTAGATAACCACCAACGAATCGCACTTTCTTGCTCGGAAAAAGTTTTGCGAATCGGATAAATAACGTTCAGGACAATTGCCCCAACGAACAAACTTAGCGACAAAACATACGGCGACAAAGCGTAGCCATAATTCGGAACATTGCCTTTTTCGGTCATTTCCGACTTCACTGGATTTGCAATTTGCTGCTGAGTCGTAGCGCCAGTTGGTTGAATTTTTATGCGATTAGAAGCATCCGCCAATTTATTCGCCAGCGTATCTGCGCCGCTTGCCAGTTGCGAAGTTCCATCAATCAACGCGCCCGAGCGACTTTCTAATAAACTCGCGCCATTCGCCAATTTTTGACTGCCCGATTTTGCTTCGCTTAAGCCGTTTGTTAAGCTTGCCGAGCCCGCCAACAATTGATTATTCGCAAATCGCACACTGTTATAGCCGTTAAATGCGGTGATCGCGTTTGGTGTCAATTGATTCACGCCGTTATTCAATACAGAAACTCCAGCCTGAAGTTGTGTTTGTTGCGCTGATAGTTGCTGAGTTAGCGTCTGAAGATCGCCAAGCAATGTCGTCGTCTGCGCGATAATTGTCTGAGTTTCTGTGAATGCTCGAGAAATATTGCTAATTTGCGACAAACTTATCGTCGTAGATTCACTGCCAGAAGCGGCTGCTTGCGTGCCCAAAGTCCGCAAAGTATCGCCCGCCGCCGACAAGTCGGACTCCGAAGCTCGCATTGTTTGCGCCAAAGTTTGCGCTTCCGTTTCTACCTTGTTTTGCTGAGCCACGAGCGCTGGCGATGGATTACTCACGCTGGCGTTTAACTGATTTATGCCCGATTGCAATTGTTTCATGCCGTCAGACAATTGTGACAATTGAGATTCGGTCGGCAAATTGTTCGACAATTGTCCCAATCCCGCCTGCAATTTACGAGAACCGTCGCTGAGTTGCGCTAATCCACCAGTCAAGGATTGCTGATTTACCGCTAATTGCTTAACGCCGCCAACGTATGTTTGTGCGCCAGATTGCAATCGACCTAATCCGTCGTGCAAAGTTGACGCACCGTTAGCTGCCGTGTCCAGCCCTATTCCAAGCTTGTCCAAGTTTTCCAAAATCCCCTTAGCGTACGCCTGGGTGATTTGCTCAGACACCGAAGATTTGACCTTGGCGGCAGCTTGATTACTGACTAGCGAACCGATGTAGTTTTTCGCTGGCGTGGTCGTAAAATTAATAACTGCTTGCTGAGGTTCAGATTTGGTAATTGACGCCGCTTTCTGCGAAAAATCGGACGGAATAGTTACCACTGCATAGAAATGCCCGCTATTCACGCCTTCGTCTGCCTGCTGTTTGCTGACAAACTCCCAGCCCAAATCGTGGTTATCTTTCAGCTTTTTCTCGACAGATTCGCCGACATTCAGCGATTTGCCATTTAAGCTGGCGCCCTTATCTTCGTTCACAAACGCCACCGGCAAGTTTTTTGTTTGTCCGTACGGATCCCAAATTGAGCCTAGGAAAAATCCACTATACAAAATCGGGATAAACGAAATCACAGCCATGGATATCAGCAATATTTTATTATTAAACAAATGCTTCCACTCGGCTCGTAACATCTTATTTTTAATCATGTGTAACCTCCTTTGTGACATCTTCCAGCGTCACAGTTTTCAAATATTCACTCCACTTTTCCTGCGCTTCAGAAAAAACCTTTTCTATCATATTCATGCCAATTTCCACCTGACGAGGACGCGATTGAAAAACTCTCTCAATAATTCCCTGAGGCTGAAAAAATGGCGACTCTCCTTCAATTGCAAGGACAACATCATGCAACGTAACTTCGTTCATTTTTCTCGCTAAAATAAATCCGCCGCCAGCTCCCTGAGTTGAAGTGATTAGCTTTGCTATTACCAATTTCCGACTAATTTTCTTCAAGTACGTCGGCGAAACCAGCATCTTTTCTGCCAGCGCGTCATTAGTTACCGGCGTCGTCCTTTTCGGATCCGCCAGAATCGCCATAATGCAGCACGCCTGTTCAACAGCTCCCGATAATCTCATACAAATCCTTTCTCGACTTAGATATAATAGATATCGACTATCCACTATACTACGTCTAGGAAACTTTTGCAAGTAATCGCCTAATTAAGCGTCGCTATTTTTTACGAACTCCACAGCCTGAATAAAATCATCAATTAACGTCTGACGCATACCACCGTTATAAAGCGCGGCCGCCGGATGATATAACGGAATCACTACGAATTCAAGCTCGTGCAGGCGCACTTTACGTGGACGACCGTGTTCTTTACTGATCTGCAATCCCGGAATAAATCCGCCGCCGCTGTGCCGCCCTAAAGTCAGAATAGCCTTTGGCTGAATGATTTCTAATTGCCTGAGTAAATATGGCCAAAATTGACGCTTCTCCTCTGGCAATGGGTCGCGATTATTCGGCGGTCGATACTTAACAATATTGGTAATATATACATCTGACCGCTGTAAATTGGCAGACTTTAGCATCTCATCAAGGAATTTTCCCGCAGCACCGACAAACGGCTTGCCCTGCAGATCTTCATTCTTCCCCGGCGCTTCACCAATAAAAACGATACCAGCATCAGGATTTCCATCGCCCATAACAAGCTGCGTCGCCTGATCAGCCAAATCCGAGCAAACCTTCTCTTTTACAATTTCTTCCGCCAACGCGTCCAATTTAGTCTGCTTGTCCATATATTTATTCTATCAAAAAACGCCCCGCAAGAAACGAGGCGCTTCTGGTATTTAGTAAAACTATTTATTTACCTTGTCTGCCAATACAGTTCCTAGGTCATTTAATTCATCGCGAATTTCGCCCTCTTCTGCTAGCTTCTGTATTCCCGACGTCCATTCATTAATAGGCTTCTGAATCGCGGTAAGGCTGTCATAAAATTCACTCATATAGTTGGAATTATACTTTTTATAGTCAGCCTTCATCTCCGCAACCTTCGGCAGCATCTTTTCGATTTTTTCTAGCTTGGCAGTAAAATCTCTAATAAACTTTTTATTAGTTTCATTCTTAGCGTCAACATTCTTAAGATTCTGTCGAGCTTTCCTAATTGTGCTTTCTACGCTAGAAAAGTTAGAGCTATTTCTGCCGTCAGAAAATTCAATTATCACCGGCATAATCTTCTCGTACACTTCTTCAAAGGCATCCACGGTTGTATTGAACTTTTCTAGTTTGCTCTTCAGAGCCTCATACTTTTCACGAACCTCTTTGTCGCCAGTGACGGCCTTCATTTTACCTATCTCAGCCAACCTGTCGTTAATTTCGCTCTTTGTTTTAGCGAGCTTATCACGATTGGATTTCAATGAAGTCTCAGTTTCTGAAGTGGAGATGTACGAAAGCGACGAAGCCGCCTTATTGTATGTCTCAATTGTCTCGTTTAACTTTTCTCCAGCAGCTTTATAATCCGCCTTGCTTGGACCGCCTAGCAACAAGACAGCTAGGACTACACCAACGATAATTACGACTAGTCCAATTATTCCGCCGATGATTCCCC
>UNSQ01000026.1 GCA_900556885.1 Candidatus Saccharimonadota bacterium
GCACAATCATGCACCTTACAGGCACTGTCGTCATTACCGTCGACTCGTCCAAGTAGACTATATATACCCATAAAAACATTTTTCAAGTGTCTTTGCTCGATTTCCTTGAATTCTGTACTGTGTTTGATATCGGCTAAAAATACATCCTTATTTCCCCTAAGGTTGTGAATATACTTATTATGAACAGCATTCGACATTTATTTTATTATACAAAATACCAATGAATCATAGTGATACAGACAGCTTGCTTTATAGATATTCTTGCCCCTTCTAGCCGTCTTGCCTTGTAGACGGTCCATCCCTGTTAAGCGTACTTGTCTTGTAGTAAGCTCCACCCATGCTTAATCATCTTGCCTTGTAGATGTGAGCTAATAACAATTTGTGAAGGTTGTCGACCCGATAGAGCTACTCGTACAGCTTATACTTGATCTATATCCGCTGTTTGATGATGTACTCTTTGAAGACTCTAGCCACTTATTATATTTATCGACTTCCTGTTGACGCTTTGCCTTGTAATCTGCGATATATTCTTCGCTATTTTCAGTCTTATATTCTCGATAACAAGATATTACACTGTCGTAGTACGAATTTATTATGTCTGTTGATCCGTCTCTAAACGAAACCATATCATCGCCATCTTTGTCGGCAGTTTTCCACGCTTTATCGTAGGCTGTGTACGCATTATCTAAACATTGCGCCTGGCTTGCATAAGTTGAGTTACTGTCAAGATTTTTTTGCGTATTAAGATAGCCGAAGATGATTGGAGACAATAAGACGGCTAGAGTTACTACAATAATGGATACGCCAACTAACTTATGGTGGCTTGAGGCTTTATTCTCCTCAATATCATGCCATAGCTTCAATTCGTCTCTGTCGCTAACACTTTTATGAGTTCCTGCGTGTTTTTGGAACATTGCCGCTTCATTCTTCAGGTCTTTAAGATGTCTTTCTAGCTTATCTTTTGTAGATTTGCGAACACCAGTAATGATTGCTAATACGAGAACTATTACAAGTAAAACAATAGAGGCTATACCAGTTATTTTTGATAGTGCCTCACCGCCTGGCTGATCCATAGATACTAATGCTGTGATTGCACAAACAACCAAAAGTAGTGATGGTATTCCGACGGATATGCCCTGATTATCTAGGAGAGTGTCATATTGATTAAGTTGCTGCTTCTTTTGTCGATATTCATTTCTTATATCTATCAATATGTCGTCGTCTTTTGCCGTAGTCACAAACATCCTCCTTGTTACTTATGCTAGTTATGGAGGCAAACTAAAAAGCTCGCCGCCAGTGATAGCCGAAGCTACCCGATACCGTTTCCAGTACCGACCATCGTGAAATAGTGCTCTGACGACGAGCTGTTATTTCACGATGGTTTTTATAACAACCATGCCGCCAAGGCGGTTTAGGTTGCATGTTTATAATTATATCACTCTAGTAATGAAAATGTGCCCGGCTTAGTTTAACAGAAGTGAAGCATCAATAGTGTGATGCTAATATACAATATTACCAACAAAAGTAGCGGACCGTGATGAACACGTGACTCTAATTTCTGACAAAAGTCTGCTTGCAGCCGCCTTGTTCGCTACTATGTAATCAAAAAGTTCGAGGAGCATTTGTTTTTCTCGACCAATTGAAATCATTCAGTGTATTAAAATAGCTGGCGTTTGACCAGTTATTTTTTATTTTCATATAATCCAATAATCAAGTCGCCATCATGGAATTCTTGCTTTAATTGCCAATAGGGTGGAACTTGTTTTTTATATTCGTCATATGTTTTTTCGCGGAGAATAAGCCAGATTCTTGGAGATTTTACTGACTCTAAAGAGCTAATTTCTGGAGTATTCAATTTTTTAATTAATCCCCATTCGCCAACCCAGCCCAGCTCTTCTTTCGGCTTCAGAAGTATAATTTCTTTATTTGTGCGGTTGTAATAGGAAGTGTGAAAATAAGTGTAGATCTCGCCAGAAATAATGACATCACTACTCTGGATATTCCCATTTATATGATTCATGGCTGCATTGGTGTTATTCCAAGACGATTCTGCAATGTTTTTACCGCCGATATGCCACATGTAATGACCGATAAATAATGTCAGGACAATAGATATTCCAATAGACCACCATTTTTTATTAGAAAAAATAAGCCCGATGAATACTGCAATCAAGCCGTAAAACGCCGGTGCCGAATAAGTGAAGTATCGATCTAAGTAAACTGGTCGACCCTGGCTGAGTATGTAAACGATGATCATTGGCAGCAGCAGCCAAATTGTTAAAATCCAAATTGCTGCTTGGTATTTTGGGCGTTTTTTGGCTAGGATGAATGAAATTGTGATTATAATTGGTGGCAGTAGCAACCCAAAATAGCGGACAATTCTGTCGTCGTAAGTCAAGAACATTGATAATGTTGTCGGGATGGTAAATTTAGTAACTTCAGGGATCCAGAAGCCGCCGCTTACTCGGCTGGTTTGGGAGATCATAACCGGTAGCCAAGGAAGGAATAGCAAAAAGCATGTTCCTGCGGCAAGCCAAACGTTTTTGTCCTTAAATATATTTTTTATGGCAGTGCGATTTCCGCCAAGTTTTAGCCAAATATAAACAAAATGTGCCGGTAATACGAGCGCTAGGAAATATTGTGTATAAATACCGAGTGCCGCTAAAATTCCGTATAGCGCCCACCAGAACTTCTTACTTTTGCTCTCGATTGCCACGACAAATGCGTATGTCATTGCTGCAGCCAAAAGTGTCGCCAATGCATACATTCGAGCTTCGTCGCTATAGCGGATTAAGAACGGTCCTAGTGCTGCTAAAAAACTTCCAAATACGGCAATTCTTTTAGAGAAAAGTTTTTGGAGTAATAGAAACAATAGAGCAATTGTCAGAACTCCGCACGCAACACTAAACCCTCTGAGTGAAGCTACGGAATTGCCGAAAATCAATTGCCAAACGTGCATAATAACGTAATAAAGCGGCGGGGGGACATCAGTGGTCGTAATGGCGATAATTTCTCTGATTGGCTGCTGAATGATGGCCGCCGTATATCCTTCATCGTGCCAAATATCGGCTTTTGTTAAATAGGTAAGTCGAACGTTGATGGCTAAAATTAAGATTGGAATTAGCCAGATCCAACCGGGCATTTTATGAAGAAATGCATATAGCTTTTTAAGATATATACGGATTTTTTTCATGAATTATCTGGATAATTTTAACGCTATCTCTCTCGCTTTATTCGCTAAAATATCGTCAATTTTTTCCAGCCCCGAATCTGCGCTTACGCCGCGTCGCTCTAGCGCCTCGCCAATAAGAAAGTCTGCAATCTGTGGGTTTTTGGGCAGAATCGGGCCGTGGAGATAAGTGGCAATGATGTTGTTATAGCGAACACCTTCATTTGCGTCGGTCATGTTATTGCCGGCGCCTTTAATAACTTGCCCAAGAGGTTTGGCGGTCTTATCTAAGAAAGTTTGTCCGCTGTGATTTTCATAGCCAACGATATCTCCAAATTCCCGGCTTCTAATGACAATGTTACCAATCATCCGCTCGTCGCCAGCAATCGTTTCAATCGGCAGAATGTTAGCGCCAACAATTTCCTCGCCCTTGAGCGTTCGGAAAAACCGACCAAATAATTGGTACATTCCGCAAATCATCAACATCGGCACGCCGTCTTTTGCTAATTGTCGCAGTTCATCAGCTCGCGCCAGAAGATCGTTTTGGATAATCGTCTGCCCAGAATCTTGTCCGCCGCCGCCAACAAAAATATCAATTTTAGAAAAATCCGTTGAATCGCCTGGATTGTGATCGATAATCTCAACTTCGAAGCCGCGTCGCTCCAGCCGTTTTTTCAGTACTAACGTGTTTCCCCAATCGCCATAAAGATTCATATCTCGCGGGTAAAGTTGCGCAATTGTTATTTTCATTATGATATTTCCTCCACGTCGGTTTTTTCGCTCAGCAAGCGACGAATCGCTGTCATGGCTGTGTAGCTACAAAAAATCTGTTTTGGCTCATCGGGATTAGTATTAATGAAATCTTCCAGGGCTTTCGAAATATTGGTGCCAATTTTCCCAATTGGAATGCCGTCACATTGAAGTCGCAAAGCCATATCGTAGGCGCGCGCGCCGCTGATCATTGCTACGTTTTCTAATAGCGAAAAATCGACGTCCCAGAACCAACTTACATCTCGTCCGTCGGCGTAATTGTCATTAACGGCGATCATCGTGGTGCTATTGTTTTTGGCGAACGACAGAAGTGCCAACCGAAAGCCGCTCGGATTTTTCACCAAAATAAGCTCAATTGGCGTGCCGTTTAAGTAAATCGTTTCGCCACGACCAAACGCTGGCTTTATGCTTTCCAGCGCAGATAAAATCGTATCGGTAATTTCCGGTCCCGCGATTTGTCGAGCCAGGGCAACCGCTGCCGCCGCGTTGAGAAGATTATAAACTCCAGTAAGTTGCAGGTCTACGTCAATTTCTTTATTGTCAATTTGAAAAGTTGCCTGTTGAGCGTTAATTTTTTTCAATAAAACATCAGCCGCCACGCTTTGATTTGCGACTGCGGTTCCGTATTTTAGAGTGTCATCCGTCGGCATCAATTGAAGTAATTCGCTGGTTGTGCCGAAGAAAACTTTTTTAGCTTGGATATGTTCGCTAATCTTAAAAATTCGCGGATCGTCGCGGTTGAGAACGACAGTGTCGCTGGTGGCTTCAGCTATTTTTTGAAGTAGTGCGGCTGTATTGTCAATTTCTCCAAATCTGTCCAATTGATCGCGCATAACATTCAGAAGCAGGGAAAAGCGCGGACGAACAATCTGCACGAATTTAACCGCCCAAGCCTCGTCCAGTTCCAGAACTGCGATGTCAGCGTCCAGCTTGCCGCGGATATTGACCTCATCAAGTAGTGCTGCTGCCACGCCTCGGGAAAAATTACTACCAGTGCGATTTGTGAAGACTTTCAATCCGACTGATTCTAATAGTTCTACAACAATTTTTGTCGTCGTCGTTTTTCCATTCGTTCCGCTGATAATCACTACGCCTTGCGGCAAATCTGCCAACGTTCTCTGAATAAATTTTGGGTCAATTTTTTCAATCACCAAACCCGGCAAGGCTGAACCGCCGCCGCGTAATTTAGCGACTTTCTTGACGCTTTTGCCAATAATAGTACTAATCATCTGTCTTGCCATATTGTCTATTATACTCTGCCGGGTCGATGTGCTACAATATCAATATGTTTTTGGTGGGTATCTTTCAGTGGTGGTATGGCAATGGCTTGTTGCAATATATTCGCCAAAGCTTTCTGGGGGTTTTACGAACCGCAGATTTTTTCTCAGTCGGGCTACTTTTGAAAACCTTATTCAATCCTTTTCGTCAGATCTCAGCCGCTCCAGTTGGTGGCGACTTATCCGTGCAACTATCTGCATTTTTTGACAAAATGTTCTCACGAGTAATTGGTGCGGTGGTGCGCTCGATGGTGATAATTATTGGAATATTGATGATATTGCTACGATTTTTGTGGATGATTTTAGGAATTATTATGTGGCTGGCGCTGCCGCTGATGCCGTTTATCGGAATTATTTTATGGCAAATGGGAGTTTCTGTATGGAAATAGAGCCGAGATTTAATTACGACAGTTTACGGTCTCGGAAGGCGCGATTTTCTGTAAGGTTTGGTAATGCTTGGCATGTCGTGGCGATAGCTGTCGGCATTATGATGGTGCTGCTTGGTCTGTGGTCGTTGATCGAACACGGGGCAATCGGCTGGCTATTATTTGGTCTGAGTGGCCCGATGATTATGGTGTCGATTTGGTGGGAAAAAGATCTTAAGACGGCAGAAATTAGTAAAAATCCTAAGACAATTGACGATGTGATGGCGGCGGACGTTTTGGGCAAATTGCCGCGCAGACCGACGCCGATTGATATTGCTGAGGCGATTACAGGTACGCGAGCTGGGCAATTTTTGTCAGTGCGGCTGGGATTGACGCCGAATTTCTTGCGTAATATTTCCGTCGATGATCCGGATCGAACGGAGCAGATTTGGAAGGCGGCGATTGAAATCTGGCAGAGTACGGAAAGTCCGAAGATTACTAGCGCGGTTTTGGCGGCGGCGATAGTAAAACAATTGCCACAGCACGATTCTTTGCTGGCGAATATGAAGATCGATTTTCATGATATCGAGGAGGCTATTCGATGGTACGAGCGAATCAAGGCGCTGATTGACCAGTATAAAGAGAAGCCGCTAAATACGGGCGGAATTGCTAGGGATTGGTCTTTTGGCTATACGCCACTGCTGAGTCGATTTGCTCAGAATATTAGCGTCAGCGTATCTGGCGGCGCGTTTACAACTAAGTTGGCTGCGCATGAGGAGGCACTGGGGCAGATGCTTAAAACGTTTAGTTATGGCGGGCGGCAGAATATTACGCTGGTTGGAGCTGATGGTGCGGGAAAAAGTACCGTTGTGTTGGCGTTTGCGGAAATGTTGATTGACGGACATCGAGGCGTTCCTGGTTCGCTGATGTACCAGCAGGTTTTTATGCTTGACGCGTCGTCGTTGATCAGCGTGGCGTCGGGTCGCGGGGAATTGGAAAATCTAGTCACGATGATTTTGAACGAAGCTTTTCTGTCGAAAAACGTGATTTTATGTCTGGACAATGCACAATTATTCTTCGAAGAAGGCGTTGGTTCGGTTGACCTGAGTAATGTGTTATTGCCAATTCTGGAGGTGGGCAGACTTAGGACGATTTTAACGATGGACGATCAGCGATTTTTGCAAATTTCCCAGACTAAGCCGCAGCTGGCTCACGCTTTGAACACAATTGCAATTCAACCGTCAAACGAACCCGAAACTATGAAGATCATGCGTGATCAATTGGTTTTATTTGAGGCACAGCACAAAGTGACATATATGTATCAGGCGCTGGCGGAGGCATATCGTGTTGGCGATCGTTATGTTCAAGATTTGGTGATGCCAGGTAAGGCGTTGAAAATTTTGGAAGCGGCGGCAAGTTATGCGAGTGGTGGGCTAGTGACCGCGCAATCTGTGGATGACGCGATTGAAAAGACTCTTGGTATAAAAATTTCGGTAGCATCTTTGAGTGACGAAAAGGAAAAATTGTTAAACTTGGAGTCATTAATTCATCAGCGAATGATCAATCAAACGCGAGCCGTGACGGTTGTTTCTGACGCTATTCGCCGCGCGCGCACAGGTGTTAGAAATCAGAATCGACCGATTGGCGCATTCCTGTTTCTTGGCCCGACTGGTGTTGGTAAAACGGAGCTTTCTAAAGCTTTGGCGGATGTTTATTTTGGCGGTGAAGGCAATATGATTCGCTTGGATTTGAACGAATTTGTCAGGCCGGATGACGTGGCTAGGTTAATTGCGGATGGCGCGCGAGATCCAGGAAGTTTGACTGCTCAAGTTCAGAAGCGCCCATTCTCTGTCGTGCTTTTGGACGAAATTGAAAAGGCTCATCCGCAGGTTTTGACGACACTTCTGCAGCTTTTGGATGAAGGAATACTTCGCGATGAAAATAACCGAGAAATTAGTTTTCGCGATACGATTGTAATTGCGACGTCGAATGCTGGCGCGGATAGGATTCGTGAATATATTGAGCGGGGCTATCAATTGGAGCAGTTCGAGCAGACATTTATTAACGAGTTGATTAATGCCAATTTATTCCGTCCAGAATTCTTAAACCGTTTTGATGAAATTGTTCTGTTCCGTCCGCTAGGAAAAGAGGAGTTGCTGCAGGTTGTTGATTTGATTTTGGCGGGAGTTAATAAGACTTTGGCGCCGCAAAAAATTCAAGTTGCGGTCGAGGATGAAGGTAAGAAATTGCTGGTCGAGGCTGGCTATGATCCAAGATTGGGAGCTCGTCCGATGCGTCGCGTCGTCCAGCGAGCTGTCGAGAATACCGTCGCCAAGCAAATGCTAGCGGGAACTGTCGCGCCCGGTTCGACCACAATTATCACCGCTGATCAAATTCGCCAAATTTTAGGTTCGCAATCCGCGCAAATGCCGTCAGAAATTCAGAATCCGCCATTGAATAGTTAACTCAGCCACTCGACTGGTGTTTTTATGGTGTAGTCATAAATAAAAAACCCGTCATAATGACGAGCTATTTTGGTACACCCGGCAAGATTCGAACTTGCGACCCCTTGGTTCGAAGCCAAGTACTC
>UNSQ01000027.1 GCA_900556885.1 Candidatus Saccharimonadota bacterium
GGAAACTCCACGTCAACGACCACTCCAACGATCTGAATAATTTTTCCTAGTGTTTTACTCATTTACAGCTCCTGTTGTATTATCAGTGATATTACCTTGTGCAGTTAAGAAGCCATCAACAAATTGACGAAGGTGTTCTGGAGACTGAATATCATCAATTGACTTAATGCCTAGTTTTTTGCATTGTTCATTCATTCTCTCAAGAGCAGCCATTGTGCCTGGAAGTCTATAATACACACCAGTCTCTCGATCAATTTGCAAACCACCTTCACCAGGTATAGTTGGCCGGTATGTGGAGCTAGTGTAATACTCATCAGGGACTAGACTTACCAACCATCCATACAAGGTTGGTGTTATGCGCTTATCTAAAACTTTAAATGCAAAATGCTTTGCAAGAAATTGTTTCACTTGTTCAATTGTAACCATCGCAGCTCCTTCATTTTTACTCATAATTGCTCCTTTACTTCAATATCTCCTTTATCATTGTTCCATCGCCTCCACGCCACCAGAAATTTCAGCAAGCTCCTGAGTAATCGCTCCTTGACGAGCTTTATTCATAGCTAGCGTCAAATCATCAACCAAATCACTGGCGTTATCCGTAGCATTCTTCATCGCCATCATGCGCATAGAATGTTCACTAGCGCGAGCGTCAAGTAACGCCTGCAACAGTCGCGCACCAACCAAGCGATACGCCACCGCATCCAAAACCTCCGGAATGCTCGGCTCATATTTGGCGTCAGAAATCGTGTTAGAAACTTCACTCGGATCAACCAAGATTTTCGTTCCTGCTGGCAATAATCTGTCCAATTCTGCAGTCTGAACCATGCTATTGACAAAACGCGTATAAACAAGCGTAACGGCGTCAACTTCGCCATTTTCAAACATATTTACTGCCGTATTCAAAATCGTATGGAACGTCAATCCAGACGGCTGATCTGGCAGATCTTCATACGTACCGATGATTTTCGTATCTTTAAGACGCGTTGCGAATTGCGAAGCTCGCCGACCAATCGTCAAAGTCAAGTTCTCAATTCCGCGTTCGTCATCACGCTTTAATAGCTCCAAATATTTCTTCAAAACATTGGTGTTATATGCGCCAGCCAAACCCTTGTCGCTGGCCACCACGATAATCAATCGCTTATTTATCTTTCGCCTAACGAACAGCGGGTGATTGTCGGTTGCGCCTTGGCTCGCCAAATAAGACAGCAATTCTTCCGCCGCCATCGTGTACGGCGCAGAAGCCTTGTCCGCCTCTTGAGCGCGACGCATTTTACTAGCCGCCACCAATTGCATAGCCTTGGTGATCTGCTTAGTTGAGTCCACCGAACGAATGCGATTTTTCAGCGCGCGAGTGCTCGGCATGAATTACTCCTCAAATCCTTTCGCTATTTCTTTCGTAGCTTCGTCAATCAATTTCAATTGCTCATCTGAAGGCTTGTCGCCCTTGTTCAACTCACGCATAGCATCTTTAGAATTTTTCCAGAGATAAGTCAATAGAGCAGACTGCGCATCCTTAATCTTAGAAACTGGAACTTCGTCAAACATACCGCCAGTCACCGCGTGGATACTGACAAATTGCTCCCAGACGCTCATTGGTTGATATTGTGGCTGCTTCAAAAGTTCAGTGAGTCGCTGACCGCGGTCAATTTGAGCCTTTGTTGCATCGTCAAGGTCTGAACCGAATTGAGCAAATGACGCCAATTCGCGGAACTGTGAAAGACCGAGCTTCAAGTTTCCGCCAACAGATTTAACAGCTTTCGTCTGAGCTGCGCCACCAACACGAGAAACTGATAGACCGGCTGAGATGGCTGGGCGAATGCCTTGATAAAATAAGTCGGTTTCCAGGAAAATCTGACCGTCGGTAATAGAAATCACGTTGGTTGGAATGTAAGCGGAAATGTCGCCAGCCTGCGTTTCGATGATTGGCAGAGCCGTCAAGCTTCCCGCGCCAAGTTCATCAGACAATTTGGCCGAACGCTCCAACAAGCGTGAGTGCAAATAGAAGACGTCACCTGGGTAAGCTTCGCGTCCTGGTGGACGGCGCAACAATAGCGACATTTGTCGATAAGCCACCGCGTGCTTTGTCAAATCGTCATAAATCATCAATGCGTGACCGCCGTTATCGCGGAAATATTCTCCCATGGCGGTACCGGCGTAAGGCGCCAAGTAAAGCAGGGAGGCCGCATCGGACGGGCTGGTCGCAACGATAATCGTCTGGTCCATCACGCCTTCTTCTTTCAATCGGTCGACCAACCTGGCAATCTTCGACAACTTCTGACCAATCGCCACATAAACGTTCACCACGCCAGTCTTTTGACGAGCCTGGTTAATCATCGTATCAATAGCAATTGCCGTCTTACCAGTTTGACGGTCACCAATGATAAGCTCACGCTGACCACGACCGATCGGGAACATCGCGTCAATCGACATAATGCCAGTCATCAGAGGTTCGTGAACTGACTTACGACCCATCACGCCAATAGCAGGACGTTCAATCAAACCGCGTTTCTTCGTTTTAATCGCTGGGCCGTCGTCAAGAGGTCGACCTAGCGGGTCAACCACTCGCCCCAATAATTCTTCGCCGACAGGAACGTCTAGCACCGAACCTTTGCGGCGAACACTGGCGCCAGCCTTAACCTTATCTTCGCCACCAAGAATCACCGCGCCAATTTCATCTTCCATCAAGTTCAGGGCAAACGCTTCAACCGTACCGCCGTCAGTTTCAATTTCTAGCACTTCACTATAGCCAGCACTACTTAAGCCGTGCACCCAAGCCACGCCGTCACCAACGCGAATAACCACGCCAGCATCTTCCAAACCTTCCGTCGCCTCCAGCTGCGCGATTTTTTCCCGCAGGCTTTTGGCTAATTCTGTCACATCAATCTTGCTCATTTTTCCTCCTAGATTTTCTTCGCCCGCAAGTCGTTTAACTTCTTCGAAACCGTTGCGTCCAGTGTTGCGGTCGGCGTTTGTAGCTTAAATCCGCCAATCAACGTCGGGTCAATTGATTCTCTTAGCGACACTTTTGGCTTGCTATTTTTATCGCTCGCCGCAGTCGCCAGAAATTGCTCTATTTTACGCCTTGTATTGTCATCAAGCGCTCTCGCACTCTCGACCGACGCTACAATTTCACCACGCTCAGCCAATTCTGCCTCAATATCTCGCACCAACAAATCAACTTCACGTTCGTGCTTTTCGTAAATCAAAAGACCAGCAATTTCTTCCAACACCGCGTCATTGCCAGCTAAAATTTGTTCAGCTGCGTACTTTGCCAACTTTCTCCTGGACACTAATTTCATCTATTCAGCCTCCTCAAGCGCTTCCGAAATCAGCTTCGTATCTTTCTTCGCGTCAATTTTCTCGCCCAAAACCTTGCCAGTCGCTTCAGCCACCAACTCTAATGTCGAATTGTGCAGATCTTTCTTAGCGTTTTCAATTTCTTGAGCAATCGTATTATGCGCTTCTTTAATCAAAGCTTCAGATTTGGCAGTCGCTTTTTTAGCCGCTTCTTCAACAACTTCGGTCGCTTCTTCTCGAGCAGACGCCACGATGTCGCTAGCTTGCGCTCGTGCTTTTCGCATCATTTCAGCGGTCATTTCTTCGGCTCGATCGGCATTTTCCTTAGCAGATTTTGCCGCCGCGTCAGCCGCTTTCAGGTCTTTTTCTCGCTTGACGAGCATTTCCATCATTGGCGGATAGACAAACTTGCGAAGAACAAATAGCAAGATTAAAAATGCTACCGTCTGAAACGCCAACAGCGCCCAATCAATACCTAGCGAATCAAACAAACCAGCTTTTTCCGATGCGCCAGAATTGGCAAATTGTGTTAATATTTTCTCCACAATTTACTCCGAAAACTACATAACTTTGCCGACGATTGCTGCGACGAAACCGATAATAGCAATAGCGTCGATGAATGAAATACCCAAAATCATCATTGTGCGTAGGTCGTTGATTTTTTCTGGGTTACGACCAGCTGCGTTCATGGCTGCCGCGCCAACGATTGCAGCGCCGATTGCAGCAAATGCAGCTGGGATTGCGTAGGTAAGTGTGAATGCTAATGCTTCCATGGTTAATATTCTCCTTTTAATTAATTATTACCTAATTTAATCACTCTCTGATGTCGCTAATTTATTAGTTTCAACAGAGGAGTGAACTTCATCAATTGGCTCGTGTGAATCATGGTGAGCCAGCCCTAGGGAAATAAACACAGTTGATAGCATAAAGAAAATATATGCCTGAATGCCGCCAATAAATAACTCAAAGAAATAGAACGGCTGCAGAGCCACGGGCGACAAAAACTTCGTCATATAAGCGATAATTGCCAAGAGAATTTCGCCAGCCAAAACGTTACCGAACAAACGGAAACTCAGCCCCAACATTCGCGAAAACTCAGCCACCAATTCCAAAATGCCAACAAATGACATAATTGGATCACGCAGCGGGTTAACGAAATATCGTCCCAAATTACCCTTAAAGCCCAAATACTTAAACGCGTAAACCTGAGCCGCGACAATCGTTACAATCGCCAAACCGAAAGTCATATTAAGATCCGCTACGCCACCGCGGAATAGAGGAGTGTGATGCTCGCCAATTGTAATTGGACCGACAATCGGCAAAAGCCCCAGCCAGTACTGCGCAACGATAAAGAAAAACAACGTAATACAAAGCGGAGCAACTTTACGCGCCCATTTTTGGTCTGGAATAACTTGGCAAACTGTATTATAAAGTCCGTCGAACGTCCACTGAATTAGCCTTGTGATAAAATTATGTTTCTTTTTACCTAAAACCGCCGCACGAGTACGGAACATTGCCCACACCAGTACGATCAATCCCAAGAATCCCATCAAGTGCGAATTCGTAATAGATACGCCAGCGACACTGAAAACTTCGTCAACCTTTACTGAAATATGCGGACCAGCGCTTGCCATATAATCGATCATTTCTTCAACTCCTGCTGTTTAATTTTAGCAATTTGCAAAGCTACGAGAATCGCTGAGATAATCGCGCCAGAAATAATTCCAGCAAGTAACCACCTTATCTTCATTCCGCTGACATTATCCAGCCACAGTCCCAACAAAGTCAAGCCAATTGTCGGCAAAAACATTCGCCACATCGTACCAATCATCGTCCTTGCCAAAATCATCATCGCGCCAGAATCGCCTGTATCATTAGCCGAAATGTCAGTTTCTTTTACCATTACTTTCCACTATATCAATCTGTTATACTATTTTGCAAGATGCCACGACGAAATTATTCAAAAAATAGTCAAAAAACCCAAAAAACATCATTGATGTCAATTTCAGGACTGACTAATTGCCAGAAAAAACGTCGCTTCTCAACAGAGATAAAAGCGCGCCAAGCAGCAGAAATCCAAGAGCTAGCAAACCCGAATTTGTCGATTGATATATATCACTGCGAATGGTGCAAAAATTGGCATTTGACGTCGAAGAATTCTAAATAGACGTAACCGTTATGCTATAATTGGAAGTGTTATTAAATAGGGGAATATATGAGCGAAGACACAACGAACAACCATCAAGACACAAAAGTTGTCGTATACAACACTAGCTGGTGCGCGTTTTGCCACACGGAAATGGAATGGCTAAAAAAGCTGGGAATTGACTTTGTTTCCAAAGATATCGAGGCCGATCCTGGCGCAAAAGAAGAATTGCTAAATAAAAATGGCGGCAATTTCCAAGGCGTGCCCGTAACGGATATTAACGGAGAATTAGTGCTTGGTTTTGATCGACCAAAACTACAAGATTTGCTACGAAAAAACGGCTTACTAGCTGACTAATTTTCTTAAAAACAATTCAAGATTTTCCGTCAAATTCTGGCGGAAAATTTTTATTCTGCGCCAATTTGCACAACTTTGCCGCCAAGTTTTTCGCGAAAATAATTATCGTGGCTAACGTAAAGAATCGCGCCGGAATATTTGACCAGCGCCGTTTCCAGCTCTTCGATGCTCGGCAAATCCAAATGATTCGTCGGCTCGTCTAAGATAAGCAATTGCGGGTCGTTCGCCAGCATAGCAATAATCTGAAAACGCGCCTTTTGACCGCCAGACAAGCGAGCCAGCGGCGTCATCCGATCAGCGTCTGTGAACAAATAGTCAGCCAAAAGTTGCCGAATTTTCGTATCAGAAATCGACAAATCACGGCTCATATACAATTTTTCAATCGCTTTTTCTAGCGGATCAGACAGATATCGCTCGTCAATTTCTTGCTCATAAACGCCAATTCGAACCTGCGGATCAAGGAAAATATCGCCAGAATAAAGAACAGAACCGCCGTCAAAACTCTTGCCCGACGCCAAAATCATCCGAATCAACGTAGTTTTACCAGCGCCATTGCGACCTCTAATTTCAATCGCTTCACCTTCACGCAAATCAATATTCACATCCTCAAACAATATCCGCTCACCAATCCCAACCGCCACATTTTCCGCACGAACCAACACGTGCTGACTGCGACTGGATGCGTCTTTCATACTCAGGCGAATATTACGCGACTTGAACTTTCCGTAACGCTCGGCCGATTTATAATCCAATTGACCAACGGATTCCTTGTCAATCCAAAACGTCGGCTTTTCCATTTCTGACAATTCCGCCAGCTCCGCTCGCGCCTCGTTCTCCAGCCGCTTAAATTTCTGAATCGTGCCAGGATTACGCGACTTTTCCTTAAGCCTTTGATAATCCAAAACTTTTTGCTTCAGGTTAACAATTCGCTTCTCAATCTGCTCAAAATTATTCATTCCAGCCGTCGTTGCTTGAGCGTTTTGCTTCAAATACGCGTCGTAATTTCCGCGGTAACTAACCGCTTGACCGTCCTTAATCTCAACTATTCGATCAACTTGCTCAAGAACATCACGATCATGCGTAATGATTAGCATCGCTTGATGTGGCTGGGAATTCATCCAATCAATAAACTGCTGTTTCGCAACGTAATCCATATGATTTGTCGGCTCGTCAATCAGCGCCAAATGCGCCTCCGAGTGCATAATTTTAACAATTTCCACCAGCCTTTTTTGACCGCCAGACAGAGAAGAAATCTTCCGATCACCAAAACCGTCTAATTGAAAATTGCTCAGCTCTCGCTCAAGTTTTTCTTCAACTTGATAAAATCCTTTTTGGTCAAATCGCTCCAAGGCTTGCGTATATTCCTCAATTTTTCGCATATTATCGCCCATAGTCAGCGGATATTCATCGATGATTTTCTTTAACTTGGAATATTCTGGAAGCCCGCCAAGAATATACGACATGACCGTTTGATCGCCCAATCCGTGATGCTCCTGAGCGGTAGTCGCAACCGTAATACCGCGCCGAAAAATAACCTCGCCCGTATAATCAGTATCTTTTCCGCTCAATATTCCAAAAAGTGTTGACTTACCAACACCGTTACGACCAACCACACCAACTTTCTCGCCGTCGTCCACACTGAACTTGACGTCTTTCATCAACGTCTTATCGCCAAAACTTTTCTCAGTAATGTGAAT
>UNSQ01000028.1 GCA_900556885.1 Candidatus Saccharimonadota bacterium
TCGTTGGACGAGATTTGCCGTTGCCAATTAGCCAATTGTACCGCGATAAAATTTATGATATTGACAAGAGGTCGCGCCTGGACACAGTCTTAAGTCGATTCATTCAAACGCACAATCATTTGTTTGTGGTGATGGACGATGAGACGGAGCTGGGAATTATTACGCTGGAAGACGTGATTGAAGAGATTCTGGACCAAGAGATTGAAGATGAGTATGATGAGGAATAAGATTAAATTGAGGAGGTCATAAAATGTCTGAAGAATATAATAATGGAGTGCCTGATAGATTACGACAAGTTACAACCGAGACAATGTCTCCCGAAGTGCTATATACACTCGATACTTATCCGGACGTATCGCCACAGGATGTGATGTATATTGATGAGTCTAGGGCAGAGGGAAGTGGTCGTCTAATTATTAGTAAAGGACAGTCTGTTAAGCTGCTTGAGGAGGCTGATCTGTCTACTTCTGATCTGGTGATATTGATGAGCGTATGGCAGAGAAATGACCAAGGGGATTTGTGCCGTGGCATTATCGCCGATTGTCGATTTTATAGCGGGCGCTTTGACGTTGAATATGGCGACGAAGAGATCGATGATTGCGATGGAATTGATGATGAAATCTACAATAAGGACGACGAGCAGGTTATTTCCGCAGTAATTGATTGCGGAGATGATGAAGAAGTCAAGATTTGGGGAGATCCGACGTTTTTTGATGCTGCTAGATATATGGCTGGCTTGGTGGATAATGAGTCGATAGAGAAGAACGGGGCTACTGCGGGCAGTCGCGAGATTCAGGACAGTGTGAGCGACGGCGAGTCGCGGGAGCGTGTGAATAGTAATAGCGGTACTTCTTCTGTCCCTTTTTATAAGCGCGCGCTTAATGGCTTGGCGAAGATAGTTAAAGCTAGGCGAAAATAGCGATCCCTAAGCTGACAGAGCCTGCGATTTTTTGAATATTATTTTCAAAAATACCTTGACAATTTAAGGTACCTTGTATAACATAGTACTATGTATAGTAAATCAACAAGGAGCTTAATGTGAGAAGAATTGACATTATTAAACGCGCCGGTCGAAATTTGGGGCAATCAAAAGGTCGCACGATTTTAACCGCGCTGGCAATTTCAGTTGGAGCGTTTACAATTGGTCTGGCGCTGATGGCTGGAGAAGGCGGTCGGCTGTATACAAACAGCATGGTTGACGCGGCTGGCGATAAAAAATCTGTTTCGGTCTATAAAAAAGTGACCTCGTCAGGACCTGATAGCAATCTTCCAGAATATAGCGACTCGGAAGATACGGAGAAGGATCAGTCTAAGGCGATAGAAAAATATTCGATGACTGATAACGACGTGAAAAAAATACAGCAAACCCCGCACGTAGAAAAAGTGACGCCAGCTTATTCTATGTATGGAGTTTTATACGCCAAAAGTTCGGCAAATAACAAAAAATTCGTGCCTAATGTAACCGTGAAGTTTGATAAAACTCGAATGAAGTTTGCGGCTGGTAATTTGGACAATTTTATGCCGAAAAAAGGCGAAGTTGTTATTCCGGAATCTTACGTAAAAGAAATGGGATTTAGTGATGCGAAATCGGCAATTGGACAAACGATTACGCTAGGATTGAAAAAAGGAGATTCGCCGAGCAAGAACGCTGACAAGGAAATATCTCTGAAAGTCGCAGCAGTCGATAAACCTTCGGATACGATCCTGTTTTACCAGCCAGCTGTGCGCGTTTCTGTGGATGATGCTAAGGAGATTTACGCCTTCAGCCACGCCAAAGATTTGCCTAATGATTATTCTTACGTAATTGCGTCGGTTGATGATGAGAAAAATGTTGAGGCGGTGAAGAGTGAGCTTGGCAAGGACTATATGGCGTCTTCGGTTCAGGATGTGCGTAAGGCTATGCTGACTTTTGTGAATATGGCTCAAATGGCGCTGATTGGGTTTGGCGCTTTGGCGTTGCTTGCGAGCGTGTTTGGAATTGTTAATACGATGTACATATCTGTTTTGGAACGAACTAGTCAGATTGGACTAATGAAAGCTTTGGGAATGCGAGGTCGTGATATCGGTAAAATGTTCAGGTATGAAGCGGCGTGGGTCGGGCTTCTCGGCGGTTTGATCGGCGTTGGTTTGGCGAGTTTGATGTCGCTGCTCAATCCTATGATTGCTAATTTCCTGAAGTTGGAGCAAGGCACGAATTTACTAGTCGTTAATCCTCTGCAAATGGGACTTTTGATAATCGGGCTGATGATTATGGCGGTACTTTCTGGCTGGCTGCCGAGCCGCAAGGCAACAAAATTAGATCCAATTGAAGCGTTAAGGACGGAATAGGAGAATTGTTATGATTGAGCTTAAAAATGTGACGAAAATTTACGGCAAAAAGAAGAACCAATTTGTGGCGCTAAATGATGTGAGTTTGCGAATTCCAACGGGCGTGAGCGTGGCGATTTTGGGAAAATCTGGTTCAGGAAAATCGACGCTGATGCATGCAATTTCTGGCTTGGATCGACCGCAGCAAGGTCAAGTGATTATTGACGGTCAGGATATTCTGAAATTGAAGCAAAAGCAAGTTGACGAGTTCCGCGCGAGAAAAATAGGTTTTATTTTCCAGAGTTTCTTTGTTCAGGGCAATGAAAGCGTGGCAGACAATGTAAGTTTGCCGCTGGAAATTGTGAAAACGCCAAGGGGCTTGAGAGAAAGCAAGATCAATGAGGCGCTGAAGGCGGTGGACTTGTATGAGAAGCGCAAGAATCGCGCGAAGGATTTGTCGGGTGGTCAGAAGCAACGTTTGGCGATTGCGCGGGCAATTGTCGGCAATCCTCAGATTATTTTTGCGGACGAACCTACGGGAAATTTGGATAGCGAAACTGGCGCGAAGGTGGAAGAATTGCTGTTCAATTACAACAAGCAAGAAGGCGCAACGCTGATTATCGTGACGCACGACGTTGACTTGGCCAAGAAATGCGATTATCAAATCCTGATCAAAGACGGCAAAATTAAGGGTTCTAACATACCGAAAGAAGGTAAAAGTGGACGTTGATAGCTATGCGGAAAGCTTGGCGGTCCAATTGCGAAAAGGATTTTTGGTTTACTGTGTTTTACTGGTTTGTTCTAATAAGGCGCAGTACGCTGGCGACATCGTTAAGCAATTGAACGATTCATATTTAACGGTGGTCGAAGGTACGATTTATCCGCTGCTGAATAGGCTGCAGAAAGACGGATATTTGCAACACGAATGGCAGGAAAGTGAGCAAGGTCCGCCGCGAAAATATTATTCATTGACAGATCACGGTGATCAATTGATTCATGAACTTAAGGATCGCATAAATATGCTAAATAATTCGCTTGATAATTTAGAGAAAGGAATAAAATAATGAAGGAAATAACCAGGATTCATCTGGCAAAAACGGCGTTTAGTGTGGAAATTGACGCTAAGAAATCGCTAGAAAAATATCTTAATTCGATTCAGAAAAATATGCACGCCGACGCAGAAGCGATGAAGGAAATTGAGGCGCGAATGGTTGAAATTCTAGCCGAGCGTGGCGTGATGAAAGAAGGCGTTATTAGCGATGATGACGTTTTGGCGATTAAAAATCAAATGGGTGAGCCGCGCGATTTTTCGGATGATAGTGAGGACTCAACTGATGAATTGACGGATGATAATGAGAAGCCAGAAAAGCAATTGATGCGCGACACGGACGGGGCTGTCATTGGCGGCGTGTGTGCGGGAATAGCGGCGTACTTTAATATCAATCCGTTGTGGGTGCGACTAATTGCAATTGTCTCGCCGTTCGTAACATTCGGCACGATGGTGCTGGTTTACCTCGCAATGTGGGTGTCAATGCCGCCAGCAAAAACCGCGTCGGACAAATTACGAATGCGCGGGAAGCCAGTAACTTTGGCTGCGCTTAAGGAGGTTTCTGCTGATGGAAATTCAACTGTGTCTGCCGGAAAAACTCCAATTGCGAAATTTTTCCAATATTTTGTTGGCGTTATGGTGCTATTTACGACGCTAGCGGTGCTGTTCGGATTGATTGTTGGCGGAGCGCTGGGCGTTTCTGTGATTGGTATGCTTGGTGGTTTGAGTATGCAAATGTGGGCGTGGGGAGTGTGGATTTCCTTAGCAATTGGCGGAATCGCGACGGTTGTATTTGGCGCAATTGTAACGCGTAGCATATTCGCTTGGAAGGTCAATCGAATGTCTGTAATCACAATGATCGTGGCGGCATCCGTTGTTTTTATGAGTTTGGCAAGCGCTGCAATATTTAGCGCGCACGCTGGCTTGGAATATGCACGTGAATCGCAGCAGCTCACGAAGAAAGTGAATATCGATATTCCAGATACGACAAACGCTAATTCAATTTTTATTGATATGCCAGTAGGGAATGTTTCGCGAATAAATTCTGACAAATTTAAGGTGGAAGCGGAGTTTGTGGATTTACCAAAGGCGAATAAGCCAGAAATTAACGTGCGCCGCGATGGTGATAAAATTGTACTGTCCGTTTCTGAAAAGTGTAACGCGATATTCTTTGACGGCTGCTTGAAGTTTTATAAGCCGATAACTGGCTTGAAAATTTATGCTCCTGCGGGCGTGAATGTTAGCGGTTTGTTCTATCAAAATTCGATTGAAGCAGAAAACCCCGAATCTTAGGCTCACGCATTTGAATGATTTTACCGCTAATGCTACACTTGAAGGATGAAAGGTAATTTTTAAGCGTGGCTTGGTGGCAAGCGATTATTCTCGGCGTGATTGAGGGAATTACGGAATTCTTACCGATTTCTTCGACTGGTCATTTGACGATTGCTGAGAAGTTGTTGGGAATGCGAATTGACGATCCGAGTGTCGTGGCTTTTACTGCGATAATTCAGATCGGAGCAATTCTGGCGGCGGTGATTTATTTCTGGAGCGACATCTGGCGAATTCTGCAGGCTTGGTGGCGCGGTTTATGGTGGAAGCGGGCGCGTCGAAAGTTTGATTATAAATATGGTTGGGCAATTATTATCGGCTCAATTCCTATTGCGATTGTCGGATTATTATTTAAGCATGAAGTTGAAACGGTTCTGCGCAGTTTGTGGTTTGTGGCGTTCGGGCTTATCGGTTGGAGCATTGTTATGTGGCTGGCTGACAATCGCGCGGCAAATAACAAGCGTGGCGAAACTGAGACAAACTGGAAAGACACTTTAGCGATTGGCGCAGGGCAGTGTTTGTCGCTCATTCCTGGAATTAGTCGCTCTGGCGCAACAATTTCAGTCGGTCTATTTCGTGGATTTGACCGCGTGTCGGTTACGAAGTTGAGTTTCTTCTTGGGCATTCCAGCTTTGGTCGCAGCAGGACTATTGGAAGTAGCTACCAAATATAAACACATTTCTGGCGGCGTTGGCTGGACTCCAACCATAATTGCCACGGTAATTTCATTCGGCGTCGGTTATTTGGCTGTGTCGTGGTTATTGAAGTTTATTCAGAGTAATAATTTCCGACCATTCATAATTTATCGATTTGTCCTGGGGCTGTTTTTGTTGGTTATGCTTGGTGTTGGAATGATTTCTCACGTTTAAAAGAGGTAAATTTAGCAGTATTTCAACTGCTCTTGAGGCTATTTTTATTCAGAATTGTTATATAATGAAGATATGTTAGATATCAAATTCATCAGGGAAAATGCCGATTTGGTGCAAAAGTCGGCAAACGATAAAGGCTATAAAGTTGATATTGCGACATTGTTGCAATTAGACGATGAGCGACGCGATTTGCAAAAGCAGGTTGAAGCGCTACGCGAACAGCGTAATGTTATTTCAGCGAAGATGAAGGGCGGTCGACCAGACCAAGAGCTAATTGATCAGGGCAAGCAATTGAAAGTTGAGCTGGCAGAGCGTGAGAGCTATTTGAAATCGACCGAGGAAAAAGTTGCGGCAATTCTTAAAAACGTCCCGAATGTCACTTTTGACGACGTGCCTCTGGGTGGCGAAGAAGATTCTGTTGAGGTAAAAGTTTATGGCGATTGCAAAACTGGCGCAAAAGACCATTTGGATTACGCTGTAAGTCGCGGCTGGGTGGACTTTGAGCGTGGCGCTAAGGTGGCTGGTGCGAAGTTTTATTATTTGAAGGGCGATTTGGCTTTATTGGAAAATGCCGTAACTCAATTT
>UNSQ01000029.1 GCA_900556885.1 Candidatus Saccharimonadota bacterium
GGTTTTGGAATTAAGCAAATCGGCTTTGCGGGAACTGGCGCGCACACGGTTTACGCTTTGCAGGAAACTGGCGAATTGAGGCGAGTTGATCTTGATAGCTCGACAATTTCCAGCCCAATTTTAGTTGGCGTCGAATCTTTCAAGCTTTATGGCGATGATCGCTTGTCCTACCTGGCTGTTATTGACGGTAAAAAAGTGGCAGGAATTTGGAAGCGAGATTGGAAAGAGCCGTTTGTGATTGGCACTTTTGCTACTAGTTCTACCCCAGTAATTCGAATTTCTCGCTATTTCAATAAAGACACCGTGGTTTTGACTGATGGTAAAAATATGACAATTTATAGAGGCGACATTTCGGATTCTAAGGACCGCCAAAAAGAGTTCTTAAAAACGACAAATACCATTAAAATTGACAATGCGACTGCGAACGTGATGATGGACAATGCTGGGCGATTTATCGTGGCGCAAAACGGCGCGGCACTGCAGACTTACGACTTGGAGCGTAAAGAATTGTCGAGCGTGTTTAATATTGGTGTGGCGCAGGAAGTGAAGTGGCTTGACAACTTCTATATTCGTAGCGTTTCTGCGTCGGGAAAAATGGAGATTCGCGAGTTTGACGGTACGAACGCTCATACGTTGATAGACGTTAAGCCTGGTTTGGATTCTGTTTTATCCTCAAATCAGCGATACGTTTACGGATTGACGACCAACGCTTCTGGAAAAATTGTCCTGAGTAAAATGAATATGGACAATGGATCTGTTGGGCTATTTAATTAAATAGCTAGTTTATCGACCGCCGAATAATTTCTCAAGCAAAGTCGGCTCGGGTTTTCCTGGGATATTTGAGTTGTTGCTTTGCTGCTGATTTGAGCTGGATTCTGAAGTCGCGGTAGCTTTGCTTGGGTCTGGGCTGATTTGTTCTGCGAAGATAAGAAGTCGTTTCTCCGCAGTTCCTAAAGGCACGCAACTTACAAGCGTCAGCATTGGCTTATCTGTATTAATCTGAACTTTTGAAACTTCGGTCGGCATAACAACTTCTGTTGATGTTATTTTATAAGTGTAGCGTTTCCCGTTGTAATTCATGTAAATAATGTCGCCCTTGACCAACTTTTCATTCTGAGCAAAGACGAATTTATAATCGCCACCAGCAAAAGCGTCGTTGCTGGAGTGTGCGGCAAATACGGCATTTCCGACTTCGCCTGGCACGGCACTGGCGCCAGGAATTGAAAAGTGAGCTACTCCCTTCTCCATGGCTTTTGATTGCGATTTCGTGTCACTAGCGGCGCCGTAAATAACTGGCGCGTCAACGTTAATCTTTGGGATGATAATCCTAGGTTCTGGTCCGACAGTTACGTCGGTGGAGGCATCAACGATGATGTTTTGCGGGTTAATTGCGCCAGGTGTTGTATAGGCTGCGACCGCGCCGAAAATAACGCGGTTATATTGCAAAAACATGAAGACTAATAGCACCGATAATCCAGCAATCGCTGGAACGAAATGCCGGGATTTTTTCACTTTATTTGCGGAGTCGCGAACCTTTTGCTGAATTTGACTGCGAAGTTCTTTTATGGCTGCTTTTTGTGGGTCCAGAGGCTCGTCTTCGCTGATTACTGGCGTGATATTCTGACTTTCCTTCGTCAATCGAGAAATCTCACGGTTTTTTGCTGCGATGTCGCCAGCATAGTAACGCTCATAATACATCTGATAATATTTCTGCCAAGCGCTGTGGTATTGCTTCCATTGGTCGGCTAAAACTTGAGTGTGGACGGCTGAATTTTGAGTTTGAGCGGTTTGGTTTGTGGGAGCGGAATTGCTAATTTGTGGTTTTGGCTGAATCTGGGTTTGGGTAATTGGCATCGTTCGCATAGCGTGATTGACGGTGTCTTTTTTCAGCTCTGGCTGTGGTGTTGTTGAAGCTTGCTGAGGTTTGACCATTTGCGCCTTAGGCTGTTCTGATCGGACTTCGGGCTTTGACTGTGATTGATTGGAAAATGGTTGCGGCTGAGCTTTTTCTGACGCAGAATTTTGCTCTTCCGATCTGGAGTAAATAGCGTCAAGTTGACCACGAATAACATCGGCAGCGGCATTTCGTGAGGCTGCTGAGTCGCGAGTTGGCGGCGTGAGAGATCGGCGCTGATCTGATACCGGCATGCCCACTCGACCGTTTGATTGATCATCCGTCGGATACATAACTTCTTTCATTATACGTCAAATTGATATCAAATAAAAGTCGTGCTTGTGAGAAATTGCTAGTTGTGTTACAATCATACGGTAGCTTGGAGCGTTCTCTTGTGCCGCGGTGGCGGAATTGGTAGACGCGCTAGACTCAAAATCTGGTGAGCAATAGCTCGTGCCGGTTCAAGTCCGGCCCGCGGTACCAGAGGCAGCTTCAGGTGATAATCGTCCGTTTTGGGCGATTTTTTTATGCAAAGAAAACAGCCCGCAGAAAGGCGCTACCGAGGCTTTGTAGCCTTCCAGGCGAGCTGTCTTCTCTGCGGGCTTTTTACGACAGCCCTTTCCCTCCGTTCTCTTTAGCGTTAAGCAGGAACATAAGGCTAGCGAAGCCTCCGGCCAACGCCCCAATGGGCGCCGCGGAGGACATGTCTGCGGCAAGCAGGAATGCGATTAGCATCCCAGCTGCCGCTCCGATTGCGGCGGAAAGGGCGACGACCGCCACTAATGCTGTAACCATGATGATTAGAGGTCCAATCTTCACGGCACTCACTTCCTCTCGAGAAGTGCTTTACTCATAACCAAGGGCTACTTTCACCCTTTGACAAGTCATGGGTGAAAGCTTGATAGTATGATACAACTAATTGTACGTAATGTCAAGCAGATATTTATGAGAAGCTACATTTTGCAAATAGCGGTGCTGATTGCTGCTAGCGGCGCTTTCGGCGACCAAATCAAGTAGCTTGCGGCGCGGGCGCCGACGGTTCCCCGCCAAATTGCCATTGGTGCGTCCCATTTTTGGGTGACGACTTCTCCGCTGTGGGCGATTATTAAATTGTCGGCATGAAAAACGCAAATTGTTACGGGATATGTGATGGTGAATTTGTGAAGCGCTTCGACGAGTTGCGACAATTGAATGCTGAATGTAATCATTTTTGGATAAAAAATTGCGCGGAATATTTTCTGAACTTGCGCTAGACTTGCTACGAAAACCACGTGCGGATTGTCCAAAATTTCCTGAAAACTATTTTGCACAAGGTCAATCGCATCTCGCGTCAGCACGACGGGAATTTCTGACTTTTTGATCAATTCTTCGTAGACAATTGCCGTCTGACTATTTCGTCCAGCGTCGCCGCATAATAGTAATACGTCCGCCCATCTTTCCAGTGCCAAAGTTTCAGTGAGCGCTTCGTTTGCCAAACTTCCTGATTGGTTTGTCGGCGCGAATAAAACGTCGGTCATATTCGCGGGAACATTTTTTTTCAAGGCGTCAGGGAGTAAAACGCGAGCCTCGCCCACGCCAGCCCTGAGCGCCTCTTGATAGCTTTCTGCCACTGCCAAAAAGCCTAATTTGTTACCGCCGATGATTCCTAATTTTCCCGCTTGGTCGCGTCGTTCTGGCTTGTTCCATTCGACATCTGGAAAAAGTGGCTTTCCTGGTTCTTGTTTTTGCCAAAATTTCATATCCATTACAAATCTACCTCAATACTCACCGGACAATGATCGCTGCCCATTTGTTCTGGATGAATTTGCGGATTAGTAACACGATTTGCGATTTCACACGACGCTAGCCAATAGTCAATCCGCCAACCGACATTTCGCGCTCTGGCATTCGCCCAATGCGTCCACCAAGTGTACGCGCCAGTTTTTTCGGGGAAAACCGTCCGGAAAGTGTCTGTGAATCCAGCGTCCAAATAATTCTGGAAACCTTCCCTTTCTTCGTTGGTGAAGCCGTGTTTGCCGACGTTGGGTTTCGGATTTGCCAAGTCAATTTCCTGGTGCGCCACGTTCATATCGCCGCAATAAAGGACTGGCTTTGACAATTCCAATTCTTCCAGATAAGCCAACACTGCCTTATCCCATTTTTTATGTCGCAAATCCAATCGGCTCAAATCCCCTTTTGAGTTCGGAGTGTAACAATTGACGACCCAAAAATCGTCAAATTCGGCGGTGATAATTCGTCCTTCGTCGGCTGGATTGCCGTATTCGTCGCCCGTTAAATCAAATTGCTCAATGATGTTCGGCGGAAAACCGTCGCGCCAGCTTAAGGGTGGAATTTTTGAGAAAATCGCCGTGCCGGAATAGCCTTTTTTGGCAGCGGAATAGAAATGCTCGTGATAATTTGGCAGGTCAATTTCAACTTGATCTCTGGCGGCCTTAGTTTCCTGCAGACACAGAATATCTGGATTGTACGTGTTGATAAACTTCGCGAATTCACCTTTATTGATGACCGCACGAATGCCGTTTACATTCCAAGAGAAAAGCTTCATAATTTTATTATACCGTGATGATATAATTTAATGAATATGCTACCAATGTATGATAAGTTTTTGGGCGAAATATCAAGCGGCTTTATGGACGTCGGAGGCGTGAAAACTGCTTGCTATTTTTATCAAGGCGGCTCGAATAAAACTATTTTGCTAATTCACGGCATTGGTGGCGATTTTCACGGGATGATTCCGTTAGCTTACCGCCTGAAAAATGACGCGAATTTAGTGTTTGTTGATTTGCCTTCTCACGGTAGAAGTCAATTGATAAAAGATATGAAAATGAGCGACGTTGAAAATTGGGTGATGAATTTGATGCCGGCTTTTGGCGGTAAAGGCGTGTCAATTGACGAGGTTGTTGCCCATTCGCTTGGATGTTTGGCGGCAAATAAAATGCAATGCCAGAAAATTTGGTACATCAGCCCTCCGATTAAAACTTCGGCTATATCGAGAATTTCCTCGTCGTTCTTTTACCGCACTCGTTGGGCGAATCAATATATTTATTTGAACTATTATTTTTCGGTGTTTCGTGGGCTGTGCTTGGTGAATAATAGGCGGAAAAGCACTGTGGATTTGATACGGTGGCTGACGAAAAATACGCGAGTAACGCGGCGGCAATATTTGGAGCAATCGAAAATTGCGCGGGACATTTCTCGGGGTGAAAAAATTATTATTTCTGAGCATGAGTTTACGGGATTGATAGTTGGGCGACGGGACAAGATTTCGCTTCCCGTGAGCGCCGCCGATGGTGTAAAAATTGATAAATTTGTGGAGATTGATACGGGACATTTATCGGTGTTGGATAGTCCAGAGCTGGTTGCCGAATTGATATTGGCGGAATAATTATTTGCTATACTGTAGATATGAGTAAGAAAGAC
>UNSQ01000030.1 GCA_900556885.1 Candidatus Saccharimonadota bacterium
AATTGATATTGGCGGAATAATTATTTGCTATACTGTAGATATGAGTAAGAAAGACAATAAAAAACTAATTGTTGATATGATTTCTGAGAGCGAATTTACTGTTCAGGGTCATGGTGTGCATACGGCCTTTGTAGAGATGACAAATGCGCTTAAAGATCGTGATGATATTGATATTGCGGTGAATAAGGCTCGGTTAGATGCGGATATCGTCCATGTGCAAACTACTGGACTGTATTCGATGAAAAAAATGCGTCAATCTGGCGGAAAGAAGGTCGTGTCTGCTCATGTTGTACCAGCTTCTTTTATAGGCAGTATTAAGGGCGCGAAGTTGCTAGAGCCACTTGCTTGCGCGTATTTACGATGGTTTTACAATAAAGCTGACTTGGTCTTAGCGGTATCTGATTATACAAAGAATGAACTGGAAAAAATTGGTGTCAAGAAGCCAATTTCTATATTATATAACACTATAGATACGGCAAAATATGCCAATTCACCGGCGAAGAAGAAAACTGCTAGACAAAAGCTTGGCATTAGCAATGATGCTTTTGTGGTCGTTGGAAGTGGTCAAGTGCAGCCACGTAAGCGTGTCGATGTGTTTTTTGATATGGCAGAAAAGATGCCTGATGTGGAGTTTGTATGGGTCGGCGGCGTGCCGTTTGGAGTGATTGCGGCTGAGAATGGTGCTATGCAAAGAATGATGAATAATCCGCCAAAGAATTTGAAATTTACTGGTGTGATACCACTCGATGAGGTTGCTGATTATTACCGTGCGGCCGATGTATTTGTATTGCCGAGCGAGCAGGAAACTTTCGGTTTGGTTGTTGTTGAGGCCGCTGCCGCAGGATTACCTGTTGTCTTGCGAGATATTTCTGATTATGACACAACATTTAGAGATGGGGCGGTAATGGCTTCGTCTGATAGCGATTTTGTTGCTCAAGTAGATAAACTGAGGCGAAATAAGAAATTTTATAGCCAACAATGCCGATTAGCAGAAAAGATTGCTGAGCGTTTTGATAGCAGTGCTGGCGCTGAGCGATTGGTTGAATTTTATCGATCACTGATATAAATGGTATAATGGGGCTATTATGAGGATAGGACTTTTTACGGACAGCTACAGACCGTCCATTAACGGTATTGTTTACGTTGTTGAATCATTAAAGCGTGAGCTGGAAGCTTTGGGGCATGAGGTCTATGTTTTTTGTCCAGCAAAGTCTATTAGTCCATCCAAGCAAGCCGAACTTCTCCACGAAGATGAGAATAGTCGAATAATTCGTTTCCGCTCAATTACGGGCGCGTTCTTTGATGATTACGACACGTCGGTGTTCTTCCCTCCTGTGGTGCAGCGTCAAATTGCTAATATGCATCTGGACGTCGTTCATATTTTTACGCCGTCGCAAATTGGTCTATTGGGCGTGAAGGCGGCGAAGAAAAATAATATTCCTTTGATTATTCAGCATTGTACGGATCTATACGAATTCGTCGATCATTATCCTGCGGTTTTGCCAGGAGTTTTGGCGTTGGCGGGAGTGGTTTTTCCATTGTCGGTAAAATTGAATGGACAGGATTTGCTGGAAGTTGCCAAATTGTATCGTCCGCGTAATGGCGTAACGAAATGGAATAAAGATATTATTGAGCGCGTTATTACTATTTTATACAGCAAGGCGGATGCGGTAATTGCCCTGTCGCGTAAAAGCCGCGATCAATTAGAATCTTGGCAGACTGAAGATTACACGTACGATGTCACTTTAATGCCAAACGGCGTGAATGCTCTTCCGCGGGCGAGCGCGAAACGAGTTGCAGAATTTCGCGAGCAATGGGGTCTTGATGAAAAAGATGAAGTGTTTGGCTTTGTGGGGCGCTTGGGCGAGGAAAAGAACTTGCCAATTTTGATTCAGGCGTTTAGCGAGTTTATTGCCGAAGCTCGTCCGAAATCAAAGCTATTGTTTGTCGGCGATTTTGAATATCGAAAGACTTTGGAAAAAATGGCAGCCGAGACGGATTTTGCGGATAGGATTATATTTACTGGCGCTATGCCACGAGAAGATTTGGGCGTGGCGTATAAAGTGATGAATGTGTTTACTTTTCCTTCGCTTAAAGATACGCAGGGCTGGGTTCTTCACGAAGCCGCTCACGCTGGAAAGCCGATTGTTATTATTGACAAGGAAGTTTCAGAGGTGGTAAAAGACGGAGTCAATGGCTATTTTGCGGAGAATAATCCAGAAAGTGTCGCGGAAAAAGTAATTGCAATTCTAAAAAGTCCGAAGAAACAAGCGGAATTTAGCGCTGAAAGTAAGAAGCTGGCCAATAAATTCACGGAGCGCAGTCAAGTGAAGAAGCTCGAAAAGCTTTATCAAAAGCTAATTGACGCGCGCGAAAATCAATAAATTCTGAGTCTGGTTCGTAGTCAATGTGATTATCTATTAGAGATAAGCCGCCTGGTTTCTCTGTCTTGGTCGCGGCGTTTGATGGTTTGGCGCTTGTCGTAATTTTTCTTACCTTTTCCGAGCGCAATTACAACTTTAATAAACTTTCCATTGGTCAATAATTTGGTCGGGACAATTGTCATTCCCTGTTTTTTGGCCTCTATAAAATTGGACAATTGTTTTTTACTTACCAATAATTTCCGCGCCGAAGTATCAACTGAGCGGCTATTTGCTTCTCCGCGAACGTTTAATCGCAGTGAAAAGCTGGCGTTATTTAGCCACAATTCGCCATTTCTTAAGCTAACAAATGAGCCTTTAAGCTGGACGTGACCTTCTCTGGCGGCTCGTACTTCCATTCCAGTTAAAACCAAGCCGGCTACAATTTCTTCGCCAAGTTCATAATCAAACCGTGCGCGACGATTGACAATATTCTGTGTGGCTGGTTTTTTAGCTTTTGGCTTTGACATGGATTATATTATAGCAAAACTTAACGCGACAGTATATTTAGGCTAGTTTGGTGCGGCTTAAATATGACTTATGTTACAATATCTCAAGCATGATAGCCGATATTCACATTACTGAGAAAAGTTTTGGCGATAAGACGTTGATGAAAGACGTCAAGT